>CALJVD010000185.1 GCA_937974825.1 uncultured Oceanospirillaceae bacterium | reverse complement strand
ACTAAGATTGATCCGTTCAACCTTATTAAATTAGTTCAAAGCAAGCCTGCCACTTTTAAACTAGAAGGTGGTCATACCCTTAAATTTGCGCTTAACATGGCGAGCATCGATCAGCGATTCTCACACATTGAACAAATCATTAATGATTTACAAAAGGAGCATGGCAAGTGACATTGCGCTTTATTCTTACCAGTCTATTACTGTGGCAACTCAGTGTTACTGCTCAGGCAGCCCCTTTATATCAGGTTGAAATGATTTTAGTGGCTTATACCGATCTTAATTTAATCAATAATGAGACTTGGCCAGAATCACTCGACACGACCAACATTAAAAAAAGTAACTCAGTTACCCGTTGGTGGCTGACGCCTAGCATTAAAAACTATCACGCCTTGATTGCTGACTACGGTTTTAGCAAAAACCCACAAGCAGCATGGCAGTATTCTATGCAAACCTTAGAAAGCGCTGACTTACAAAGAGCTGTTCAGCGTATTCAAAACAATCCTGGCATGCAGTTGCTCTGGCATAAAGCATGGATTGAGCCCATTGGTGAAAGAAACAACGCCATAGTACACCCCGTTAATATTCACCTAGCGCCAGAAGCTAACCATTTAAACCAAGACCTTAACTTATCGGGTAGTTTTAGTCTGTACCTAAGTCGCTACCTGCATATTCGTTCTAATCTAGTCATGCAGCACAGTCGCCTAGGCCACCCTAGTGAACTGGTCGATCCAGACAGTGAAGACGTTGAAAGTGAAACAAGCCAATCGTTAGATGCGCTTATTAGCGAGATTTCAAAAGAAGCTGAGAATGAATTGGCAGAATACGCTGATGACAATATAGAACTGGCAGAAGCGCCTGAATCGGTACTAATCCCTGTTAGAGCCGGCCATATTCAACTACAACGCCGTATGCGAAGCACTGAGCTTCATTATATAGACCACCCAATGCTAGGTGTTATTGTTAGAGTTACTCCTACATCGAACTAACTCTAACGTATTAGATACTACTTAAAGGTCAGCAGCTGCTCTTTAATGCGCTGTTGACGCGCCTCATCGAAGCTCTGTGATGGCCCTTGTAATCCTTGCAAGTTTAAGTGGGGCAAGCCATTGCTTTGTTGGCGACGAACCTCTTCTATAACCAGCTGTGCAGCATCACGGCTATTACACACCAACAATGCATTACCACCGGCTGCAATAGCCGCTTGTGTGCGTTCTTCATAGCTGCCTATATCGGCCGCTGCCATGGTTAAATCGTCACTAAAGATAACCCCTTCAAAGCCAAGCTCTTGACGCAGAATATCCTGAAGCCACAACGGAGAAAAACCCGCGTTATTGTCGGCATCGACCGCTTGGTACAACACATGCGCAGGCATGATTCCAGCTAATGCTTGCGTCTTAATAAGATGACGAAAAGGCTCAATATCACTTTGTAACTCTTGCAATGAACGAGTATCAATAGGCAGATCAAAATGGGAATCGGCAACAACACCGCCATGCCCAGGATAATGCTTACCCACCGCTGGCATTCCGGCTTCATCCATTCCATCAATAAACGCCCCTGCAAGCTGAATTACATGCTGAGCATTGCTGCCAAATGCACGATCACCAATAACGTCTGAACACCCAAAGTTGATATCGAGCACAGGTGCAAAACTTAAGTGCACACCTTGCTGGCGAACCTCTGCGGCCATTAACCAGCCTAACTCTTTGGCTAATGATAAAGCCGCCTCTGGATTGTCTAAATAATATGACTCTAGCCCTAGCATGGCCGGTAAGCGCGTAAATCCATCACGAAAACGCTGTACACGACCACCTTCTTGGTCAACACAAAGCAGTAAGTCGGGACGTATGGCATTAATGCTGGCTGATAGCTCGGCAATTTGTGCGGGCGATTCATAGTTGCGGGCAAAGAAAATTAAGCCGCTTATTTCAGGTTGCTGTAAAAACTCGATATCGTCAGAGCTTAGAGTTAAACCTTCGATATCAGCAACAACGCCAATCGCCTTAGGGTTTATAGAGTAACGCATTCAATCCTCGCAAAGGACTCTTCTTGAATCCACACTTTTGTACCCGCTGGCGCTAAGTCAAACAGGCGTAATAAATCGTTATTATTCATATTAATACACCCGGCAGAGCCAGGCACACCCATTACCTTACTATCGGGCACGCCATGAATATAGACGTAGCGGCGCATTGTATCGACATTTCCCATACGATTTCGTCCAATTTCTAATCCTTGGAGCCATAAGATACGCGTTAAGATCCAATCTCTTTCAGGAAATTGTTGAGCCAATTCAGGGGTGTATATTTCACCGGTAGGACGACGACCAACAAACACGGCATTAATCGGTTGTCCATGACCAATGGCGGCGACTATTCGATGCCAACCGCGAGGAGTTTTGCCAGAGTTTTCGAGCTCACCGGCACCGTTTTTAGCGGTGGCAATATTGAAGTAAACACTGTCGTCTTCAGTTAAAAAACGAAGTTTTTGATCCTCTATAGAGACTTCTATCAGAGGATATTCGATACGTGGGTGTGTTGGCATTACTACGCCTCTGCAAGTTGCGGAGCATCCAGACCTGCTGCTAAGAACGGAATTAAGCGTTCGATAACCTGAGCAATATTAGAACCTTTACCTAGATCATGTTCAGCCATAGCCGTTAATGAGTCAGAGCCTGATAAGGTAAATATAGTAGCACCTAACATGAAATGTATCCGCCAAAAGCGTTCTTCGTCGGTTAAGTTTGGCGTAGCTGTTTTAACGGATTCCATAAAAGCACTGAACACAGGGGCGTATTCTTTTTGCAAGAAGCGACGTAAGTGGCCTTGTCCTTGAGTATACGCCAACCCTAATAACCGCATAAATATACCAAGCTTACGCGGGCTGTCTTGACCGGCTTTAAGTGCCACATGAGAAATTAACTTTAAAAGATCTTCAAAACTTACAGAAGTGTGAGCATTACGAATCTTTATAGCGTTTAACTCCCCTTCTAACTGTTCACAGAACGGTGTTAAAAAGCGAGCGAAAACCGCCTGTATCAAAGCTTTCTTTGAACCAAAGTGGTAATTAACAGCAGCTAAGTTGACCCCTGCCCTAGTGGTGATATTACGTAACGATGTTTCTGCAAATCCACGCTCTGAAAACAATTCTTCAGCCGCATCTAATAAACTGGTAACTGTATCTTTCTGTGACATAAATCCGTCTTACAACTCGTAGCTTAGTAACCGCTAAATGATAAATAAAAACAAGTGTTTCAAACATACGTTTAAAACGCTCTAATGGCAAGAATTTTACATGTCACTAAGCAAATATCATTAATTCTATTTACAAACAGTATTTTACTGTATAAATTAACACCTACTGTATATACAACCAGAGCAACAAAGAATGATTAAGTTAACCGAAAGACAGCAACGTGTACTCGATTATGTTAGAAGCGCCATTGAAGACACAGGTTTCCCACCTACCCGTGCTGAAATTGCTAAAGAGTTGGGTTTCCGCTCTCCTAACGCTGCCGAAGAACATCTAAAAGCACTGGCACGTAAAGGTGCCATTGAAATGATTCCTGGCGCATCTCGTGGTATTCGTATTATTGAAGAAGAGTCTCTAGGTTTACCTATTGTCGGTAGAGTGGCGGCAGGCGAACCCATACTTGCCCAAGAACATATCGAAGATTACTGCACTATTGCACCAGAATTCTTTCACCCTAAAGCAGACTTCTTACTCGAAGTACAAGGTGACAGTATGATCAATATAGGCATTCATGATGGTGACTATATTGCGGTGCATAAAACCAACACTGCTCGTAATGGCAATATTATTGTGGCGCGTGTTGACGACGAAGTCACAGTGAAGCGTTACGAAAAGCAAAAGAACTCTGTGCTGCTGCATCCTGAAAACGATGACTACCAGCCCATTGAAGTTAACCCCAAGAATCAAGAATTTAATATTGAAGGTTTGTTTGTCGGCGTCATTCGCCGCCACTAAGCCAGTCAATATAGGAGCAGGACTATGCAACAATTAGCCTTAGATGTATCAGCGCATGACGTAATCAGTACCCCACCTGTATTACAGGCCGTTACTACTAAAAAAGCCATTGCGCCGGTAGCTGAACTACCGAATAGAAAACCTTCCGAGGCCATTGGTACTGGTAGCCTGACAGAAATGATACTGAGTGAGAACAGTACAATTCATCCTGTCCAAATGCTGCCATTACTGGCTCAGTGCGACACTCACACCCGCTGGCTAATGTGGCTTAGTCCTAACCGTACTATTAACAAAACTTGGCTAACGAAAATGGGCTTAGAAAAAGCACCCATTATCCATTTAGATACTTGTGCAGACACACAAAAAACCTTGTGTTCAAGAATTCTTAACGCGGCGAACAGCCATATGATTATTGAATGGCAAGGTGAGCTAAGTAACGAAGATAGAGATTTACTGCAAGAAGAAGCGATAAAAAGCGGTACACACATCATTCTAGCGCACCGCATTTAAGCGTTAATGAAGTTGGGCGTCATGCTCTGGGGTATCAAAATCCTCGCGCTCAACTTCTAAGCCCGACAACTCCCCTACTTTACGAACACCTGCCTCTAGCATCACTCGTGCAATTTCTAAGTGATGAGCTTGAAGACCTGCTTTAGCCTGTTCAGAGAAGCGGACAGAAACCAACGCTTCATCGTCTAAATCATCGGTGCGACGTAAAATCACATCGCCATTTGATAACTCTACTATTTCAAAAAAATGTGCCATAGCTGCCTCACAAAATAAGGTGGGCGACTATAGCACATTAGAAGATATATAGCTTAAGCAGATACAGAACAGTTCGTCATAAGAAACGACTTAATAGAACTCTGTCTGATTAAACTGACGCTATATTAGAAGTCGATGGTTAAACCTAAGTGCAGACCACTGCCAAGCTTATAGCGTTTAGAACCGCTGTCTTCCATTTTTGTACCAACGTAACGATAACCGGCAAATACACGAGCGCTTGGGATTACGCTGTATTGAATACGTAAGTCGGTATTAATCATGTTTTCTGTGTCAGAGAAAGATAACACTGAAGGTGCATAGTATGCATAACCAGCCACACCAACAGCAGGATTAACCGGTAGGCTATAACGGAAAAAACCGCCCACACCTACTGCGCCAACGTTTTCTTTAATTTCATCTAAACGACCAACATGCAGTTTTGCACCAATACCAATATAGGTATTACGTGATGATGGGCGTGCTTCGACTACATGAAAACCCAGTTCTGCCATGTTGCCTTCATCTTCATGATGAAGCCATGCGGCATCAAAATGAACACCGGATTGTGCCGCTGTTGCACCATAACCTGCACGGAATGATTTGTTTGAAAGACTAAGGTCAACCGAACCACCAGCATTAGCAGCAGGGATTGCCATAGCCATGGTTGTTAGAACTAGCGCTGATTTTTTAATAAAACGAAACATGTGTTTTCCAACCCTTGGGCAAACTAAAAGCCAATTTAAGTGGCGCATAATAACAGCGCGGCGGCTGAAGTGAAAACCCCAACCGCCGCGCTTTACTATTTTCAAGCAATTATTAGTTCAATAGTTCTAATAACAGCTTGTTCAGTCTCTGCACATATTGTGCCGGATCTTCCAACTGACTGCCTTCAGCCAATTGAGCCTGAGCATGGATAAGCTCCACCAACTCTGCAAAACGGTCTTCGCTTTGTTCAGAGTTCAAGCGTTCGATTAACAAGTGCGTTGGGTTAATCTCAAGCGTAACATCGGCTTCTGGTAGAGGCTGACCTGCCGCTTCCATAAGACGACGCATGTGTCCGCCCATGTCATACTGGCCAACCACTAGACATGCCGGTGATTCGGTCAGTCTTGACGTAACACGTACCTTTTTCACTTTGCCTTCTAATGCTTTTTCAACACGCTCAACCAGTGACTGATGCGTTTCTTCCAGCTCTTTTTGCTTCTCTTTTTCAGCACTGTCGGCTAAATCGTCTAAATCCAATTCACCTTTAGTAATGTCTTGGAATAGCTTGCCATCAAACTCAGTTAGGTGGCCGACCATCCACTCATCCACACGATCGCTCAGTAATAGAACTTCTACACCTTTACTGCGGAAATATTCTAAGTGCGGGCTTGAAGCGACCGCGGCATAGTTTTCACCAGTGATGTAGTAAATCTTTTTCTGACCTTCACGCATTCTAGCAACGTAATCGGTCAAGCTAACATTCTGTGTTTCACCCTCACTCTTAGTGGTCGCAAAGCGGAATAACTTGGCAATTTTTTCACGGTTAGCGAAGTCTTCTGCTGGGCCTTCTTTAAGAATGCTGCCGAACTCATCCCAGAATGTTTGGTACTTCTCAGCATCGTTTTTAGCCAGTTTAGTAAGGCTGTCTAACACACGTTTCACTAATGCAGTACGCATAGTCGTTACTTGCTTGTCTTGCTGAAGAATTTCACGTGATACGTTCAGTGATAAATCGTTTGAGTCTAATACACCTTTAACAAAACGTAGGTATAACGGTAGGAACTGTTCTGCATCGTCCATAATAAAGACGCGCTGCACGTACAGTTTTAGGCCTCGAATGGCATCGCGATTCCAAATATCAAAAGGTGCTTTCGAAGGAATATATAACAAGCTGGTGTAGTCTAGATTACCTTCAACCTTGTTGTGAGCCCACAGTAGAGGATCGTTCCAATCGTGAGAAACGTGCTTATAAAACTCGTTATATTCTTCATCAGAAATTTCTGACTTGCTGCGCGTCCAGAGAGCTTTCGCTTGGTTAACTGCTTCAGGGATTTTCTTCTCTGCTTTATCTGCATCTTCGGCGTCTGTTTCTTGAGGTAAGAAAACAGGGGTCGCAATGTGGTCTGAGTATTTTTTAATTAAAGTGCGTAAACGGAAGCTGTCTGCAAATTCTTTATCTTCCTCTTTTAAGTGCAAGATAATACGGGTTCCGCGTTCGGCTTTTTCAATATTTTCTAAAGTGAAATCACCTTCACCTGCCGACTCCCAACGTACAGCTTGATCTGCAGTTTCACCCGCCTTGCGAGTTTCAACCGTTACTTTATCGGCAACAATAAAGGCTGAATAGAAACCAACACCAAACTGACCAATCAGTTGCGAATCTTTTTTCTGGTCGCCACTTAACTTACTTAAAAACTCAGCGGTACCTGATTTTGCAATGGTACCTAAGTGGTTCACCACGTCGTCGCGGTTCATACCAATACCATTGTCTTCGATGGTTAAGGTGCCTGCGTCTTTATCAAAATCAACGTGAATGCTTAAATCGCTGTTACCTTCGTATAGGTCATCGTTTTGTAAGGCTTCAAAGCGTAACTTGTCGCATGCATCAGAAGCGTTTGAAATAAGCTCACGCAAGAAAATTTCTTTGTTCGAATACAAAGAGTGAATCATTAGATGCAATAATTGCTTAACTTCGGTTTTAAAGCCTAAAGTTTCTTTGGCAGCAGTCATACCGCACTCCCTTTTATAATATGTGTATTTGTTAAAGTAGGTTGATGCTGTATTTATGGGGGGCATTTATAGAATTTCAAGCGTATTTTCTGAGGATATCGCTCTAAGTTTCTGAATACGCTCTTCTAAACCTTCATCATTGGCTAAATCGGTGACTATCGCTATCGACTGCACTCCAGTAGCCCACACCCTGTGAGCATTTTCTTGGGTAATACCACCTATGCAGGTAAATTGCGTATCAGGAAAACAAGAAACAAAGCGTGCTAGTTTTTTTAAGCCTTGAGGTGCGTATTTAAGCTCCTTAGACAAAGGCTTATAAATTGGACCAATGGCAATATAGGAAGGCTGCAATGCCCTTGCGCGTGCTAGCTCCCAGTCGCCATGCGTACTTATGCCTAAGCGCAGCCCTGCTGCTTGAATAGCCGGTAAATCGGCAAGCGCTAGATCTTCTTGACCTAAATGCACGCCATAGGCGTTGAGTTTAATTGCCAGTTTCCAATCGTCATTAATAAACAACGGAACATTCGCTGCGTTACAGAGCGCAATCGCTTGTTGGGTATCTTTAATATACCCTGCGCTTGGGGCTTTAACCCGCCATTGAAGGGTATTAATGCCTAACTCCAACAGTCTTTGTAAATGCGCTAGGTTGTCGACCAATCCATACAAACCTAAAGGACCATCAAGCGAGGCAAAGCCACCTTCTAGTTTTGGTTCAGCGTATACTAATGGCCAGTCTTCTGTTTTGGCATGTACATAATGACTGGCCCAAGCATTGCCTACGCCTTTGCTACCCAAACTGGCATTTTTTAGTGCCACAGTAGTAGCACCAACAGCCTGAGTAATAGCATCGTATAGGCTGTGTTTCTTAGCTAATAAGCAGGCGACACTGGCAGCGAGATGACAACCTGTTCCGTGTGCTTGTGCATCAAGTGCTGGCTTTCTTAAGGTAAACATCGTTGCCAAAGAGTCTCCTGGTAGCTCTTCTTGTCCCGCTTTTGATTGATGAGAAAACAAAAACAGATCGTCTATATACCCATCATCGACCTGCTCACCAGTAACCAACAAATGGCGTGCACCCTGACTCGCCAGACTCTGTGCACAGTCTTTCGCACTGGCGCTGTCTGCTAGATTGGCTAAGGTTCGCGCTTCTTTTATATTGGGCGTTATTAAATCGGCTCGCTGTAATAACTGAATCTGTAATCGTTTTAGCGTGGGCTCTTGCCAATCTTGGCTTAGGGCACTGCCCTGTGAAGCAGAGAGTACTGGATCCCAGATAACGATACCTGAGTATTCCTGCAACTTAGCCACCAGCCACTCTAAAATATCTACCTGAGCTGGTAACCAGCCCAAACGAATAACCTCGGGCCAACCGTCTTGTTCTAGCGCATGCCATTGGGCTTGTATATCGTTAAGAGTTATCGGCTGAACTGCCTGCACCCCAAGGCTATTTTGTGCCGTTAGAGCAATTACAATGACTCCACAATCACACCCTAAAGTGTGTGCGACTTTAATATCGGCAAAGGCACCTGCTCCGCCACTGGAATCAGTCGCGGTAACCGTCCATATTTTATTTCTTAGTGTCGACATAACTGCCTCCTAATACACTGCCGTACTAGGATGGGCTTGCTCCTGACGTGCCATAATCCCTGCCGTATAACTTAATCGCCCTGCTTCAACGGCTTGTTTAAAGGCCGTTGCCATCAACTCTGGCTGCTGTGCTCGTGCACAAGCAGTATTAAGCAACACGGCATCAAACCCCATTTCCATAGCAGCCATAGCATCTGAGGGTTTGCCTATGCCTGCATCTATCACTATGACCGCTTCAGGTAAGTACTTTCTAAGCTGCCCTAATTGATACGGGTTAAGCAGCCCTAAACCAGTGCCTATAGGCGCTGCCCATGGCATAACAGCAGAGCAACCTAGCGCCAGAAGTGTTTCGCATAACACCAGATCATCGGTGCAATAGGGTAAGACTTTAAAACCTTGAGCAATAAGCTCTTTAGCCGCGTCAATGGTTTCGGTCGGATGTGGCTGTAAATTCCTTTTATCGCCTATTACTTCCAGTTTTATCCAATCTGTTTGAAACAGCTCTCGTGATAATTGTGACTGTAAAATGGCCTCTTTGGCAGTAAAGCAGGCCGCTGTATTAGGCAACAGTTTAGCTCCATGCTGTGCTTGCTGTTGCAGGTATTCCCAAAAGCTATGCTCTTCTTTAACTTGTTTAAGCTCTTCAACGGTTTGCTTTTTTAAGGACAGAGTAATAAACCCAGGGGCACCATTATTTAATGTGTCGTTCATTTGTTTTGGGCTTTCATATAAACCACTGCCTAGCCATAAACGACTGCGTATTTCTTCACCGGCGATTGTTAATGCTTTCATAAGTATTTTTTTCGTTGTTTATTATTTAAACAGACCATAAAAAGGTGGCACCACGGCCACCTCCTGTTCTAGCCACCTGTTATAACGCTTAATACATCGACAGAATCACCTTCGTAGACTGTCGTTTTTAGGTACTGATCGGGGTTCACCAACGTTTGGTTGTATGCCACAACAAAACGAGGCGCATCTTCTTGTAAGTAACCTAAGGTATCTAACACTTGCTCAAGATTGACTGGTGCCGGTACAAAGTTTTTGGTTTCGCCATTAACTTTCAGCTGCATGTTCTACCTCTCTGTATAACTGACTTCCTTGGGCTTTGAACTCTTCTGCCTTGAGCTTCATGCCCTGCTCTGGTGTGAGTTCACCTTCTTTTTGGTTGGCGTAATCACGCACTTCTTGTGATATTTTCATCGAGCAAAATTTAGGCCCGCACATAGAGCAGAAATGCGCTAGCTTATGGCTTTCTTTAGGCATATCTTCGTCGTGATAGGCCATGGCGGTTTCTGGGTCTAGGCTTAGATGGAACTGGTCGTACCAACGAAACTCAAATCGTGCCTTAGACATAGCGTCGTCGTGCAATTGCGCACCGGGAATACCTTTGGCTAAGTCGGCCGCATGCGCAGCAATTTTATAAGTAATCAGTCCTTGTTTTACGTCTTCTTTGTTCGGTAGCCCTAAGTGTTCTTTAGGGGTTACATAGCAGAGCATGGCGCAGCCATACCAGCCGATTAATGCCGCACCTATACCCGATGTAATGTGGTCATACCCAGGGGCGATATCAGTGGTTAGTGGCCCTAATGTGTAGAAAGGCGCTTCTCCGCATTCCTCGAGCTGCTTGTCCATGTTCTCTTTAATGAGGTGCATAGGCACATGCCCTGGCCCTTCAATAAAGCATTGAACATCGTGTTTCCACGCCAGTTTTGTTAGCTCGCCTAGGGTTTCTAACTCAGCAAATTGAGCGGCATCGTTAGCATCGGCAATGGAGCCAGGGCGTAAACCGTCACCTAAAGAAAAGCAGATATCATAGGCTTTCATGATTTCGCAGATGTCTTCAAAGTGGGTGTAAAGAAAGCTTTCTTTGTGATGCGCCAAGCACCACTTAGCCATAATAGAACCACCACGGCTAACAATGCCCGTGACACGCTCGGCGGTTAAATGAATATG
>CALJVD010000184.1 GCA_937974825.1 uncultured Oceanospirillaceae bacterium | reverse complement strand
TAAATATTTAAGAGAAAGCGGGTGTACCTCACCAGCAGGTTGGCTGCCAGCACTTCTGGCTTCAATGTTTTCAGCCGCAAGGCTGTTGGTAATGGCCTCAGACAAAATACTGCGACAACGGTTATGTGTACAAATATAAAGAATTTTCATAAGGAAATTGGCTTCTAGCAGGAAGTGGTTGACGTAGACTGCGAGGCAATCAATTTTTCTAAAGCAATGTTTAGATAATCGTCGTTATTAGCAGCGGTTTTGAAAATAATTTCTTGCGCCCATGTGGGTAGGTTTGGGTGGAGTTTATAAAACACCCATCTGCCACGTCTTTCATCGATTAAGATACTGTTTTTACGCAGTAACGCTAAGTGACGTGATATCTTCGGTTGGTCGAGTTCAAGTGCAGTCATAAGGTCGCATACACAGGCTTCTTTTGATTTGGCT
The DNA here is from genome assembly GCA_937974825.1 of uncultured Oceanospirillaceae bacterium. Lineage (GTDB taxonomy): Bacteria > Pseudomonadota > Gammaproteobacteria > Pseudomonadales > Oceanobacteraceae > Venatoribacter. The sequence continues at coordinate 5,542 of CALJVD010000184.1, read as the reverse complement.
ATTAGTAATAATGACTTCAAGCGAGTGTCATCGGCTAAGCATTTAAAAAAGGTGCAAGGGTTCATATAAGACATATGTGAAAAATGATATGTATTGGATTTTACAGGGGATGATGTTGAGGTCAATAAAAGATATTAAGAAAAACTTTATACCTATATGATTTATTCTGAACAGTACATAAGCTGCTACTATTACAGCCATGATAAAAGTCTACTAACTAATCAGCTTGGCCAACAGCTCACAACATAAGATTTAATTTCGTATGAGTAATAGTACTAACGATTCAACCAGCATAATAAAGCGCTATGCTGTTATTTTTGTATTGATGGCCGGTTTTGTGTTGGCTTTTCTATACGCAGCCGGCTTGTTTGGTGGGCGAGGGGTTACTGCCCAGCAGTTTGTGAATCTACAAGAAAACGAAAAACCCAATGCTAGTTTTAGACGCGCGCATGCAAAAGGTGTGTGTTTGCAGGGTGAGTTTGTAGCTTCTGGTTTGTTGGCACCTTTTACAACGGCTGAGTTTTTTCAGAAGGGTAATTACCCCTTTATTGGTCGTTTTTCAATTGGTGGTGGAAACCCGACTGCACCAGACCTAGCTTCTGGCGTTCGTAGTTTAGCGTTAAGTTTTACTAGCGACAGCGGCCAACGCTGGCGTACAGCCATGAATACACCCACGGTTATGGCGGTGCGAACTCCTGAAGTGTTTTTCCAACAAATTAAATTGTTAACGCCCGACCCTAAAACAGGCAAGCGCGATGAAACTAAGATAAAAGCCTTCTTTGCCGCACACCCTGAGATGGCTGAATTTAATCAGTGGAAAGAAGATTACGTAGCTTCCAGCAGTTTTGCTACTGAAAAGTACCACAGCATCAATGCGTTTTATTTAGTTAACAACAACGGTGAACGCCAAGCAGTACGTTGGGCCATGGCACCACAAGCAGAGCCTCAGCCATTAGATGAAAACATTAGCGATAGCCACCCAGATGCCTTGCAAATAGAGCTAGCGCAACGCTTAGAAAATGATGTCGTACGCTTCGATATGTTAGTCACTTTGGCTAATGACAGTGACGATGAAAACAACCCTACTGTGGCTTGGCCAGAAGAACGTACAGTGATTAATGCCGGTACTGTGGTCATTCGTGCCGTAGAGCCACAACAAGGCAGTGCCTGCAACGGTATTAACTTTGACCCACTGGTATTACCAAAAGGCATGGAAGCAACCGCAGACCCTATCTTAAATGCCCGTAGTGCGGTTTATGCTGAATCTTATCGTCGTCGTGCTCGCGAAAGCTTTCAACAGCAAGCAGACTCACAGAAAACAGGCCAACAAAAAGCTGGAGCACAATAATGAGCAATACAAAATCTTTTCCAACCAGTGCTAAGTTAATTCATTGGATAAGTGCTTTGTTAATTATTAGCCTGTTGTTCGTCGGCGTATCAATGATTCAAAGTATGGCACCTTGGCAACACACTGCTATCAAAATGCATCAGTCTATAGGGGTGTTGGTGTTCGTGCTGGTATTGGTACGCTTGGTGAATCGTTTCTTTTTTACCGCTCCCGCTTTACCTTCTGAGCTAAGCCGTTTGCAGCAATTAGCGGCCAAGTTTACACAGGTGTTGCTGTATGTGTTAATGCTGGCGCAACCACTAAGCGGTTGGTTAATGCGCAATGCTGAAGGCTTACCTGTAAGTTTCTTTGGCCTGTTTCAACTACCTACGCTGATTGGTTTCAACTACCAAGCCTTTGGTGTGTTACGTGACTTGCACGGAATTTTAGCTTGGTCTTTATTTGTGGTTATTGTTCTTCACATTGGCGCAGCTCTACACCACGGACTAATACGTCAAGACAGCGTATTACCGTCTATGCTATTTAAATTTCGTTCGCGCAAATAATTAATAGCAATGAAGCAAGCTGCTGCGCTTATATCAATAGTGGTGCTGGTTTTATTCGCTGTGTTGGCAGACAAAAGTACGGTGTTTAACTGGTTCTCACCCCGTGGCGGTGTGTTTACGCTGGGCTTGTCTTTGCTGGTGGCTAACGTTGGTATTTGGCTTTCCCAGCAACCGGACCGCTCTATGAATGAACGTTTTCAATTCGCAGTGGCGGCCTGGATATGGCTGCTAATGCAACTTGGCGCTATGATTTACCTACTAGCGACTTTATAGTTCTCTGCTTTGTGTCAAACTATCCCTAATCTTTAATAAAGAAACATCACTTCTGGGCTTTTTAGCCAGTGGTTGCAACAGGTAATTGAGCAATTATGAACACTAAAATATACAAAGCCGTACACGGGTTGGCAGAAAAACTGTTGGCGGCGGCTAACAAAAAGAATCAAGAAAAGTTCGATGCACTTTATGCTGAGTTAAAAGCCATCTGTGAAGACAACGAAGACACCCACAAAGACCATCCGGTGCAGTGGGAAACCTTAGCAGACTTTACCTCTGACTATGAGGAAGCCTTAGCTATTTACTCTAAAGCCTTAGTAAAAGCGGTGGCCATTGATTCCAAAGACTTTATGTCATCCATTCCTTTTGCTATGGCGACATTACAAGCAGAGCTGGGTTTGGTGGATGCTGCCATTGAAAATTTAAAGAATGCGCAAGCCAGTGCTGAGCGAATTGAAGACGAAGACTTGAAAGTAGAAATCAGCAAGTTGCTAACAACGCTGTTAGAAGGCACTAATGCTTAACTGCATGCTAGGGATAAACTATGAGTGAAGAACAGCCTAAAAATCCATTACATGGCGTAACGCTGGAGCAAATTGTTACCAGGCTACAAGAGCATTACGGCTGGGATGGCTTGGCGAATCAAATTAATATCAATTGCTTTAAAAAAGACCAGTCAATTAAGTCGACGCTTAAGTTTTTGCGTAAAACTGAATGGGCCAGAACGAAAGTTGAAGGCTTGTATGTTTACACCTTTAGAAAGAAAACCAGCCCTTGGGCTAATTCTAAATAAATTAGCCGCTGCCTAGCTTTTACCATCCACTTTTAAAAAAGAGCATATTCGATGGAAACTGTTTCAATATTGGTGGATGTACAAAACGTCTACTACACCACCAAAGAAGCCTTTGGTCGTAACTTCGATTACAACAAGTTCTGGGCGCAAGCGACTCATAACAGGCAAGTGGTTAAAGCGGTAGCTTATGCCATCGACCGTGGCGATGAAAAACAACGACAGTTTCAAAACATACTTAAAGCCATTGGCTTTGAAGTAAAGCTCAAACCTTATATTCAGCGCTCAGACGGCTCTGCTAAAGGTGATTGGGATGTGGGCTTAGCATTGGATGCCATTGAATACGCAGAGCTGAGCGACACCGTTATTTTGGTGACCGGTGATGGCGACTTTGACTTGCTCGCCCATAGAATGCGCACTAAGAAAAATGCGAACGTAGAAGTCTACGGCGTAGAAAAACTAACCGCAGACTCATTAATAAACGCCGCTAATAAATTCATCCCGATTCAAGCGGACTTGCTGCTATAAATAGCTTTAAATATGCACTAAGTACTGACAGACTCAGTTTCTAATATTATTACGCCATCAAAAGGAAAGCCTGATGTATAAATTACTCTTATTTGTGACCTTATTATCTATAAATACTGTTTTCGCTGATGAGCTTGTCTTCAAGCAAGCAGGGTTCAGTATTGATGCTTTAGATAGAGCACCAACAGCAGAAGGCGCACAGCCGTTACAGATGTTTTTACCGCCCGTCGATGGCTTTGCAGCCAATGTCAATGTTCAAATACAACCTTACGCAGAGTCGCTACAAGACTACAAAAAATTATCAGACGCTCAATTCGAAGAGTTCGGTCTTAAGGTGATTAGCAGTGTTATGAAAGACGATGTGCTGTTCTTTGAATACTCTGGTGCTATGGGCGGTCGACAGCTTTATTTCTATGCAAAAGCCGTTAAAAAAGACGGGTATGTGTATTTAGCAACCGCTACCGATTTACAAGCACAATGGTCAAAAAGCAGTAAGCAGCTCAAAGAAGTAGTGAACAGTCTTGCTTTGAATCAGTAGCTTAAACCATCGTGTTATTAAAGACCCAGCAGTAAACCTTATGCATTTAAACAGCGATTTTACCGAGCGTGTGGTTATCCTCCCTGAAGACTACCATTTTAGCGATTCACCCTTAGCGGGTGTCAGCCGCATGATGCTTGACCGTGCGGGTGACGAAGTTGCGATGGCGACCAGTATTGTGCGTTATGAGGCGGGCAGTGGTTATAGCTCGCACACTCATAACGGTGGTGAAGAAATACTAGTATTGGAAGGTGTGTTTTCTGATGAGCATGGGGATTACCCAGCCGGTACTTACTTGCGTAACCCGCCTGGTACGTCGCACCAACCGTTCTCTAAAGAGGGCTGCACTTTGCTGGTTAAACTGTGGCAATTTGCAGAAAGTGATACCACACAGTTGGCATTCAACACCAATGATGCCCAATGGTTACCGGGGCTGGTGGCAGGGTTATCGGTGTTACCTTTGCACGAGCATGATGGCGTTAATACCGCCTTGGTGCGTTGGGCGCCTAATACGCAGTTTAGTCGTCATGTACACGTTGGTGGGGAAGAGATATTAGTGCTTGAAGGGTTGTTCTGTGACGAGTACGGCCAATACCCAACCGGTAGTTGGTTAAGAAACCCTCGTTACAGCAGCCATACGCCTTTCACACTAGAGCAGGGCGCTTTGATTTATGTGAAGGTCGGCCACATAGGTGCAGACTTAATGGGGCACCGCTTTATCAGGCAGTTAAATAATTAATATGTAAGCTTATTAGTGTGCGGCTAGAAAATAACAAGTAGGCATAAGTAGGTAATAATAGGTGGGTAACCAATGTACGAGCATAAAAGTAAGCCGTTATTATCAAAGAAAGAATTTAGTAAACGTATGTTTGTGCATGTGTTGGTGGCGCTGCTATTAGTTGCCTTAACCATAGTGGTAGGTACCATCGGGCACGTTTATTTCGACAATATGGGGGTGGTAGAAGCATTGGTGGCTTCTATTACGTTAACCGGTGGGCTGGGTATTTCTATTCTTCCTAAAACGAGTTCAGGTCTGTTGTTTGCCAGCCTCTATGGGATTGTTTCCAGCTATGTTTATATAGCCACCTCCAGTATTGTTTTAGCGCCCATTTTGCATCGACTCTTCCATAAGTTTCACTTAGAAAGCAACCAGTAAGCTGCCAAGCTTATTTACTTAAAGCGTCGACTGTAGCGCCAGTGAATAGGCCAATTAAATTAAGCTGCGTGCCAATGACTGATATTGAACTTCGCCGCTGGCAACAATGCGTACCTCAAGCGGTTTGAGCTCAACCGCTAACGCAGGTAAAACGGGGCCGCACCATTTTTGCACACCAATGACTAGGGCAACACATAAGGCCGTAATAACAATTCCATAAGCGAAGCGCATTGAAGTCTCTTTGTATTATTACTAGGGGAAACGGAATTATATTGTCACACCATTCAAAATGAATAGCTTTGCCAGCAGTATCCTTTAGTGCGGCAATTCAATTAAATTATTAATGTAAATAAACCATTCAACG
>CALJVD010000183.1 GCA_937974825.1 uncultured Oceanospirillaceae bacterium | reverse complement strand
GTTTATCCTTTAGATGCCGCGCTTGATGCTTTTCTTGCTCGTGTTCTATTAATACGCGCCGCTGAAAAAACCTTAGATGTTCAATATTATATTTGGCGCAAAGATAATACCGGCGGCATGCTTATGTACGAGCTGCTATTAGCGGCAGAGCGTGGTGTTCGAGTTAGACTATTGCTAGATGACTTAGGTAGTTTTGGTATTGATGATTGGCTGGGCATGATGAACGAACACCCTAATATTGAAGTTCGTTTATTTAACCCATTTAAATCAAGAAGGTTTAGAGCCTTCGACTTTGTTACAAACTTCAAACGCGCTAATCGCCGCATGCATAACAAGTCACTGACGGCCGACCAAATTATGACCATAGTCGGAGGGCGTAATGTGGGTGATGAATACTTTGCTGCTACCGACGGTATTTTATTTTCAGACTTAGATGTCCTTAGCCTAGGACCTGTGGCGGGCGAGGTGAGTCAAGACTTTGATCGTTATTGGATGAGCGAGTCTTCATTGCCAGTAGATAATGTATTTAAAGCAAAGAAAAGTAAAAATGATGTGCTACGACACATTAGCTCTACCTTTAGCAAGCCTGAGGCGATGCTGTATGTTACTGCCTTACAAAACGTCTATTTTACCAATGGGTTCAACTCTAAGGATTTACCCTTTGAGTGGGTAGATGTGCGTTTGGTCAGTGATGACCCAATAAAAGGTATTGGTTTAGATGACGACAGCGATCTAATGCTGTATCGACTCGAAGAGTTGCTCAATATCAAAATAAAAAAACTTGATTTGGTGTCCCCATATTTTGTACCTGCGAAAGTCGGTACCGAAACATTTGTCGATCTAGCGAATAACGATGCGCAAATTCGTGTGTTAACCAATGCACTGGAAGCCACCGATGTAACAGCGGTACATTCGGGCTATATGAAGCGCAGAAAAGATTTATTAGAAGCGGGTATTGAAGTGTATGAAATGAAAAACCGCCCAGAGCTTGCCGATGAAGGAGGTTCAGGTACGGGGGTTTTTGGTAGTTCGGGCTCCAGTTTGCACGCCAAAACATTTGCAATTAATAATGAACAAGTATTTGTAGGTTCGTTTAACTTTGATCCACGTTCGGCACGATTAAATACAGAAATGGGTTTTTTAATTGAAAGCCCGGCATTGGCCGATGCATTAGATGAGGTCTTCATTAACCGTATTACTGAAGCCTCTTATGAAGTTAAGTTGGATGAAAAAGGAAAACTGTATTGGGTTGAAAAAGGAGAGCCCGATATTATTTATCATAAAGAGCCTAACACTTCGATATTCAAGCGTTCATTAGTGCGCTTTTTATCTTGGTTACCGTTAGACCGAATGTTATAGGCAGTATTGGATAAGAAACATATAAGTGCCTGTGCCTAATAAGATAGATAGCAGTGTGTTTCTTCGCCAAAAATGCAATAAAACCACTGTTAGCGAGGCCACTAATAATGGCCAGCCGTTGGCTGAGTTAACAAGTTCAAAGTTACTGTTTATAACCGATAAATCCTGTAAGGAATAGACCACCAAAATAATAAGAATTGCGCCGGGTAACTGCTTTCCTAAAAAGTGCAGTAATGGCGCGTTAGCAAAGCGTGATAGAAAAATAAAAGGCAGAGCGCGCGATAAAATAGATGAAAGTCCTGCTACTCCAATCCCCAGTAATAAATAACTAGTGTCCATTTTTTGCCCTTACATACTCAAATAAAATAACAATACTAGCGGCGCTAATGGCGGCTAATAACAGGTGCTGACTGGGTAAAAAAAGTAGTGCTAGAAGAGCGCAGACTAAACCGGTAACCAGTGGTTTTAGTGCCTTGTTATTGCTGTATAGCTCAATGGTAAGCACGATAAACAGAGCAGTAAGAGCGAACTCCATACCGCTGCTATCAAAGTTAATTAGGCTGCCAATGACTACACCAATAACGCTTCCTGAAAACCACCAACTGTGATTGAGTATAGTAATCTTAAAGTCTGTATCACGGTCAGGGCTGCTGGTAAGCAGAGAATAGGTTTCATCGGTAAGCGCATAAATAAGATAGGGCTTTTTTCGTCCGGCATCTTTATAGCGAGATAAGAGTGATAGTCCGTAAAATATATGACGAGTACTTAATAAAAAAACCGCGATAAAAATTGCACTCAGGCTAGCACCCGATGCAAACAAACTGAGTATTAAAAATTGACTGGCACCGGAATAAATAGCGATGGATGAAACAGGCGCAAGCCACCAAGGGAAGCCCATCTGCACAGACAGCACACCAAAGGCAATACCTAAGGGAATATAACCCAGCATAACAGGCAAAGTTTTAATAAAACTTTGCTGCCAATTAAGAGAAGACATATAAGTTTTGAATCTTTGAACTAGAGATTAGAATTAGACGACAGCACTTTCCTGAGCAGTGACATCAGTATTATCAGAAAGCTGCTTAACACCAACGCGTAAAATGTTGCCGTTTTCAACTTCTGCAATGGTCCAAATCATACCACCCCAAGTATAAGTATCACCAACGACTAAGTTGTTTCCGAGCTTATACTTTAGTAGCTCTTCGATGGTTTCAGCGGTCGTTTTACTAGGATCGATAGGGTAGAAGTGTGCTAGGTCTGCCAGCCTTGCTTGACCGTCCAGCATAAAGTCACCAAAGAAGCTAAGGTCTAAGCCGCGCTTCGGTGTTTCACTGAACATATGACCTAATACGGGTAGGTCGTAGTCATGACCGACAATACAAAGAATATCGTTGGTTTCTAACACCGTACTGCCTGAAGGGTGCAGTAACTGGTTGTTTCTAAAGAGTGCCACAATACGAGTGTTTTCAGGCATGTGCAGCTCGCGAAGCTCAGCCCCAATACACCAACGTGTTTCTTTCAAACGATAGATGAATAATTCCCACTGACTTGCAAGTTGGATCTCTAAGCCTAAGCGGGTAATAGGAGACGGCATTTCAGGAACCACGACCTGTGCTTTGCGAGCAGCAAAAGCCAAGGTGCTGCCTTGTAAAATAAGAGACACAAGCACAATAAAGAACGCGACGTTAAAAAACAGTTGAGCATGATCTAAGCCTGCCATTAACGGGTACACCGCTAAAATAACTGGCACAGCACCGCGTAAGCCAACCCAAGAAATAAAGCTGCGCTCTTTGAAAGTGAAGTTGCGGAAAGGCAATAGACCTATAAATACTGAAATAGGACGTGCAAATAAGATCATCCATAGTGATAGCAATAATGCTGGTACAGCAATAGGCAGAAGCTCGCTGGGGTTTACTAGCAAACCAAGAATAACGAACATGCCAATCTGGGCTAACCAAGCTAAGCCATCAAACATATGTAAAATGCCATGGCGATTGCGGATTGGGCGGTTACCTAAGAGTAGACCGCATACATAAACCGCTAAAATACCTGAGCCACCCACCTCGGTAGAGAGTGCAAACAAAATAATGCCGCCAGACACTGCCAATAGTGGATATAGGCCTTCCGCAATGGATAAGCGATTAATCAGTTCGAGCAATAACCAGCCACCACTTACCCCTAAGATTATTCCTAAACCAAACTGCTGAATTAAACTGGCTAAGATGCCGAATTCAAACGAGGTTTTACCTTCTACCAACATGGCTATCAAAGTGACAGTTAAGAACATTGCCATGGGGTCGTTACTGCCCGATTCTATTTCTAGGGTCGAGCCCACGCGTTCGTTTAGGCCTTTACCTTTTAACAGGTTAAATACAACGGCAGCGTCGGTAGAGCCAACTATGGCACCGATTAGTAGTCCTTGTAGTATGCTGAGGTTAAACAGCCAGTGAGCCATTAAACCCGTTAAGCCGGCAGTTAAGACAACGCCTAGAGTAGCCAGACTAAGGGCGGGCCATAGGGCCACACGGAAGGTGGCGACACGCGTTCGCATACCGCCATCGAGTAGAATAATGGCAAGTGCTAGGTTACTTACCATGTACATTAGAGTGTAATCTTCAAAGACAATGCCGCCGGGGCCATCGACCCCAGCAAACATACCTACCGCTAAGAATATAACCAGAATAGGGACGCCGATACGGTTCGCAAATGAGCTAAGCATAATGCTAGCGGCTACTAAAACAGCACCGATTAACAACAAATGGTTAATGGTTATAGCGTCCAAAGTTATCTCCTATGCGATTAGGGTTAATTATTCCGATTTGTTACGAGTCGGTAATATGTCTTTTAGTTTTTCGTGCATTTTTAGAATGGCTTCTTCAGTTTCTTCCCAGCCGATACAGCCATCGGTTACCGATAGACCGTATTCTAGGTCGTCTAAGTTGGCAGGAATATTTTGGCGACCATGCTTTAAGTTCGATTCGATCATTAAACCAACAATGGATTGGTTGCCTTCAAGAATCTGGCTCGATACGTTATCCATCACTAGTGGTTGCAGTGATGGGTCTTTGTTTGAGTTTTCATGGCTGCAGTCAATCATGATGTTTTTCGGCAAGTTAGACTTTTCTAGTGCTTGTTCTGCAAGAGAGACACTGACAGAGTCATAGTTAGGCTTGCCGCCGCCGCCGCGTAATACTAAGTGACCGTACTGGTTACCACGAGTAGACACGATGGATACTTGGCCATCAGCGTTAATACCTAAGAAACGGTGTGGGTTAGCAACGGACATAAGCGCGTTGGTTACTACCGTTAAACCGCCATCGGTACCGTTTTTAAAGCCAACCGCAGAAGATAGGCCTGATGCCATTTCACGGTGTGTTTGCGACTCAGTGGTACGTGCACCAATAGCTGACCAGCTAATAAGGTCTTGAATGTACTGAGGAGAGATTGGGTCTAACGCTTCAGTTGATAGCGGTAAGCCCATTTCAGAAAGTTCTAATAGTAAATTGCGACCAATTTCTAAACCTTCTTCAATTTTGAAGGTGTCGTTCATGTATGGGTCGTTAATTAGGCCTTTCCAACCGACAGTTGTGCGTGGCTTTTCAAAGTAGACGCGCATCACTAGGTATAAAGTGTCACTGACTTTTTCAGACAGTTCTTTTAAACGAACTGCGTATTCTTTAGCAGCTTCTACGTCATGAATAGAGCAAGGGCCGATCACCAAAAATAAACGGTGATCTTTATGGTCTAAAATATTGCGAATGGTTTGGCGTCCTTCTTGAACGCTGGCGATCGCTTCTTCGGAAATTGGGCGCTTTTGCTTAAGCTCTTTAGGCGTTATTAGTGGAACGATGGATTCAACGCTCAAATCGTCAACACGGTTGTCATTCATTATTATTTCCCTAAATCACTGATCTTATAAAAAATTGTTCTTAATTATGACAAATGCTGAGCATGCTTGCACACTTAAAAACATTAAATAAACCCGATAAATGCCACTATTTTCTATATAACTAAAAATACTTTAAATTATATTATCTGTGCAGATGGAATATAAGGGGCTTTGGCGTTAATATATCACAGCATTATTAAGAATTTATTATGCTGCTTAGTTTAACCCTTGAAACTAAGGGGCATTAGAGCCTGGAGGGCGCATGAAGCTACAACAACTTAGGTATATCTGTGAAGTTGAGAAAAACAACCTTAACGTATCAGCCACCGCGCAAGCGTTGTATACCTCGCAGCCTGGTATCAGTAAACAAATACGCTTACTTGAAGATGAGCTGGGCGTAGAGATTTTTGCCCGTAGTGGTAAACATTTAACGCGAGTAACTCCAGCGGGTAAAACCATTCTTGAGATTTCTGCCGATATTCTGCGTAAAACAGAAAGCATTAAACGTGTAGCGCAAGAGTTCAGTGATCAAAGCACAGGTGAGTTATCTATTGCTACTACGCATACTCAAGCTCGTTATGCATTACCAAAAGTGATTCAGCGCTTTATGAAAAAGTACCCAGAAGTGTCTTTGCATATGCAGCAGGGGACACCGGTGCAAATTGCTGAAATGGCCGCTGAAGGTGTTGTCGATTTTGCCATTGCTACTGAAGCCATGGAAAAGTTTACCGACCTTATTATGATGCCGTGCTATCGCTGGAACCGCTGTGTTCTTGTAAGAAAAGATCATCCATTGGCTCAGCTTAAAGAAAAATTAACCATCAAAGAATTGGCTAAGCACCCACTAGTAACCTATGTATTTGGTTTTACTGGGCGTTCACGTTTAGATGAGGCTTTTAAAGAGCATGAGTTAGAGCCTAAAGTGGCTTTTACAGCGGCGGATGCGGACGTTATTAAAACCTATGTTCGCTTAGGTGTTGGGGTGGGTATTGTTGCCAGTATGGCGGTAGATCCACAAACCGATGGTGACTTAGTTGCTATTGATGCCAGTCATCTGTTTGATTCTAGTGTTACCAAAATTGGTTTCCGTAAGGGCACTTTCTTACGCGGCTATATGTATAACTTTATTAAAGAGTTTGCGCCGCACTTAACCGAGGAGCGTATCGATCAAGCCATTGCTTGTACTTCTCCACAGCAAGTCGAAGAGCTCTTTGCAGATATAGAGTTGCCAGAATACTAGTATCTGTCATTAATACTAGTGGATAGGTCTGTTTTATAAGTCTATAAAACAGACCTTTTTCGTATGTGAATGCTTTAAAATAGCGGCTTATCTAAGCCTTAAACCACAATAGGGTTGTTGGAGTTGCAGACACTGGGGCAGGAAATGATTGCATCAAAAAGCAATTAGCTTTAGTGTTCGCACAACGATCGATTACGGGAGTTAGAAATGGCCGCAACTGTGCTGGTCATTGATGAAGACAAAATAGTTCGTCAGCAAATAGCCGGTCTTTTGCAACAGAATGGTTACAAAGTGCTGGTCGCTAGTAATCTAGATGATTTGCTGGCTCAGGTTGAAACGAATTCTATTGATGCTCTCATCTGTGCGCTGAGCTTATTGACAGAAAATCCAGATCTGCTTAATCAGTTAAGACGTTATCTGCCTTACGCTCCTGTGATAGTGAAGGTGAAGCAAGACACTGGCTGCTCGGTTGTTTTAGATGCGCTCACTAACGGCATAGATGACTACTTTATACACCCTTGGGCGAGCGCTGAAATCATTCTTCACGTTGTGGCTAAAGCGCTGCAGCTAGCGCAATTAGAAGCCGAGAATGAGACCTACCAGAAGTACCTCGAAGAAACCAACAGCGAGCTTAGTAATAGGCTTAATGAGTTGCGTAATGACCACTTAGCGGGTCGTGAAATTCAAGTTCGTTTGCAGCCTAAACCCTTTAACCTACAAGGTTTAGAATTTAAGCACTTAGTGGTGCCTGCCTTATTTTTAAGTGGCGATATTTTAGATTATTTTAAAATATCGGATTACCAAGTAGGTTTCTATATTGCCGACGTATCCGGCCATGGTGCCTCTTCAGCCTTTGTGACTATTCTTATTAAAAAGCTGGTGGATCAGTTTAGGCGTGCTTATGTACGTAAAGAAAATACAGATATTTTAAAGCCGGCAGAGGTTCTTTCGTTTATTAATACCGATCTTGAGTCGTCACACTTAGATAAGTATGCCACCATGTTTTATGGTGTAATAGACACTAATACTTTAACCTTGCGGTACAGCGTTGGCGGTCATTTGCCTATGCCCATTCTTTACAGCGATAAACAAGCGCAATACCTAGAAGGGCAGGGAATGGCAGTAGGGCTGTTTGCCGAAGCTAATTTCAACACCTATGAGTGTCAGTTACCTGAAAACTTTCGATTGTTGCTGTTTTCAGATGGAATTCTAGAAATGATGAATAAAGACGGTGTTGATAAAGAGCAACAGCTCAAAACACTGGTAGAACGAAGTGGGGGTCGATTGCGTACTTTGACTGAGCATTTCAACTTAGAGCAAGATGTAGAAATCTTGGATGATATTACCATGGTAGCTATTGCGAGAGGTTAGCTATGGGTTGTTCAGGAAATATTCAAGTTGCCTTTTATGAAGGTACTCACGTTATTAAGTTAAGTGGCGATATTCGTTTAAATCTTTGTGGCGGTCTGGATGACTACCTAAATGAAATACTTTCCACGCCTAACTTTAAGAATATAATCATAGACTTATCTAAAGCTGAGGCGATTGATAGCACTACCCTTGGCCAGTTAGCAAAGGTGTCTATCTTAAGTCGCGAACGTTTTAATATAACTCCAACCATTGTTAGCCCAGTGGCCTCAATTACTCGCTTATTAAAAAGCATGGGGTTTGAGCAAGTTTTCCATCTTATCCATGAACCGTTCAAAAATAATTTTGAATATGAAGAGTGGATCACCGATGAAATCAATGAGGAAGAAGGGCGCCAACAAGTTATCGAAGCGCATCGTGTTTTGATGAGTTTAAACGACAAGAATAAAAGTGAGTTTCAGGATTTAGTCAATTCATTAGAAGCTGAAAGTCACAACCAGTAAAACCGGAGGAAACATGGGCTTTAAAAAAGCAGCCGTTATCGGTGGGGGAAGCTTTGGCACTGTGGTCGCCAACATAATGGCAGACAATGATATTCAGACCGTACAGTGGATGCGTAACGCAGAAACCGCAGAATCCATTAATAGCCAGCATGAAAATCCAAGATATTTACCAGGCGTTAAGCTAAATCCTAGTTTAACGGCCACGACCGATATTCACGCCAGCATCTTAGATGCCGATATTGTTGTTATCTCAGTACCTAGTAGTTCGGTACGAGAGGTTATGGAAAGCATTGCCTCAGCACTTAAACCTGAGCAAGTCTTACTCACAACCACTAAAGGCATTGAGCACGAGCGCTTCTTGCTTATGAGTCAGGTGATACGAGAAGTATGCCCGAACAATCCTATTGCTGTTTTAAGTGGCCCTAACCTTGCTAAAGAAATTGCACGCCGCGAACTAGCCGGCAGTGTGGTGGCTTGTGAAGATGCTGATATCCGCCGTGAAATTCAAAGTGCTTTGAGTTGCTCGTATTTCCGTATTTATGCGTCTAATGACCTATATGGGGTGGAGCTTGGCGGTGCGTTGAAAAACATTTACGCCATAGTATCTGGCTTTGTGGCAGCGCTGGGTATGGGTGAAAATACTAAGAGTATGATTATTACGCGTTCATTAGCAGAAATGAGCCGTTTTGCAGTGACTCTAGGTGCTAACCCGCTAACGTTTTTAGGGATGGCTGGGATTGGTGACCTTGTAGTGACCTGTATGTCACCATTAAGCCGTAACTACCGAGTGGGTTTAGCCATAGGTAGCGGCAAAACCTTAGAAGAAGCGATAGAAGAACTTGGCGAAGTTGCAGAAGGTGTTAATACCTTGCGCTATGTCAGGGAAAAAGCTATCGAGCTTGATATATATATGCCTCTAGTAATGGGGGCGTATGAAGTGTTGTTTAATGGCGCTGAAGCTAAGCAAGTCGCTCAGAGCCTAATGACGGGTGAACACACGTCTGATGTTGAGTTCGCCTTACCTCGTTACGAAATTTAATATAAGTGAAGCTATGAATAAGTTTAAAGAAACCGTTACATCCGACTCTTTTTGGATAAGAACTTTATTTGTTGTTATGTTTTTCTTTGTATATCGATTACTTGATATCGTTTTGCTGTTGGCAACGTTAGGACAATGGTTATACACACTTATTACTGGTAGCCCACACCCATCGTTGGTTAAGTTTGGTGCCTCGTTAGGTCTGTACCTACAACAAATTACTTTCTTCTTAACCAATGTTAATGAAGCCAAGCCTTATCCATTCCAAGACTGGCCAAGGCTAGAAACGGAAGAAGAAAAGTGAAATTATGTATTGTCAGGCATGGCTCAGCGAGCTTTACCTCGCCTGACCCTGCACGACAATTAACGGCTGATGGTCGTCATCAAGCCAAGATAGCTGGCCAATGGTTGGTTGGTCAGTTTCCTAAAAAACCTCGTTTAATTGCAAGCCCCTATATAAGAGCGCAACAAACCGCTAATATCATTGCTAAGGAATGCGGGTTATCCGTAGAAACTTGGCAAGATTTAACGCCGGACGCAGACGCAAAGTGCTTAATAGATCAACTCAGCACAGTCTCTGATGACTTAATACTGGTCTCTCATTTACCATTGGTTGGTCATCTTGCTTCTTGGTTAGTGGAGGGGCGGTGCTTTGACCAGCCTTGGTCCCCTGCAGAGTGCTGGTTGCTGGAAGGCGATATCGCCGCTGTTGGGTGCATGACAGTGCAACATGTTTGGTACCCAGTCTTAGCAGAATAATAAAAATACGGTAGGGCTAAGAACAATGACAACTAAGTCAATATTACACTTTTCTCATGCCAATGGATTTCCAGGTGGCAGTTACCAAGTTTTATTCAACGCCTTATCTGAGCGTTACGATGTACGTTGGACTGACCGTATTGGTCATCACCCAGAATTCCCTGTGACCAATAATTGGCCATTGCTTGAGCGCGAAATGACAGAGCACTTTGAGAAAAGTTATAGCGAGCCGGTGATTGCTGTTGGGCACTCACTAGGGGGGATTTTAAGTATGCGCCTGGCGGTTAAACGTCCTGATTTAGTCAAGGCTGTGGTTATTCTTGATGTGCCGGCGCTTAGTCCTATAGAAGCCAGTGGTCTAAAGTTGATTAAACTATTAGGCATGATGGATCGTTTTACACCCGCGGCTCGTACCGATGGACGACGATCTATTTGGTCGAACGAAGAAGAGGCGATTGAGTATTTTAAAGCCAAACGATTGATGAAACAGTTCGATCCTCGTTGTTTAGAGCATTATGTACGCTATGGCACTCAGCCCTTTGACGAAGGGTTACGTTTACATTTTGATCCTAGCGTTGAAATGAAAATTTATCGTACTATTCCTGATGATTGTGTGTTGCGTAAACCGTTACCGGTGCCCGCGGTCGCTATTGGTGGCAAAGAAAGTACGATACTAAAACCTAAGCAAGCCGCTCGTATGCGTAAAAAATTAGGTATGAAAGTACATTGGCTTCCAGGAACGCATATGTTTCCTTTGGAGTATCCTGAAGAAACAGCACAAACCATTATAAATTCATTATCAGAGCTTTCTTTATGAAAGAAATAACCCTAGCAACATCCATTGGGGATCTTGGTGCGATTCTCTATGGCGAGCCAGACAAGCCGTTGATATTAGCGTTTCATGGCTGGCTAGATAATGCCGCTAGTTTTGAAGTTCTAGCATCGTATTTAAACGACTATGCAGTGTTATCTATCGACCTGCCTGGGCATGGGCACTCTGCTTGGTTAGGTGCTGGGAGCAGTTATCTTATTTGGGCTTATGTGCCACCCATTCTAGAGGCCATTAATACTCACTCTTTACTCAAAGACCGCTCGTTTTATGTACTAGGGCATTCGCTAGGCACTGGTATTGCAATGCTTATTGCTGCTGTTCTTTCAGAGCAAGTTTTAGGTTATATCGCTTTAGATAGCTTAGGTCCCCTAACAACCCCAGCAAGCCAAGTAGCATCACAGCTACGTCAGGGCTTAACTGCGACGTTAAAAACATCATCTACTTATAGCAGTGTTGATCAAGCATTGGCGGTGCGACAACGTGGCGATAATGCTATTCCTGAAGAGCACTTAAGAAACATAGTCGAGCGTAATTTAATATTATGTGATCAAGGATGGAAATGGCGCACCGATCCACGTCTGCGATTACCCTCACTTGTACGTTTTACAGAAGATCAATTAGAAAGCATTTTACAGGCGTTAGTAGCTCCCGTGTTGGCTATTCGTGCCGAGCAGGGCATGGTGACACAAGCGTATCTTGATCAACGATCTAAGCATATTGCTGATGCAACGATAAAAACAGTAGAGGGGCGGCATCATTTTCATTTAGAAGCCAGCTCTGCACCACAAGTGGCCATGCATATCAAAGAGTTTTTGCAGCATGATTAATAAAGATCTGCGTACTCAGTTTGTTTGGTTTATAGCTTTATGGGGAATCTTGCTAAGCAGTTTGGCTTTAAGCTGGTGGGCAAATGCTGCGGTGCACTATGGTTACGACCTTTTTTATGATGTGTATGAGATTGGTGCCCATATCGATAAATTTGCTCCGCAAAATCAATTTATTCTTGGGTTAGACCAATTATCTAAGCAAGAGCACGTATCTCTTTTTAATCAAATCAGTGCCGCTGTTCATAGTCATGGTAGCGGCTTGGCGGATATTCAATTCAAAGTGAACGGGGTGGTAAAACCCTTGCTGCATCGGGCTGAGGTTGTGCATCTACAAGATGTGGCTAATCTTATCGATACCCTGAGAGCCGCAGCGATTTTCATACTGCTTGTTACTGCTTTGTTGTGTGCGTATTTATTCAAAACCAAACGCAAACCACAATTTAAAGTTCAGTTGATTTGCTTGTCGTTGATGGTGGCTTTTCTGCTAGCGATGGTGCTAGTGATAGGGCCTAAAGAAGTGTTTTATCAAATGCATATCTGGGTGTTTCCTGATGGTCATCAATGGTTCTTTTATTATCAAGAATCACTGATGAGCACCATGATGAAAGCGCCCGATTTGTTTGGTGGCATAGCCATTGCGATTGTTACGGGTGCTTTAATCTTATTTGGGTTGCTGCTACTGCTGTTTACTTACTTATTTAAGTCTCTGCAGTTTAAATAGCTCCTTAAAAAGGAGCAGCCAGCTTAAATTCCATACGCTCGTTGGTCGCTGGGTGGTTAAAGTCTAACTCGCGAGCGTGAAGCATCAATCGATTGTTTTCTTTCGCGCTTTCTGGCGCATAGAAGGGATCGCCAACAATGGCGTGTCCTAAGTTAAGCATATGAATACGTAACTGGTGAGAGCGCCCGGTTTGTGGGTAGAGCTCTACACGTGTTTGCGTATCGTTTTGCTCAAGACGTTTCCAGCGTGTTAGCGCATAACGGCCATCAGTATGACTGATTTTTTGCAAAGGACGGTTGGGCCAGTCAACGCAGATGGGTAGGTTTACACAACCATTAGTGCCGCGTAATTTACCAATCACTAAGCACTCGTATACCTTGCGTGTTTTCTGCTTTTCAAACTGCTGCTGGATAAAAGTTAATGCTTGCTTATTGCGTGCATAAACCATGATGCCAGAGGTATCTTGATCTAGACGATGAATAATAAATAACTCACCGTACTCTTTCTCTAAGCGGCTAACGGCACAGTCTTTGTTATATAAGCCCGGGACACTGAGTAACCCCGCTGGTTTGTTTATGACGATAATTTGATCATCGACAAACAGGACTTCTGGCAGAGGAAATTTAGTCATGGGCAATTATTTGATTGGGTAAGTTTCTAATAAGTAAGGATTTAGTGAAATCCGTAGTAGGGCAGCCTTCAGGCTTTTTAATTTTAACAACAAAGCCTGAACCAGGCGCATCCTGACGTGGACGGTCGTGTTGGTCAACTAATTCGCCTAAGTTAAAGGGAATGTTACCGCTTGGAGTCATTAGCTCTAAGCTGTCACCCACTTCAAAACGGTTTTTTACATTCAGTAGTAAACTGTCGCCTAGGTCTTGGTCTACTTCAGCAACAAATTGTTGTTTGGTGCTGATGGAATGACCACGCTCGTAGTTCTGGTATTCATCATGTACGTGTCGACGGAAAAACCCTTCGGTATAACCGCGGTTAGACATGTTTTCTAGTACATCCATTAAGCCTTTATCGAATGAGTCGCCTCTAATGGCGTCATCAATGGCTTTTCGGTACGCCTGAGTAGTACGTGCAACGTAGTAATGCGATTTAGTACGACCTTCAATTTTTAATGAGTGAACGCCCATTTTAATGAGTTGTTCAACGTGTTGAATGGCGCGTAGGTCGCGCGAGTTCATAATGTAGGTACCGTGCTCGTCTTCAAAGGTTGGCATGTACTCGTTAGGACGGTTACCTTCTTGTAGCAAAAATACTTTATCGGTAGGGGCGCCAACGCCTAATGTAGGCTCTACAGCGTTAGGGTCGAATTCTTCAACGCCTTTAGGGACGTAGTCGCCTGAGTCGGTTTCCGTGGCTTCGTGCGCATCGTACTTCCAACGACAAGCATTAGTGCAGGAACCTTGGTTGGCGTCACGGTGGTTCATGTAGCCTGACAGTAAACAACGACCTGAATACGCCATGCAAAGTGCGCCATGAACGAAAACTTCAAGTTCCATTTCTGGGCTTTTTTCACGAATATCAGCCACTTCGTTGAGAGAGAGTTCGCGCGATAAAATAATACGGCTGATGCCTTGGCGGCGCCAAAACTCAACGGTGGCATAGTTAACAACGTTGGCTTGTACCGATAAATGAATCACTTGATCGGGCCAACGGTCTTTAACCATCATGATTAGCCCAGGATCAGACATGATAAGTGCATCGGGCTTCATTTCTATGACCGGCTGAATATCTTTTAGGTAGGTGCCGATTTTACTGTTGTGTGGAGCAATGTTGCTAACCACGTACAGCTTTTTGTTTAACGCGTGCGCTCGTTCAATACCGTAAGCTAAGTTGTCTAAGGTAAAGTCGTTATTACGTACACGCAAACTGTAACGCGGCTGACCCGCATAGACCGCATCCGCACCGTAGGCGAATGCGTATTCCATATTACGAAGCGTACCAGCAGGAGATAGTAATTCAGTCATAGTCATACCCATATCAAATCGCGGCGCATTGTATCAGGTTTTGACTTTATTATGAGTAGTGGAACGTTACTTGTTTGTAACTATGCTCCTAAACCAAACAAACTCACGTCGGATTCTTTTAATAGCGTAAAGTATTCTTTAGGAAGTGGAATCTGACGACGATCGGATACTAAAGTTAGTACTTCTTTTTTTATATCAGACCAGTAGTGACGTAGGTCTGATGTTTCAGCACCGAGCTCGTCCATTTCTTCCCAGCAGCTTGTTAGGGTAGCTTCGACGAGTGCTAGGTCATTACATTCTGGATCGAATAAGCTTTCGACTGCGCTGTGTAAAGCGGCGTTGCATAATTCCTGTATACGATACGCGAGGCTGTCTTCTTCTTGCTGTTGCTCACGCCAAGCATAGAACTCATCGTGGAAGCGTAATAAGTTGGCTTGCGACTTGAGCTCTCCTGCTAAATAAGAGCGTATTTTTGTTAAAAATTTAGTGTAGGGCGCTATGTCAGACTTATTATGCTCCCCCCAGAATTGAATGTGAGGAGCATTGATGGATGCAATGGCAGCACAAAGTGCACTACGTTGAATAGGCGTCAAGGCAGTAATCCTTCTGATGTGAAGTAATAAGTCGAAAACAACTCAGGACGTGTCCAAGAACTGTTTTCAGGTAAAGCATTTTCTAATCGGTCAATAAATTTTACAGCATTGGTGTTACGTACAAACTTTTGTTTACCGTTGTGGTTATTACCAAAGAAGTCTTCCCAGTGACCCAGTATATAGTGTTTTGCTTGGGTACTGCTGACGACAGATTCTGGGTAATTCTTGATTTGATTAAATGAAGCAGGGCACAGAATGGCTACATCGATGTCTTTGTTGTCACCTAAATCGGGTACTAAGCTAGATTCTGAGGATGCCGAATCTTGGTAAAAGACTCTGTGTACGGGTTCGTTGTTACTGTCTAGAAAATCGATGATATAAGCCAGAGTTTGGCCTTCCTTCCAACCAAATGAATGCCAAGGTAACTTTTTCAAGGGTTTCTCATGCTTGCCTTTCATTAGCTTGATGCCCATAAAGTGGGGCGCATGAGATGATTGAATGGCCATAATTCTTACTTTTTTGTCGTCACTGTAAAACCAAGTGCCGGGTTGGCTGTCTATAGCCATATGTTCGTTAACTGCGGTCATACGCTCAGCAGGTACTTCACTAATAATACTATTAACAGTTGTTTGTGAACCGTATAAATGCGCGTTAGGAGCATGCTTTTGCAAAACATAAGGAACGTCTAATAAATGGTCATAATGAGCATGACCAATGAGCATGATTTGTGCGTCACTTGATTCTGGCATTAAGGCGTCAATTTTTTGCTTATCGCTTTTTAACGGAATAAAAGGGCCGGTGGCAAGAAATGATGGGTTAGTAAAAGAAACCCCTGTAAGTACAACCGAATCACCATATTGTATGCGGTGTCCACCAACGCCTAAGTATTGAACTTGTAAACTGGCTTCATTAGCAGTATTAGTAGAGCTAGAAACTATAGGACTAGGGCCATGCTCGGCAATTTTAATTGAGCTAGCACATCCGCTTAAAAGTAAGGTTAAGATGAATACCGATTTGAATAAGTGTTGTTTCATAAGCGCCTGACATTCGTTAATTTTTATTATTTAGCCCATTCAGGTGTGGCATTTAGCGCCAAAATAACCCTTTAGGCCTTGTATGACGTGATTAAGTACGCCAAGTGCGTATATTAATGATTAAACTGGCTCCTTCGCCAGCACTTTTGCTCATATATATAGTCTAGTAACCATATAGTTTTGCAATGGCATTGTATTCTTTCTGTGCACAAATGAAATTTGGCAGGTTAAAAATATGACGACTGTAATAATAACAACAGGTAAGGAAGTCATCTCTGAGTCTGAAATCCAAAAGCTTGGGCTGCTAGGCTTTGAATGTGAAATTGATCCTGAAATAGTTGGTCGCTTAAGAGACTCGTCAGGAAAGCTATTGCCACTTGATTGTGAAATATTACTAGAAGGTAATGGTGGCGAAGTAAGTGCTTTTGGTAGCCTTTACGTTAGTTCTATACGCCGAGTGTCGCAGGCAAAAAGTATATTAGTGACCCGCTTTACTTGTTTAGAAGGGAATTCTGCTCAGTTGATAACTGAATATCTAGAAGAGGGTAAGGTGACCAGTGTAAAGCCAGTCACCCCAGTAGTTAAACTACGTGCTTAGTAAATATCTTTTAGTTTAGTGTCTTCAAACTGATCAAATAAAGACTTTTTACGTTCAGTCTTTTCAACCGTTGGTTCTTTAGTTTCAGCCGATTTATTTTCAGCCGCCACCTGCGTATTTGCCTTTTTCTTTGTTGTCGACTTTTGATCGGCAATTTTAGCTTCAGGGTTTTCTAATAAATACTTCTCATAGGCAGAAAGTTGTTTCTTTTCTTTAGAGAATTTACGTTGAGGTTCAAGGCCGCTGCGTATTTGAGCTTTCTTGATTTTACTTTTACTACCCGTTTTTACATTGTGGATACGCTTGAGTGAACGGGTTTTTTTGATGCGAGTCATAGAGGTCTTGTGTGGTATAGGAAGTTTGGTTGTATTTTAACCGAAATAACCCAGATTGTAACGCGTCATATAATGCCGCTGTCTAAAGCGACTATCATGGCTTGGGCGAGCTCATAGGCTTGGTTCTCGAAGTCGTCTTGCCAATCCCCACGTAAAATTAATGGTTCCTGCACCCAACGCCACCTTAAACCGGTTGTAATGCTTTCTAGGGCGCGTTTAGTGCCGTCGCCACCGCCTTGTCCTGCTCGAATAATAGCAGCACAGGGCATGCCTTGTGTCTCTTCAAGGCAAGGGTAATAGTTACGATCAAAGAAATCTTTTAATGCACCGCTCATATAGGCTAAGTTTTCAGGAGTAAATAGCAAAATAGCATCCGCAGACTGGGTGTCTTCTGGATGCGTATCAAAAGGCGATTGAATGATGAGCGTCGTTTGCTCTGCACCAGATTCATCTAATGCGCGCTGACAGCTTGCAACAATTCTCTGTGTATTAGGAGAAGGAGCATGGGCAATCAATAGCAATGTCTTACTCATCATTCTAATCCGGTGCATTAAATCTCTGGGTTAACTCCGTCTGTTACCTTAATCACTAAAATATCGCATTCTAGTTTATCTAACAGTAGTTCGGCAGTGTTACCAATAAGAACACCTGAAAGCCCTGTGCGGCCAGCGCTACCAATCATCACTACATCGGTTTCTAAAGATTGCGCTAGTTCCGAGACAACAATTTCCGGAGCGCCTTCTTTTACATGAACTTTTTCGCGTGAAATGTTGTATTTGTCGGCCCATTTGCCACAGGCTTCTTCGTGTTGATCTTGCACGTATTTGTGTAAGTCATCCGGAGCGGTTACTTCTGGCACCATCGCAAAAGCAACGTTTACCAATGGATAAGCGTTGACTAAGTGTAGGTCGGTATCAAAGTGATCGGTTAATTGTTCTGCGTAAGACAGAATATTATCGTTAATTAACTGGTGACCTTCGTCGGTGGAGGTTGCATCAATACTGGCAAGAATACGATTATGCTTCCAGGGTTCTGACGACTTAATTAGCATAATGGGAGCCGGGCAGTGACGCAGTAAGTTCCAGTCGACAGGAGTAAAGATACGGTCAAGTAGGCTATGCTTGTTTGGACGTTTTAATACTAAGTCGTAGTTAGACTCTTCGGTGGCATTAATTACGGCCTCATAAAGGTGTTTTTGCCAGCGCACATCAACATTGATTTTGATGTCTTTTTCATCATGAATAAAACTATTAAGCCACTGTTCGGCTTGGCTAATAAGCCCTTCTCTTAATTGATTGCGGGTGTCTAAATCAAGGCTTGTGTTTTCTGCACTGAAAGAATCCCATGTGTTGGTCATCAGAGTTAACTCAGCATTAACAGAGCGGGCTAACCAAATACCTTTTTTGAGTGCTTGTAGTTCACTGCTGCCTTTGTCGAGTACTACTAATATACGGTTAATGTTCAGCATCGTTATCTCCTTATGTGTTTAAGCTTACTGTAATCAGTTTAGACCTTTTTAACATTGCTTTATATCAGCCTAGCACTAATTTAATGCTTTAGTGTGTTTAGGAAGGCTTTTGCTGCATTACTCAGTGTTCGAGAGTTTAAGTATATGACCCCTAACGAACGTTTTAAGGGTTCTGCCGGCCAATCTAGTTCATGGAAGTTAATGTCTAACATTGTTTTAGGTAACATGCTCCATCCCATACCGACAGATACCATCATTTTAATGGTTTCTAAGTAGTTGGTTGGCATAGGGGCGTGCATGCTTAAACCTTGTTGCTTAAATACTCGTTCAACCAGTTGAAAGGTAATGGTATCCGGCTCAGGAAGAATGGCTGGCACAGAACTAAGGTCTTCTAATGTTAGGTGTTGGTGTTGTGTTAGTGGATGGTTGTTCGCACATACGCAAACCATATCGTCTTGCCATAATGGAATGATTTCTAAGTCTGGATTTGAAAACTCAAAGTCATCATCTAGCGTGGTTAATGCTAATTCAACGTGACGTTGCTGGATGGCTTTGTAGGCTTTTTCTGACCCTACAAAACTTAAATCTAAGTTCACAGCAGGGTAGTTGGCGGTAAATTCACGTACTACCGATGGTAAACGATGCAATCCAATATGGTGGCTAGTGGCGAGCGAAAGTGTACCAGCGACTTCTGTGTCATGACTTTGAATGGCAATTTCTGTATCGCTGATTAAGTCTAATATCTTCTGCGCTTTAGGTAAGAGTATGCGTCCTGCCTCTGTTAAGCTGACGGTACGGTTGTGGCGGTCAAATAGTTTGGTGTTTAAGTGTTGCTCTAGTTGTTGAATGCGCTTACTGACAGCAGACTGGGTTAAGTGCAAGTAATCAGCAGCCTGTGAAAACGACTGTAAGTTAGCAACGGCAATAAAGGCATTGAGCGAGTGCGTATCCATCGTTGTATTCCTATTTGGAATGAAAGCTAGAAAAATTATGAGTTTGAGTTGTTTATCAGGTGCGTTATTATATTGCAACTATAAATGAACACATTTTATACAAACATTAACCCCTATTTACCGAGTGAGAGGGAAGAAATGGCTGGAAAAACCTTATACGACAAGTTGTGGGAACAGCACTTAGTCAAGCAGCGCGAAGATGGTACGGCGCTTATTTATATCGATCGTCAGTTGCTTCACGAAGTAACCTCGCCTCAAGCCTTTGAGGGGCTGCGTATTGCTGGTCGTCAGCCATGGCGCATTGATGCCAATATCGCGACTCCTGACCATAACGTGTCGACCGATGCCGAAGAGCGTAAGGCGGGGATTGAAGGTATTACCGATCCTGTCTCTCGTATTCAGGTTAAAACCTTAGGTGATAACTGTGACGAATACGGTATTACAGAATTTAAAATGGACGACATCCGTCAAGGAATCGTACACGTTGTAGGTCCAGAGCAAGGTGCAACGCTACCTGGTATGACCGTTGTTTGTGGTGATTCACACACAGCAACTCATGGTGCATTTGCGGCTATGGCCCAGGGGATTGGTACTTCAGAAGTGGAACACGTATTAGCCACTCAGTGCTTAATTCAACGCAAACTTAAAAACCAACTTATTAAAATTGAAGGTAAGTTAGGTGAAGGCGTTACCGGTAAAGATATTGTGTTGCACGTTATTGGTGTGATCGGTACTGCTGGTGGTAACGGCACGGCAATTGAGTTTGCAGGCTCTGCTATCCGTGAGTTAAGCATGGAAGCTCGTATGACCATTTGTAACATGGCGATTGAAGCCGGTGCACGTGTGGGCATGGTTGCTTTTGATGAGAAGACCGCCGAATACTTTAAAGGTCGTCCTTACGCACCTAAAGGTGAAAACTGGGACAAAGCAGTTGAAGCTTGGAAAGACCTAGTATCTGATGAAGATGCCGTGTTCGATAAAGTAGTTGAGATTCGTGCAGAAGATATTGAACCTCAAGTTACTTGGGGCACGTCACCAGAAATGGTAATCAGCGTAAACGACACAGTACCAACCTTAGAAGACGCTAAAAATGAAGTTCAGCGTACAGGCTTTAAGCGTGCCTATGAGTATATGGGCTTAACACCGGGTCAAAAATTAAGCGATATTAAATTGGATCGCGTTTTTATCGGTTCTTGCACCAACTCACGCATCGAAGATTTACGTTCAGCTGCGAGTGTTATTAAAGGTCGCAAAGTAGCCTCTACTATTACTCAGGCGATGATTGTACCTGGTTCTGGTTTGGTTAAAGCTCAGGCTGAAAAAGAAGGCTTGGACAAAATCTTTAAAGAAGCTGGGTTTGAATGGCGTGAGCCTGGTTGTTCTATGTGTTTAGCAATGAACAACGACCGTTTGTTAGAAGGAGAGCACTGTGCTTCGACATCTAACCGTAACTTCGAAGGTCGTCAGGGGTATGGCGGTCGTACTCACCTAGTAAGCCCTGCAATGGCTGCCGCCGCTGCTATTGCTGGTCACTTTGTTGATGTACGTGAATTTTAGGAGATTATGATGAGAGCGTTTACTGTACATACTGGCATTGTTGCTCCTATGGATCGTGCCAATATCGATACCGATATGATTATTCCAAAGCAGTTCCTTAAGTCGATTAAGCGTACGGGTTTTGGCCCTAACTTGTTTGATGAATTACGTTACTTAGACGTAGGTCAGCCGGATGCCGACAACTCAGGCCGCCCTTTAAATCCTGACTTTGTGTTAAACAAAGAGCGTTACCAAGGCGCATCAGTGTTATTAGCTCGTGAAAACTTTGGTTGTGGTTCAAGTCGTGAGCATGCGCCTTGGGCATTAGAAGACTTTGGTTTTCGTACCATTATTGCACCGAGTTATGCCGATATTTTCTTTAGTAACTGCTTTAAGAACGGCTTGCTACCAATAGTGTTGGATGAAGAGACTGTTGATCGCTTATTTAAAGCAACAGAAGCTAACGAAGGCTATCAGTTAACCATCGACCTCGAAGCGCAGCTCATTAAAACACCAGAAGGTGAAGAGATTCCTTTCGAAGTGGATGCCTTTCGTAAACACTGTTTGTTGAACGGATTAGACGATATCGGTTTAACGCTAGAAGATGCAGAGGCCATTAAAGCCTACGAAGAAAAACGTAAAGTCGAAGCCCCTTGGTTGTTTGGCTAGTTAGCTTGGAGCTTGGAGCTTGGAGCTTGGAGCTTGGAGCTTGGAGCTTGGAGCTTG
>CALJVD010000182.1 GCA_937974825.1 uncultured Oceanospirillaceae bacterium | reverse complement strand
ACAGCCATAGCACGAAGTTTTGATAATAACTGTGAGCGCTCTGCACTTCGCTTAGGATCACCAAAACCGACAAGTATCACTTCTAGATTTTGATTTGTGTGTAAATAGTTAATCAAGCGTTTTAAGTCTTCTTGCGCCTTGTTATCTAGTTTGGCACTCCCTTCCTTAAACCGGAAGTTAATAGTTAACCTCTGCGCCTGAGCGGTTACTTCTAAAAAAGATTGGGGTAAGCCTTCATAGTAGGTAGGTATAACTGCATGCAGCTCTTGTGAAATAAAGCCCGCATCGGACACATCTTTTTGGCCGGTGTTACTTAATGAAAACTCTAAAAACTCATTAACAAAATGATTATCAGATGCGCCTAAGCTATACATAAATAACCGTCTAGACAATGCATAATCTTCAGTCGCAACCGTTAACTTATTAGGCAGCAAAGCTTTTGCACTGCCATCCGACACAGCGACAAGCTTAGATTGTCTTACCGAACCTAACCCCACAAAACCTATGCCATTTTCATCAGCAGATACCCTGTCAGAAAGCTCGTCATTAGACTCAAATCTTTGCGCAGTGCTTACTAAGCTTATATCTGCACCTAATGCCATGCTTTTAAATGAGTCCCAAGTACCTGAGTTCTCGTCTCTGGCATAGACATTGATAATCCCTGGCTCCGCGCCTAATTCGGACCAATCCAAATATTGCCCAGAGAAGATACCTGCAATCTGCTCTAAGCTAAGCGCAGTTATAGAACGACTAGGATGGACAATGACTGCTACACCATCAATACCCACAATATGTTCGCTCTCGATACTACGCATATCGGCCTTTTCAGCTAACAGTGATACTTCTTTGTTTTTTATTGGGCGTGACGATGCTGCAATTTGGGCTTTATTATTAGCAAGCGCCTTAAACCCAGTACTAGAACCATGGGCTGCAATCAAAACCTTCGATACCTGATCTGTTTCCGGCAACACCCCCTCAACAACCAGCTCATTTTCGATTGTAGTTTTATAGGATCGAATATTTTTAGCACCCTTAAACTTAAAATAGCTTTTAACAAGATTAGGTGCCATTACTGCGCCAATTGTGTTAGATCCTTGGATTGTAAAAAGCAGTGTTGTATTGTCAAATTCAGAGCCTACAACCTGATTACTGGCTGAGCTTTCTGGTGAGAACAATAAAAAAGACAGAAGGAAAACAAAGGAAGAGATGTTAGTCATACAAAGGTAAATCCATTAATAATTTACGCAAATTGTATGACTTAGATATGACAGTATCATGACAGAATTGTGTACAAACAACGCCTGTCTTTATGTTTTTCCTAGCCTACTGCCAGCGGTGAGTGTTTGCAGTATAAGCTCTTGCGGAGCTTCGGAGGTAATAAAGGCTTGACCAATTTTTTCCAATAGCACTAAGCGAATGCGACCATCCAATACTTTTTTATCCACAGCCATGTGTTCCAAGTATTGTGTAGTCGTCATATTTTCAGGACCCGCTACTGGTAAATTAGCAACCTCTAACAGCTGTCGTAATTCATTAACTTCTTGTGCGGTTATTTTTCCTAGACGCCAACTTAAATCGGCCGCTTGTAACATGCCTACCGCAACTGCTTCGCCATGCAACCAGTTACCATACCCTTGCTCTGCCTCAATGGCATGCCCGAAGGTATGCCCTAAATTTAACGTTGCACGAATGCCACCTTCCTTCTCGTCTTGTGCTACCACATCGGCTTTGTTTTGACAGGATCGTTCGATAGCAAACGCTAATGCGCCAGGTTGCTTTGCAACAAGACTACTCATGTTATCTTGCAGCCATTGATAAAACTCGCAATCGGCAATTAACCCATACTTAATAACTTCAGCAATTCCTGCCGATAGTTCATTACTTGGTAATGTGTTCAACACTTCGGTATCAGCAATAACGGCCTGTGGTTGGTGAAATGCACCAATCATATTTTTGCCTAGAGGATGGTTAACTCCTGTTTTACCACCGACGGAAGAATCCACCTGCGAAAGCAATGTCGTTGGCACTTGGATAAAGTTAACGCCACGTTGATAGGTTGCCGCTGCAAAACCGCACATATCACCCACGACTCCGCCACCTAAGGCAATAAGCGTCGTCGTTCTGTTGTGCTTGTTTTTTAAGAGCGCATCATAAATTTTTTCTAATTCTTTAGTGGTTTTAAACTGTTCACCATCATCCAGTACAACGGTATCAACCTGAATGCCAGTTAACGCTTTAACCACTGTTTCTAAGTACAGCTTTTCAACTGTTGTATTGGTAACAATAAGCGCTTGCTTGCCTTTAATGTACGGCAAATAAAGCTCTGACTGACTAATCAAACCGGTTCCGATAAAAATAGGATAACTGCGATCCGCTAGATCAACGGTAAGTGTTCTCATAATGAGTCTTCAATCTGCCTCTTAATTTCTTGTACAACGGATTTAGGGCTGTTGTTGTCGGTTTTAATAATGATGTCTGCGATCTCTCGATACAGAGGATCACGAATGGAGAAAAGTTTTTGCAGAACTTCTTCAGGATTATCTGTTTGTAGTAAAGGTCTGTTTTTATCTTTAGCTGTACGTTCTAGCTGTTGCTTTACAGCAGTACAGAGATAAACAACGGTTCCTCTACTCGCCAGATGGTTGCGATTAAGCTCGCGCATAACAACACCACCACCTGTTGCTAACACTATATTAGATCGCTGTGTTAGTTCATCTATTACTTGCTGTTCGCGCTCGCGGAAACCTTCTTCCCCTTCCATATCAAATATCCAAGGAATGTTGGCTCCACAGCGCTCTTCAATAACTTTATCAGAATCAAAAAATTCCAAGCCTAGCTCGGTAGAAAGCAAACGGCCAATGGTGCTTTTTCCAGCACCCATTGGCCCTACTAAATAGATTGACGGTATTCGTGCCATAGTAGTTTATTGACCCGCTAAAGAGTCCTTAACTAGTCTTGGTGTAATAAATACCAGAAGCTCATTTTTCTCACTAGAGTGGTTCTTATATCGGAATAAAGCACCAATCAAAGGTAAATCACCAAAGAAAGGAGTCTTACTAATAGAAGTTACTTCTTCTGATCTAAAGATTCCACCTAGCACCACGGTTTCGCCGTTATCAACTAATACCTGTGTTTGCACCGAGTTAGTATCAATGGCTGGCACACCTGTATTGGTAACTTCACCAACCGAGTCTTGGTTAATTACCAAGTCCATAATGATTCGCTCATCCGGTGTAATCTGTGGTGTCACTTCCAGTTTTAATACAGCCGGTTTAAACGACACACTGGTTGCACCGCTTGAGCTTGCTTCTTGGTATGGAATTTCCGTACCCGATTCAATAGATGCAGTCTGTCCATCAGCGGTAATAACACGTGGCTGAGAAACAATTTCAGCACGGCCATCAGTTTCAATGGCTGATAATTCTAAATCCAGTAGGTACTCAGCGGTTTGATAACCAATAGCAAAGGTAGAAGCAGATGAACTGGTCGCACCAAAATTCACCATATTGGCCGTATTCGTGAGATCAATTCCGCTGATATCAGCAGGATTTCCACCAAATAATATTTGATTGCCCTCTAAAATGGTCTGCTGTGATCCACCTATGTAACCTGCTTTGGTGTTGCTGCTATTTGCCTTATAACCGGCACCGCCCCACTTAACACCTAATTCTTTACCAACGCTTGAGCCAGCAACAACGATACGTGCTTCAATCAGTACCTGGCGAACAGGCACATCAAGCATTGAAATAACCTCACGGATTTTTTCTAAGTTAGCCGCAGTGTCTTTCATTAATAAGGTGTTCGTACGTTCATCAACAACCGCTGAACCACGCTCAGACAATAACCCCTGCTCATTAGTAAGGAGCTGAGAAAGGATACTGGCTTTAGCGTATTTAATACGTACATACTCTGTTACTAACGGTGCCAGTTCCTCTACTTGTCTAACGGCCTCAAGCTCCATTTTTTCACGAGCAGCAATCTCTTCTGACGGAGCTACTAATAAAACAGAGCCCATCTGACGCTTACCTAGACCTTTTGTTTTCATAACTAAGTCTAAGGCTTGGTCCCAAGGAACGTTTTGTAAACGCAAAGTGATACTACCCTGCACTGTGTCAGACGCGACTAAGTTCAATCCGGTGAAATCAGCAATTAGCTGTAATACTGAACGCACTTCAATGTTTTGGAAGTTTAGAGATAGCTTTTCACCCGTATACATAAACTCTTTGGCTACTTCTGCTGCACGTTCCTTCGGTGGCGTAGCAACATTAATCGACAGTAATCTATCTGTCTGATACGCGAGATATTCGAAGTCTTCATTGATTGGCTCAATAACGATTCGAGTAGTATTCCCTGTTACGCTTGAGTCAATAAAGCGTACTGGCGTAGAAAAATCGACAACATCTAAGCGACGACTTAAGTTTTCTGGTAACTGAACATTCTCAAGCTCAGCAACAATTTTACGCCCTTGACGAGTGATGTTAGCGCTTGCTCTAGCATCACTTAGCATAATTTGAATTTGGCCTTCACCAAGATCGCCACGACGAAAGTCAACATCAACTACTCGTGCCGAACCATTAAGAGCTGATGTTTTTGCCGGCTGAACTACAGCTCCAGACTCATCAGTAGTTACGACTGGCTGAACATCATCTTTTTGACCGATACGAAGTACTAATGTATTACCGCTTACATGAGTGGTATACCCAACGGCTCTACTCAAATTAATCACTAATCTTGAACGATCTTTAGCGCTGACCAGTGTTGCACTTCGAGCGTTACCTAGACCAATATCATGACGTTTAGTGGTTAGTGCGCTGTGAGTACCTGGCATATCAATGGCGATACGGGCAGGTTTTTCAATGGTGTAACCGGTAATTTCTGGTGGCTGACCATCGAAGTCTAATCGTACCTCGGTGACATCACCGGTTAGTGATGCAAAATTAATATCGGTAATCGACAATGCAAAGGCTTTGCTTACCAATAATGGTAAAAACAGGACCGGCACTGCTGTCTTTATTATTCTTAACATGGTTTTAATGTTCATTTGTTTACTCTCCACCCAGTCCGTCTATTGCCATGGTTCTCGGACGCTCTATCCAGCCTCCCATGCCGTTTGGCACAATTTCAATTAATTGTATTCTATGTTCACTTATATCGGTAATTCGTCCGTGATTTTGCCCCATATAGTTTCCTACTTTTACTCGTACAACACTGTTGCTTCCGTCTTTTATGAGCGCCCACAAATCACCATCTTCCATTTGTAATGTACCCATCATAGATAAAGACCCTAGAGTAAACTGCTCTAAGTGTTCTTTACGACGGTTTTGTTCAGGTTGAACATTCGTTCCCTGTTTACCTAGTGCCTCGACTTCTTCTACCACTGGTAAGTCGAACGGTGAACGAAGACCTGATGCACTGTAGCTAAAATACTCATAGGGTTTAAATACCGGGATTGGCTCAACTCGACCTCTTGGTTTATCGAGTGTCTCCTGCATAAACTGCTTTAAGTCAGCTATGTTTCTATCAGAAGAGCAGCCCGCCAACATAAACATTAAAGGAATAACTAAAAAGAGTGTTCTCACTTTCTGCCTCCTTGCTTAGCTGCTGCTTCAATATCGCTGCTGTACTGGTAGGTTTTAGCAAGAATATTCATCTTAAGGTCTTTGTTTTCGTTGTTTGTCTGCACCACTGTAAAATCGTGCAAAGTAACAATCCTGGGTAAGGCAGCAACCGCTGAAACAAAGGCGCCCATCTCATGATACCCACCAACCACTTCAATACTAATGGGAAGCTCGCTGTAAAACTCAGTTTTAACCATTGCTTGAGGGTTCATCACATTAAGGCTTAACCCAGCACCTAGTGCTGCAGCACTGATATCATCTATTAAGCCTGGAACTTCGGTGTCTCGCGGCAACTGTTTCAATAGAGAGCCAAAAGTTTCTTCCATTTCTTCTAACTGAGCTTTGTAAGCATCTAGGTTAGAAACACGAAACGCCTTAGTTTCAAACTCTTTTTTAAGCGCCACTTCTTTTTCTTGAGCATTTTTCAGCACATCTATTTCATCTGAAATGATATAGAAGTAACCGCCAGTAAGCACTAATGCAAAAAGCAGCACACAAAAAACTACTTTACCTAAGACCGGCCATGAGCCCATGTTCTCCCAGTCGATATTATTAATATCGTCTAGCTCGAACTCATTAGCTTTAGCGATCAACGCTTTAATATCTAACTTATTTTCTGACATGATTTATTCCTCATCCGCCTGAGGCTTGTCACGCGTTAAAGTCACCTCGAAAATCTTTTCACTATCACTCTTTGAGTGCACTTTAACGAGAGCAGGGTTTGTGAACCAGTCTGACTGATCAAAGTTTCTCATCAGTGCTGACACTCTGTTATTCGACTTAGCAACCCCTTTCACCAACACATTGGTGCCTTTGATAGAAATATCGGTGAAATACAAGTCATCAGGGACAGCACGTGCCACTTCATCGAACACTCGAACAATAATCGGACGATTACCCTGTAACGCTTGAATTAGCTCCATGCGCTCAATCAGCATTTGACGAGTTTCTCTTAACTGCTGAATTTCCTTAATTTTTGCGTTTAAAACTTGGGTTTCGGATGTAATAAAGTTATTGCGCTGATTTTGATTTTCTATTGCACTCGCGTAATAACCATTTAATGAGTACAAAATAAATAACGCAGCGGCCACTACTAATCCAATAACCATAAAGAATTCTTTTTGGCGTTCTTTACGTAGTTCTTGGCGCCATGGGAGTAGGTTAATATTCGCCATTAGTCAAAACTCCTCATAGCAAGTCCACAGGCTACCAATAACGAGGACGCATCCGCACTCAGTAAGCTTGGGTTAACTTTATTAGAAAGGGTCATATCTGCAAAAGGATTGGCGATAATTGTTGGCGTGCCTAATTCATCCTGAACCATCTCGGCTAGTAAGGAGACAGAGGAGGTACCACCCGCTAAAACGATTGCATCAATGTCATTAAATTGACTGGACGAATAGAAGAATTGTAGTGAACGACTAACCTGCTGCACTGCTGAACGACGGAACGGCTCTAATACTTCAAGCTCATAGTCATCAGGTAAACTGCCTTCTGCTTGAGCAACAATAGCCTCTTCTTCGCTAAACCCGTAGTGGCGTGTAATATCTTCAATTAACTGCTTACCACCAAACATTTGTTCACGCGTGTAGATCGACTTACCTTGATGCATAACACTTAGGGTGGTCATGGTGGCGCCAATATCTATGATTGCTACTGTTTCAGCATCGGGTTCAAGCTGTGGTTGAATAAGCTCAAAAGCGCGCTCCGTACAGAATGCCTCTACGTCAACGACTGCCACTTCTATACCAGCGTACTCAACCGCATCTTTACGACGCTCTACGGCTTCTGAACGACAAGCTACTAGAATAACATCGACCATGTCGCTGCTGTTATCTGACTCACCCTCAATTTCCCAATCAAGCGCAACTCCCTCGTTGTCTTCTTGTGAAAATGGCAGGTATTGGTCAGCCTCAGCACGAATCTGAAGATCCATCTCATCTTCTTTTAGGCCACCGCTCATCTGAATGGTTTTAATCATTGCAGCCGAGCCCGGTACAGCTACAGCGGCACGTTTCGCGCTTGCTCGTGCACGAGTCAGAACTCGACGTACGGTTTCACCGACAGCTTCATCGTTATTAATACTGCGTTCAACAATAGCATCTGGTGGTAGAACCTCACTTGCATAAGCTTCTACTTGGTACCGTCCGTTCTTCTGGCTCAGCTCTAAAACTTTTACTGACGTTGAACTAATATCAACCCCCAGCAAAGCCTTGCTTTTCTTATTAAATAGGTTTGCCAGCACTCAAAATCCCCTTGAATATCGTGAGCTTAGAAGAACAAGCTCATTTCGTTCCTACACGTAAAAAACATTATAATCATATTCCTATAAAAAGAACAAAAAAGCTTTATAATGCTCTACAGTGCATACTTACTGGCTTTTACGGTTTTTACAACTCATTTTATGAAACTTTTTAATTCTTTCTTGTCGTTTGCGGTTTGGTTGTCAATATCTATTGCCACAGCCATAGGTCTGTCGTTTACAGGTGTCTACCTTTATTTAGGGCCTAGTCTCCCTGCTGTCGATGAACTTAAAGACATCGATTTACAAACGCCATTACGCATCTACACCTTTGATGGAAAACTCATCAGCGAAATCGGCGAGAAGCGCCGTAACCCATTGAGCTACGAAGAAATTCCACCTGCCTTCATTGATGCTTTACTGGCCTCAGAAGACAGCTCTTTCTTTGAACATAGCGGCATCGATTTAAAAGGTTTAGCACGCGCTGTAATCATTCTAGCCAGCACCGGAGAGAAGCGTGTTGGTGGCAGTACGATCACGATGCAAGTGGCTAAAAACTACTATTTAAGCTCCGAAAAAAGCTTCACTCGTAAATTCACTGAAATTCTACTCGCGCTTAAAATTGAACAAGAACTATCTAAAGAAGAGATTTTAGAACTCTACGTAAACAAAATTTACTTGGGAAAACGCGCCTATGGCATTGATGCGGCAGCCCATGTCTATTTCGGAAAACCGATAAAGCAGCTTTCTCTTGCTCAATTAGCAATGATTGCTGGTTTACCTCAAGCACCTTCTGCCGCTAACCCTATTAACAACCCTACTCGCGCCCTTGCTCGTCGTGAGTATGTACTTAACCGCATGCTCTCTTTAGAGATGATTAGCCCTGAAGAGTTTTCTGAAGCAAACTCTGAGCCTTTGTCGGCTTCTTACCACGGCTCTGCGTCTGATGTTACTGCACCCTATATTACAGAGATGGTTCGCCAAGAGATGGTTAGCCGCTACGGTGACGATGCGTACATTAAAGGCTACAGAGTCTTCACCACGGTTGAGTCCGAACGCCAAATTGCTGCCAACAATGCACTGCAAAATGGCTTACTAAGTTACGATCGCGACCATGGTTGGAGAAAACCCACCAAGTTTGTCGACTTTATTTATACCGATGACTCAACAACCATTGACTGGGATTTAACGTTTGAACGTTGGCAAAAAGAATTGGCTAATCGCTCATCTATTGGCCTTATTTCACCAGCGATTGTTTCACGCATTGAAAAAGATGGCGCCTGGCTATATACCCGGTCAGGCGAACAGTGGATTACCTTTGAGAGCATTCTTTGGGCCAAACGCTATATAAACCAAGATATCGTTGACGCTGAACCTAAGTCTGTTGACGAAGTATTAAGCCCTGGTATGGAAGTATGGGTAAAAAATACAAACTCTGGCGTTGCCCTAGCTCAGCTACCAGAAGTCGAAGGTGCTTTGGTTTCTATTAATCCAAAAGATGGTTCTATTCAGGCTTTAGTAGGCGGTTTTTCAACCCTAAGCAACCAATTCAACCGTGCTATTCAAGCTGAACGCCAACCTGGGTCTGCTTTCAAACCTTTTGTTTATAGTGCCGCACTAGCTAATGGTTATACGCCTGCAACTATTATTAACGATGCTCCAGTCGTATTTAATGATGCCACTCTAGAAAGCACTTGGCGCCCACAAAACAATAGCGGCAAATTTTACGGCCCAACACGCTTACGCGAGGCTCTATACCGCTCACAAAACCTAGTCTCTATCCGTATTTTAAACCAGGTAGGGCCTCATACGGCCATTCGCTTTATGGAGCCTTTTGGATTCCCTCGCTCCAAATTGAATGCCGACTTATCACTAGCACTTGGCGCTTCGGCGATTACCCCTATGGAGTTAGCTACTGGTTACGCAGTCTTGGCGAACGGTGGCTACGCCGTGACACCCTATCTCATCAGCCATATTGAAGACGATAAAGGCAACCTTTTATACGAAGCCGAACCTGCTACCGTTTGTCCTAACTGCAATGAACAAAACAGCCAACAAGACATAGCCGATCAAGACACTAATAACGATGACCTTCTATTTCTACCGGGTGAAAGCATGCAACCTACCAACATTGCTCCCCGTATTTTAGATGAGCGCATACAGTTCTTAATGGTCAGCATGTTAAAAGATGTGGTAAATCGCGGCACTGGTCGTCGTGCACTTGCTCTTAAGCGTGACGATTTAGCCGGCAAAACAGGCACAACAAACGATCAAAAAGACGCATGGTTTGCAGGCTTCAACCCTGATTTAGTTACCACCGTATGGGTTGGCTTTGACCAAAATCGTAGTTTAGGGCGCTGGGCATTTGGTGCGAACACCGCACTTCCCATATGGGTAGACTATATGAGCACTGCCCTTAAAGGTGTTCCTGAACACCCAATTGAGCAACCAGCAGGCGTGGTTAACGTACGCATAGATCCTGTGACTGGCTTGCTTGCAGCACCAGGACAAAAAGACGCCATCTTTGAATTCTTTAGAGAAGAAAACGTACCATCAGAATCGGCTCGTATCATTACAAACGATGAGTCAGACGGTGATACCACTGCCATACCGGAGCAGCTGTTCTAACCACATTTCAAACCACAAAAAAGGGCGCTATTAGCGCCCTTTTTCTACTCTATTAATCAAGCAACTTGCCAGGGTTAATAATATTATTAGGATCAAACACCTTCTTAATTGCTTTCATATAGGCTATCTCTGCCTCTGAGCGACTGTATTTCAAGTATGATTTTTTCGTTAAGCCTACACCGTGCTCAGCCGAAATAGAGCCGTCATATTTTTCAACTATCTCCATTACCCAAGTCGATACCTTATTACAACGCTCAAAGAACTCTTCTTTAGGTAAATCGTCTGGCTTCAAAATATTTAAATGAAGATTTCCGTCTCCGATATGACCAAACCAAATAATTTCAAAGTCTGGGTATTCACGAGTTACGATTTCATCAATATCACGTAAAAAAGGCGGTACTTTTGAGGTCACTACTGAAATGTCATTTTTGTAAGGTGTCCACTGAGAGATGGTCTCGGAGATTCCTTCACGCAAACGCCATAAATTAGCCGCTTGAGTTTCGCTTTGGCTAATCACACCATCAACAACCCAGCCTTCCTCTAAACAACGTTCAAATTCAGTCATGGCAAGATCTAAGTCGGATTCGTTTATAGCCTCGAATTCAATTAGCGCATAAAACTCAGCACTGCCTTCAAAAGGCTCTGGCAGCTCATTATGGGACAACACTTTACGCATTGCTTTGTCTGAGAAAAACTCAAAGGCGGTTAAGTCCATAGAGTTTTGAAATTGATGCAGAACCTTCATCACATCGTCCAACTCTGGAATCGCTAACACCAATACGGTTAAATTCTGAGGCTGACGCGTTAAACGCATTGTTGCTTCAGTAATAAAGCCCAACGTGCCTTCACCACCAATAAATAATTGGCGCAAATCATAGCCCGTATTATTTTTAAGCAAATCTTTGTTTAGTCTGAGTATTTCGCCATTACCAGTTACTACTGTTAGACCAGCAACCCAATCACGGGTCATGCCCCAACGAATAACTTTAATACCACCAGCATTCGTACTTATATTGCCACCGAGCTGGCTCGAGCCCGACGAGGCAAAGTCTACCGGATAAAATAACCCCTGCTCTTCTGCGTACTCTTGTAGCTGCTGAGTAATCACCCCGGCACCACATTTAACAGTACGGTCCATCGCATTAAAATCTTGAATTTGATTCATGTAATCAAAAGCGACCACAACTTCACCATTGGTTGCCATAGCACCGGCACTCAAGCCAGTACGCCCACCAGAAGGAACCAGTGCAATCTTATGCTCGTTGGCGAACAAAACGATATCACGCACCTGCTCAGTGGTTTTAGGAAAAACAATTGCACTAGGCTTTGGCGGCCAGACTTTGGTCCAGTCTTTACCAAATGTGTCTAAAGATTCTTCATCGGTACGTACTTTGTCTGCACCAACGATGGCTGCCAAACGCTCAACTAAGGCTTCTTGATTCATGAGATGTCCAAGCAATTTGAAATTAATTCATTGTAAAGTGAGTAAACTTCGTGATGAAAACTTACTTTCAGACTCACGCTATTAGGTTGCTTATGCTAGCATACACAACACTTCTTTCGGAGCTTTTTGTCTCCATAAGACCTATCTGTTTAAAAACAGATACTTTCCGGTCTTAGAAAGTCTCTAAATAGCGAATCTCACCCTTGAGCTTGGCTTTTTTACAAGAGAAGACAAGAAGTACTATTTAAGACTTTCACAATTTTTTGATCCTATTTAAAAGGGTAGTTCCATGTCACAAACATCATTAGATAAAAGCAAAATCAAGTTTTTGTTATTAGAAGGCGTTCACCAATCTGCTCTAGATACTTTACACGCTGCTGGTTACACCAACATTGATTATGTAAAAACTGCACTACCAACTGCAGAGTTAAAAGAACGTATTAAAGATGCACACTTCGTAGGTCTACGCTCTCGCACTCAGTTAACAGAAGAAATTTTTGATGCGGCTGAAAAGCTAATTGCGGTGGGCTGCTTCTGTATTGGTACTAACCAGGTTGACCTTAAAGCTGCTACTAAACGTGGTATTGCAGTCTTTAATGCGCCTTACTCTAACACTCGTTCGGTAGCAGAGTTAGCGATTGCTGAAATCATAATGATGATGCGCGGCATCCCTGAGAAAAATGCGAGCGCTCACCGTGGTGGTTGGATCAAGTCAGCTGACAACTCTTACGAAATCCGTGGTAAGAAACTAGGTATTGTTGGCTACGGTTCCATTGGTACTCAGCTATCTGTTATCGCTGAAAACCTAGGCATGGAAGTATACTTCTATGACGTTATTGCTAAGCTTCCTATTGGTAACGCTAAACAGGTTGATACGCTAAACGAACTACTAAACATCTCTGATGTTGTGTCATTACACGTACCAGAAACGCCAAGCACTAAAATGATGATGCAAGCAGAACAGTTTGCACAAATGAAAGAAGGCTCGTACTTCTTAAACTTAGCGCGCGGTACCGTAGTTAATATTGATGACTTAGCAGACGCTTTACGTTCTAAGAGAATCTTAGGTGCTGCGGTTGACGTATTCCCAGTTGAACCACGCTCAAATGATGATGAGTTTATTTCTCCATTACGCGAGTTCGACAATGTAATCTTAACACCACACATTGGTGGCTCTACTCTAGAAGCACAAGAAAACATTGGTAAAGAAGTTGGTGGCAAACTGGTTTCCTACAGCGATACGGGTACCACCACTTCTTCTGTGAACTTCCCAGAAGTTGCGCTACCTACTAACCACGAAGTACACCGCATTCTACACGTTCACCAGAACGTTCCTGGCGTTATGAACGCTATCAACCAAGTATTGGCGGATAACAACATTAACATTTCAGGTCAGTTCTTACAGACAGTAGAAGACGTAGGTTATGTAGTGATTGACGTAGCTAAAGGTGCTTCTGACTTAGCACTGCAAAAAATTAAAGAAGTCGATGGCACTATTCGTGCACGCGTTCTTTACTAGAAACAACGTTTTCTAAAGAACAAAAAAGCGGCTTAGTATTAACTAAGCCGCTTTTTTATGGCCTGTATAAAAGTAAGAAACTCAAAAGAGCGCTTCGTTACTTTATAACTGGATTATAGGTTCACCTTAATACCGGCTGCGGCCATATGCTCTTTTACTTGGCGTACAGTGAACTCACCATAATGAAAGACCGATGCAGCTAACACAGCACTCGCATGACCTTGGGTGACACCTTCAACAAAATGATCTAACTCACCCACACCGCCGGAGGCAATCACTGGAATACTAATAGCATCAGCTATAGCACGCGTTGCGGCTAAATCGAAACCGGTTTTGGCACCATCACGATTCATACTGGTTAGTAAAATTGCACCTGCACCTAAGTCAGCCATTTTCTTAGCCCACTCAACCGCATCCAAACCTGTCCCCTTTTCACCGCCATGGGTAATAATTTCCCAAGCGCCTGGACTTGTTTCTTTTACATCTAACGCAACCACTAGCTTGTCTGAACCAAACTTAGCCGCTGCTTCTTTAATTAGCTCAGGGCGCTTAACCGCTGCCGAGTTAATCGACAC
Organism: uncultured Oceanospirillaceae bacterium; assembly: GCA_937974825.1. GTDB lineage: Bacteria > Pseudomonadota > Gammaproteobacteria > Pseudomonadales > Oceanobacteraceae > Venatoribacter. Next base: position 6,942 of record CALJVD010000182.1, on the reverse strand, counting down.
TTTGCTAGCACCTGCTTCAAGAATGCGACCTATGTCTTCAAGCTCACGAATCCCGCCACCAACAGTCAAAGGTATACTAATGACTTTGGCCACTTCTTTAACTAGGTCAACCATAGTATCCCGACCTTCATTAGTTGCCGAGATATCTAAGAAAGCAAGTTCATCAGCGCCTTGATCGTTATAGCGTTTAGCAATTTCCACAGGGTCGCCAGCATCACGGATATCAACAAAGTTAACACCCTTAACAACGCGACCATTTTTAATATCTAAACAAGGAATAATATGCTTAGCATCAGACATTAGTTAGCTCCGGTGATTTCATCGGCTAGCTTTTGTGCAGCGTCAACATCTAAAGTACCTTCATATATTGCACGACCTGTAATTGCACCAAGCAACCCTTTATGAGCAACATTAGCGAGTTGACGTATATCTTCAATATTAGTGACACCGCCTGAAGCAATAACGGGAATACCACCTTCTTGTGCTAGCTGCACAGTGGCTTCTACGTTAACGCCTTGCATCATGCCATCACGTGCAATATCGGTATAAACAATAGATGTCACACCGTCGTGCTTAAATTGCTTAGCAAGATCAACGGCTTTCAACTCAGAGATTTCTGCCCAGCCATCGGTTGCCACATAGCCGTCTTGAGCATCAAGCCCTACAATAACGGTACCAGGAAACGCCTGACATGCTTCTTTTACAAAAGAAGGTTCTTTAACCGCTTTAGTACCAATAATAACGTAGCTCACACCTGCTTTAATGTAGTGCTCAATAGTCTCTAGGGTACGAATCCCACCACCAATTTGGATGGGTAAATTAGGAAATGCTTTTGCGATAGCGGTAACGGCTTCACCATTGACTGGCTCACCTGCAAAGGCGCCATTAAGGTCGACAAGGTGCAAACGTCGGCAACCTGCGTCAACCCAACGTTTTGCCATAGAAACAGGATCATCACCAAAAACGGTTGAGTCTTCCATTCGACCTTGTCGTAAGCGCACACATTGGCCGTCTTTTAAATCGATTGCAGGAATCACCAGCATGATTAGTACCTTTATAATTCGTCATAAAAAATGGGGCTGATGCGCCCCATTATTGTTAAAGAACGCCTTTAGTAGAAGGCATCATACCCGCCATACGTGGGTCATCGGCTAACGCCATTCGTAATGCACGACCAAATGCCTTAAAGATAGTTTCGGCTTGGTGGTGAGCGTTAAAGCCTTTTAGATTATCAATATGCAAGGTTACACCAGCGTGGTTAACGAAGCCTTGGAAGAACTCCCAAAACAATTGCACATCAAATGTACCCAAGTTAGCGCGAGTAAATTCAACATCCATGAATAAACCTGGACGACCTGAGAAATCAATTACTACGCGTGACAATGCTTCATCTAGCGGGACATAAGAATGGCCATAACGCACCATGCCTTTTTTGTCGCCTACAGCTTTAGCAAAAGCTTGGCCTAAAGAGATACCAATATCTTCAACAGTGTGGTGGTCATCAATGTGGTTATCGCCCTGGCAGTGTACGTCTAAATCAATTAAACCGTGACGCGCAATTTGATCCATCATATGATCTAAGAAAGGAACACCTGTTTCGAACTTTGCAGCGCCGGTACCATCGAGGTTTATGCTTACTCTAATTTTTGTTTCAAGAGTATTGCGCTCCACCGTTGCAGTGCGTGCCATAATGTCTCCAAAGTTTAATCAAATGAAAAACTGTATTATAAAGCAAATCCATAAAGAATGTACCTAGTTAGGAGCAATGATGCCTGTATTACTCGAACATATCGAAGAACCCTCCACCACAGACTGGCAGGATCTTGAAAAAATCCACTTAGACACTCCAATAGACGGCTTCTTGCTCAATACCGATCAACTGCAAGAGTGGTTAAAGAACGGCGGTTGGGTAATGGCTGGGCGCTTTAATGACCGCATTGTGGGCGCGCTTCTTGCCAAAGAGGTCGATGGCCAAGTGCTATTGTCTCACGCCGGTGTACGTACCATCACTCAACGTCGTGGAGTCATGCATCAGCTTGCTCACTTTATATGCCGCTGGGCTCAGCAAGAGAAAAAAACGCTGCGGGTTAACAACTGCCCTACCTCTCTACAGCCAGCTTTAAAGAATCGTGGTTTCATTCAGAAAGACGACCATTGGCTATACTTAGGTAACCAAGGGTAATCTTTGCTTTAATCCTTAAGCACTGCATACTATTCATTCAATCGCTTTAATTGGTAACCTTTATGAACCTTGTTAAAACATTATTTCCGTTGATGATCGCTTTAGTCTTTTCATTTTCTGCTCAAGCCGGTGAAATAGAAGAACCACGAGCGGTTATTCAAGCTGCAACCGATGGTGTTATTAATACTCTTACCGAGCTTGCCCCTGAAGAGCGTACCGATGAAGTTATTCACGATTTAGTTTCAACCTGGATTATTCCAGCTGTTGATGAGCGTCGTTTAGCAATGGGCGCCCTTGGCAAACACTGGCGACGTGCTAGTAACGAGCAGCGTCAGTCTTTTATAGACCTGTACAAAGAATTACAAATTAAAACTTACAGCAGTGCTTTTAAAGCCTTTGCTGGCGAACGATTTGTTATTTCTGAAACCGTTTACAATAACAAGGGCGATAAAGCCATAGTACGCACTAACTTACGTCAGACTAACGGCAACTTAATTCCTGTGGATTTTCGTTTATATCAAAAAGACGAAGGCAGTGAGTGGCTAGTATACGATGCTGTGGTTTCTGGTTTAAGCATTGTTAAAACCTATCGTGACCAACTGAATGATCGTTTACAACAAATTTCAATGGACGAACTTTTAGAGGAACTTTCTCAACAGCAGAAAGACTAACTTGTTACTCTCCTTGTTATACATCTTTTACTGGCCTTTATTGGCCAGTTTTTTTATCTCCCTCTTACACAACGATCAATAATCAACTAAGCTTTAATTCTATTGTCTTAATTGTTTTTGGTTAAATAACAACAATGCCCAAACACCAAAGAAATAATTCTCTTCGTACCAAGCTGATAACCATGGCCATGGTCACCACAGCACTTACGTTAATGCTCAGTAATTTGGCATTTATTTCTTTAGAGTATTATTTAGGTAAGCAAGAGGTCGACGACAAACTAACCATTTTAGGAGAGGTATTAGCCAACCAAACTGGTCCTGCCCTAATGTTCCAAGATCAGCCCATCCTACAAAACAACCTAGACGCATTAAGTGCCGACACCAGTATTATTCGCGGCTGTTTGTACAACAGTGAACAGCAACTAGTCAGCAGCTATTACGAGAACTCGTCAATGTCTTGCCCCAATTATTTGTATGACATCGATAGCAGCACTACATTAAACTTTTTCCAACGCTTCCCAATAGAGTTCAACCAAGAGCCAATTGGGACTTTATATATTGAATCGAGCCATGCCGAACTACTCGCTCGTATTAAATCGTTTTTATTCTTCTCGGGCGTGGTTTTATTCTTTGCATTACTCTTAGCTCTTTTACTTTCGAGCGGCCTTCAGCAAATTGTTATCAGCCCGATTAAAGACATAAACAAAACACTTAAAAGCATTCTGCGTAAAAAAGATTATTCGATTCGCGCTAAGAAACAAACGCATGATGAGCTTGGTGATCTTATTGACCTCTTTAACTCGCTGTTAAATACCATCGAGCTGGAAAACAATTCACTTAAAAGCAGTGAGGATAGATTCCGCAAGCTCACCGCACTCTCTCCCGTGGGTATTTTTCAAATAAATAAAGGGTTACAACTTGAGTACGTTAATCAGCGTTGGCGTGATATTCATGCAACCCCATCTTATTTACCGAGCTTAGACACTTGGATGTCTAAAATTCACCCTGAAGATCAAGCGCACTTTCACAAGCACTGGAAAAAGCTAGTCGACAAGCAAGAAAGCATCAGTTTAGAGTTTCGTTTTTACCGCCGTGATGATGAGATTGTTTGGCTACAACTATTAAGCAGTGCATTGCACGACCAAAAAGGCCGCCTGCTTGGTTACCTTGGCACTATTTCAGATATTTCTGAACTAAAAGAAGCCCAGCTAAAAATGGAAAGCTTGGCACTGTACGACCCACTCACAGGTTTGGCTAATCGCCGCTTATTCAGAGACCGCCTACAAAACTCTATTATTAATGCTCAGCGCACTAACACCTCTGTTGCCTTAATGTTTATCGACATGGACCAATTTAAACGGGTTAACGATACACTCGGCCACGACACTGGTGACCTTCTATTGATTGAAGTCGCTAAGCGCTTAAAAAGTAACTTACGAGAAACGGACACTGTTTCACGTGTAGGGGGCGATGAGTTTACTGTTCTGCTCACCGATATTCGCAGCTCAGAGGATGCTTTGTTAGTTGCCGAGAAGATTCTGAAATCTATTTCAGAATCTCTACATGTTCACGGTTACCCATTAAGCACGACAGTCAGTATCGGAATCACTATGATTCCTGACGATTCGACCGACGATAAAGTCTTGATGAAAAACGCCGACTTAGCCATGTATCGAGCCAAAGAACTGGGTAGAAATAACATTCAGTTTTTCTCTGAAGACATGAATCGCCGAGTATTAGAGCACTTAGAAACCGAACAAGAAATCAATACGGCTTTGGCCGAAAATCAATTCGTTTTATCTTTCCAACCTAAAATCAACTTAGAAGACTTTAGCTTAACCGGTATTGAAACTTTAATACGCTGGTCACATCCCGCTAAAGGAATTATTTCACCCGACCGCTTCATACCTATTGCAGAAGAAACGGGGCAAATTGTTCAAATTGATAAATGGGTATTACAAGAAAGCTGCGTGCAAGTTAACAAGCTATTAGAACAGAAGCTTCTACCCGAATCGGCCAAAGTAGCGGTCAACGTTTCCGCCAAGCAATTCTCCGACCCTAACCTGTTAGACAATATTAAAGAGGCGTTAACCACCTCTGGCTTGCCACCCCAAAATTTAGAGTTGGAAATTACCGAAAGTATTATTATGGAAGATGTGAAAGGTGCCACGGTCACTATGAAACACCTGAAAGAACTAGGGGTTTCTATTGCAATTGATGACTTTGGTACGGGTTACTCTTCCCTATCTTATATTAAGAGCTTCCCCATCAACGTTTTAAAAGTTGACCGTTCATTTGTTATGGATATCCCTTCTGACCCAAGCGATATGGCTATCACCGCAGCAATCATTGCGATGGCGCATAAACTGAATTTATCGGTTGTCGCAGAAGGCGTAGAAACGATCGAGCAATTAACTTTCTTATGCGACAACCTGTGTGATGGCGCGCAAGGGTATTTATTCAGTCGCCCATTATTTTTTGAACAACTTGAACACTACCTACAAAATCACGACCCTAAAGCATTACGATCACAGCTCGAAGAGCTTAAATAACTCGATGAAACTTGCCGATGATTTTAGCCAACGCGTTTTAGATTGGTACGAACAACACGGGCGCAAACACTTGCCTTGGCAGCAGGATATTACCCCTTATCGTGTATGGGTTTCTGAAATCATGCTGCAACAAACCCAAGTCAGCACGGTGATTTCATATTATTTGCGTTTTATGGAACGCTTTCCCGATGTTTACGCTTTAGCTGCTGCCGACCAAGATGAGGTACTGCACCTCTGGACAGGCTTAGGCTATTACGCACGCGGGCGTAACTTGCATAAGTGTGCACAAGTCATTGTTAACGAGTACAACGGTGTCTTTCCACAATCCGTCGAAGCACTAAATAGCCTCCCAGGTATTGGGCGATCGACAGCCGCCGCCATAGCCTCAATTAGCATGGGCATTAACGCCCCTATACTAGACGGTAATGTGAAACGAGTACTAACACGCTACTTAGCCATTGAAGGCTGGCCTGGCACCTCTAAAATAGAAAAGAAACTCTGGCAAGTCGCAGAGCAGTTACAGCCTGCAAACAGTTCGCGCGAATACACTCAAGCCATGATGGACTTAGGGGCTACGTTATGTACTCGTACCCGCCCTAACTGCGAGCAATGCCCGTTGCGTAAAGATTGCTTAGGCCTGAAAACGGGTAATCCGACACAGTTTCCAAACTCGAAACCTAAGCAGGTAAAACCGGTTAAGCATACATATATGCTACTCATTAAAGATCCGAGCGGAGCGCTTCTGCTAGAAAAACGCCCAAGCAAAGGCATTTGGGGTGGTCTCTGGAGCTTTCCTGAAGCCGAAAGTATTAAGGCAGCTGACGAGTTATTTACTACACTATTACCTGGTACTTCAGCCGCACCGATTGAAGTCGCACATTTTCGACATACTTTTAGTCATTATCACTTAGATATTCACCCTTTGATTTACTCTTTAGTGCAAACACCTAATCAGTGTGCTGAAACCGACAAGTTGGATAGATGTTGGTACAATCCCAACAATCCTTTGGAGCTTGGACTAGCCGCTCCTGTTAAAAAACTTTTAAAACAAACCCATAAGGCTGAACTATGACTCGCATGGTTTTTTGTAAGAAGTATCAAGAAGAATTAGAAGGCTTAGCTAATCCACCCATCCCTGGAGAAAAAGGCTTAGAGATTTATGAAAACTACTCTAAAAAGGCATGGGAAGAATGGACAGATCACCAAACCCGCCTTATCAATGAAAAGCATTTAAATATGATGGATAAAGAAGCACGTAAGTTTTTAACCGAACAAAGAGACAAATTTTTCGCTGGTGAAGACTTTGTAGTAGCCGATGGCTATGTCCCTGAAAATAAAGATAATTAATTTACAAAGAGCGCTTGACAGTGGCGACTGTAACAGGTTTAATACGCGCCACTTAAGCACATCATGTGTCTTAGCCCGGATAGCTCAGTCGGTAGAGCAGAGGATTGAAAATCCTCGTGTCGGTGGTTCGATTCCGCCTCCGGGCACCATTATTATTTAAAGCCTGCATTTTACTGCGGGCTTTTTTGTG
>CALJVD010000181.1 GCA_937974825.1 uncultured Oceanospirillaceae bacterium | reverse complement strand
GCGGCTAGGTCTACTTTGCCACTTAACAAGGCGTTTTCAAGCTCTCTGCGGCCAACACGCACACTGCGTAATTGAATGTTAGGCGCTTGCGTACCAAGTTGAGACATTAACTTTGGTAAAGCTGTGGCTTCCATGATTTCACGTGCGGCTAAACTAAACACTCTATTAGCGTTTTCAGGCTCGAAACTTTGTTCTGTATTAAGGGTGTTTTCAAATTGCTGTAAGGCGGCACGTACAGACTCGATCATTGCCTTGGCTAAAGGTGTCGGCAACATGCCTTTACCAGAGCGCTCAAACAAAGGGTCGTTAAAATGAGCTCTTAGTCGGGCAAGTGCATGACTGACGGCTGGCTGTGATAAGTGTAAGCGTTCAGCTGCGCGGGTAAGGTTTGCTTCTTGATAGATAACATCAAAGATAACAAATAAATTTAAGTCGATACGCGATAAATTAACCATACCCGTTTAGCCTGCTGTTATGACAGCTATCGTGAAGTGTATGTATTGAACCTATTTAGTCTATACAGGTATCTGCGTGAAAACGATGACTAAACGAAGCTGCAGAAAGGTTCTTATAAAACACTTCTAAAGCAGCGTACGTATCATCAACAGCAATATCATACTGAGTATTGAAACCACCATAGTTGCTCATAGAGAACGCTTGGTTAATGATTTTATAACCTTTTACTTTATGCTTGGCAGCTATGTTATCGAGCTTGTTAGTGTAGCTTTTATATTCACCAGCAATATCAAAGTTTTTACTATCAAATACTTCGGCTGTAAAAGCGATAGAGATGATGTTTCTTTCTGCACAACTGCTTTTATCGTAGGAATAAGCATTGAAAGAAAGTGTAGCAAGTAAAACAACCAATAGGTTTTTCATATAATCCCTTACAAAAATGAATGCTAATTGAGGCACTTCAAAACACATAATGTTTGAAGTGCAGCCACTATATAAGACTTATAATTCTTTGCCAATTTTTGTGTTTGCTAATCTTGGAGGGTAACAAATCTATCTTTTAAAAAAAAACCCGCAGAGCATTCACTCGGCGGGCTTTTACAAACTGTACAAACTTAACGTTTGCCCAGTTTTTCGCGGATCTGCTGGATGGTGCGTAATTGCGCCACAGCTTCAGCCAGTTGTGCCAATGCGGTCGAATAGTCGATCTCGGCATTTTTCTTTTCCATCGCCAGTTCGGCCTGATGTTTAGCTTCTTGTGCAGCAGCTTCATCTAAATCATGAGCACGCACAGCTGTATCGGCCAACAAGGTAACGGAGTTAGGCTGAACTTCCAGATAACCGCCAGAGACGTAAACAATCTCTTCTTCACCGTTCTGTTTTAAAATACGAACGGTGCCAGGTACAAGTTGCGTCAGTAGCGGAGCGTGACCGGCATAAATACCAAGTTCACCCTGTGTGCCACGGGCCACAATTCGTTCTACCAGGCCTGAGAAGAGTTTCTCTTCGGCGCTGACGATATCGCAGTGGACTGTAATCGCCATAATCTTTTCCTCAGACTGAGGAGGCCAGTAACCTAAGTTACTGACCTAACTCGTTTACATGTTTTGGGCTTTTTCTACAGCTTCTTCGATAGTACCTACCATGTAGAACGCTTGTTCTGGTAGTTCATCGTATTCACCGTCAAGAATGCCTTTAAAACCACGAATAGTATCTTTTAGAGATACGTATTTACCAGGTGCACCGGTAAAGATTTCTGCTACGTGGAAAGGTTGTGACAAGAAACGCTCAATCTTACGAGCACGGGCAACTAACTGCTTATCTTCGTCAGATAGTTCGTCCATACCTAGAATAGCGATAATGTCTTTCAACTCTTTATAACGTTGCAGAACGTTCTGTACACCACGAGCAACTTCATAGTGCTCGGTACCGATTACTAGAGGGTCTAACTGACGAGAGGTAGAGTCTAGTGGATCGATCGCAGGGTAAATACCACGTGCAGCAATGTCACGAGACAATACAACGGTAGAGTCTAAGTGAGCGAATGTTGTTGCTGGAGATGGGTCAGTTAAGTCATCCGCAGGTACGTATACTGCTTGTACAGAGGTAATAGAACCACCTTTTGTAGAAGTAATACGTTCCTGTAGTACACCCATTTCTTCAGCAAGTGTTGGCTGATAACCTACCGCTGATGGCATACGACCTAACAGTGCAGATACTTCAGTACCGGCCAAGGTATAACGGTAAATGTTGTCAATGAACAACAGAACGTCTTTACCTTCATCACGGAATTTTTCCGCCATGGTTAGACCCGTTAATGCAACACGTAGACGGTTACCGGGTGGCTCGTTCATCTGACCGTAAACCATTGCTACTTTAGATTTGGTCTTGTCGTCTAGGTTTACAACACCTGACTCAGCCATTTCGTAGTAGAAGTCGTTACCTTCACGAGTACGCTCACCAACACCAGCAAACACAGATAAACCTGAGTGTGCTTTAGCGATGTTGTTAATAAGTTCCATCATGTTAACGGTCTTACCAACACCAGCACCACCGAATAGACCAACTTTACCACCCTTAGCGAATGGGCAAATTAGGTCAATTACTTTGATACCAGTTTCTAGCAAGTCTGTGCTCGCTGATAATTCGTCAAATGCTGGAGCTTCACGGTGAATAGAAGCACGTTCTTGTTCACCAATAGGGCCACATTCATCAATTGGGCGACCCAATACGTCCATAATACGACCTAGTGTTTCAGTACCCACTGGTACAGAAATAGGACCGTTTGTATTTGTTACATCAAGGCCGCGCTTTAAGCCTTCTGTCGAGCCCATCGCAATAGTACGAACTACGCCGTCGCCCAGCTGTTGCTGAACTTCAAGAGTAGTTTCAGTACCGTTTACGGTTAGGGCGTCGTAGACCTTAGGCACATCTGTACGTGGAAATTCCACGTCGATGACGGCACCAATGATCTGTACGATACGTCCGCTCATATTCGTTCCTCTTAACCTTTTAAACCGGGTTCCCGTGCCTTAAACGGCAGCGGCTCCACTTACGATTTCTGAAATTTCTTGAGTAATTGCTGCCTGACGAGCTTTGTTATATAGCAAGTTCAGGTCAGTGATCATATTGCCCGCGTTGTCTGTGGCGTTTTTCATCGCCAACATACGCGCCGCCATTTCACAGGCGGTATTTTCAATTACTGCTTGATACACTTGAGATTCAATATAACGAGTCATTAATCCTTCAAGAATGGATACTGCATTTGGCTCGTAAATGTAATCCCAGTGCTTTCTCGTCAAATCGTCGTCGATTGGCTTTAACGGGAGTAATTGTTCTGCTACTGGTTTTTGCGTCATGGTGTTCACAAAGCGGTTATGCATCACGTATAGGCGATCAATTTTGCCTTCATCATACGCTTCTAACATCACTTTGATAGATCCGATTAAGCTAGCTAACTCAGGGGCATCACCCAATTGGGTTCTTGATGCTACTAAGTTGCCGCCAAAAGTAGAGAAGAACTGTTTGGCCTTTGCACCTACTGCGCAAAACTGCACCTGAACATCTTGTTCTCTATACTCTTTTACCTGTTGTGCAAGTCGCTTGAACAAGTTGTTGTTCAAACCACCACACAAACCACGGTCGGAAGACACCACGATGAAACCAACATTTTTGATCTCGCGGTCTTGCAGATAACGATGTTGAGTGTCAGACGAAGCGTTAGCTAGGTGACCGACAACACGACGGATGTTATCCGCGTATGGTCTACCTGCTTCCATTCGTTGCTGAGCACGACGCATCTTACTTACAGCAACTTTTTCCATTGCTGAAGTAATTTTCTGCGTACTTTGTACGCTCGAAATCTGCTCTTTAATTTCTTTTCCGACTGCCATATTAGCTGCCCTACTACGTTAGTGAATCCGCCGTACTGTTAGTGTACGGCAGTTAACTTACCAAGCCTGTGTGCTTTTGAACTTTTCAATACACTCTTTCAGACCGGCTTCGATTTCAGCGTTGTAGTCGCCTTTTTCATTAATCTTAGCGATTAAGTCAGCGTATTCGCTGTTAGCGTAACTAATTAAAGCGTTTTCGAAAGCTTTGATCTTGTCGACTTCAACGTCTTCTAAATAGCCTTCGTTTGCAGCATAGATCACTAGACCCATGATAGCAGTCGACATTGGTGCGTATTGAGCCTGTTTCATAAGCTCAGTTACTGCACGACCATGTTGTAATTGCTTACGAGTTACTTCGTCTAGGTCAGAAGCAAACTGAGCAAAGGCTGCTAGTTCACGGTACTGAGCTAATGCTAAACGAATACCACCGCCAAGCTTCTTAATGATCTTGGTTTGAGCTGCACCACCAACACGAGAAACCGAAATACCAGCGTTCATCGCAGGACGGATACCTGAGTTAAACAGGTTGGTTTCAAGGAAGATCTGACCGTCTGTAATAGAAATTACGTTAGTCGGAACGAATGCAGATACGTCACCGCCTTGGGTTTCAATAATCGGTAGAGCCGTTAATGAACCGGTCTTACCTTTTACTTCACCGTTTGTTTTGTCTTCTACATACTTAGCGTTTACACGACATGCACGCTCTAGTAAGCGTGAGTGTAAGTAGAATACGTCACCTGGGTATGCTTCACGACCTGGTGGACGACGTAGTAATAATGAAATTTGACGGTATGCCCAAGCTTGCTTGGTTAAGTCGTCAAAAATGATTAAGGCGTCTTCACCACGGTCTAAGAAGTACTCACCCATAGAGCAACCGCCGTATGGAGCTAAGTACTGCATTGCTGCTGGATCAGAAGCACCAGCGGCTACGATGATGGTATGAGCCATAGCATCGTGTTCTTCTAATTTGCGAACTACGTTAGCAATAGAAGATTGTTTTTGACCAATGGCAACATAAATACATTTAATGCCTTTGCCTTTTTGGTTAATGATGGCGTCAATTGCTAGTGCGGTTTTACCCGTTTGACGGTCACCAATAATCAATTCACGCTGACCACGGCCAATAGGTACCATGGAGTCAATCGCTTTATAACCAGTTTCAATTGGCTCATCTACAGATTGACGCTCAATAACACCAGGCGCTACGCGCTCAACCGGTGCTGTTTGCGTGTGATTTAGTGGGCCTTTGCCATCAATTGGGTTACCAAGGGCATCGACCACGCGGCCTAATAGCTGCTCACCTACAGGTACTTCTAAAATACGACCTGTACATTTTGCAGTTTGGCCTTCGGCTAGATTTTTATAGTCACCTAGAATTACAGCGCCGACAGAGTCGCGCTCAAGGTTCATAGCTAGACCATAAACACCGCCTTCAAATTCAATCATCTCACCGTACATAGCGTCGGCAAGACCGTGTATACGAACGATACCGTCGGATACGGATACCACGGTGCCCTCGTTCTGGGCTTGTGAAGAAACATCAAGATTCTCAATACGCTTCTTGATTACTTCACTGATCTCAGATGGATTCAGTTGCTGCATGTGTATCGTCCTTCAAATTAGGATTTCATCGCTTCGGCTAATTTTGACAACCTGCCAGTTAATGAGCCGTCTATAACTAAGTCGCCTGCACGGATAATTGCACCACCAATTAGAGATTCATCAACCTCACTGGTCATACGTACATCACGTTGTAATTTTGCTTTTAACGCTGCGACTAGTTTTTCTGCCTGTTCATCAGTCAGTGGTTGTGCAGCTGTTACTACAACATCCACTGTATTTTCTAATTCAGCCTTCAGTTCTTCGTATAATTCGAAGATTTCAGGTAACAGAACTAATCGTTTGTTTTCTGCCAATATTACGACTAAGTTTTTGGCTGCACTGGTTAGCTGATCGCCACATACTTCAATCACAGTATCTGCTTGCTGCTGAACTGTTAGTGAAGGGTACATTAAAAACTCAGCAACTTTAGAGTCTGCTACGCAAGCAGATAATAAAGCTAAGTCTTTTGACCACGCATCTAACGTTTTTGCTTGTTCAGCTTCGGAAAATACTGCTTTCGCATAAGGCCGAGCGAGAGTAGTTAATTCAGCCATATAAACCTCGCTTAAAGCTCGTCAGCTAGTTTATTTAACAAGTCATCATGTGCACTTGCATCTACTGACTTACCTAGAATCTTAGCTGCACCAGCAACTGCCAATTCTGACACTTGTGCACGCAAAGTTTCTTTTGCACGGTTTACTTCTTGCTCAACTTCAGCTTGAGCAGCGGCTACCAGACGAGCACCTTCAGCCTTCGCAGCTTCTTTAGCTTCATCGATAATCTGATTTGCACGTTTGTTAGCATTTTCAATGATCTCTGCGGCCTGCTCTTTGCTTTCACGCATTTGAGAAGTAGCTTTTTCTTGAGCTAGTTCTAAATCACGTTCAGCGCGGTTAGCGGCATCGAGACCTTCTGCAATTTTCGCCTGACGCTCACGCATTGCTTGTGTGACCGGAGGCCATACAAACTTCATGCAGAACCAAACGAAGAGAGCGAAGGAAATCATTTGACCGATAAGGGTCATATTAATATTCACAGCGATTTACCTCTTGCCGATTCGTTGCAGTTAATGTGAAAAAAACACGGCCTAAACCGTGTTTAATCGTTTAATTAACCAGCCATTCCTGGTGCTACAACGAAGATCAAGTACATCGCGATACCAACAGCGATCATTGGAACAGCGTCAAGTAGACCTGCCATGATGAACGTTTTGGTTTGTAGGTTTGGACCTAGTTCTGGCTGACGCGCAGTACCGTCTAATAGCTTACCGCCTAGAAGAGCGAAGCCAATACCAGTACTTAGTGCGGCTAGACCAATCATGATAGCTGCTGCGATTATAATGAGTTCCATATGAGACTCCAAAGTTAAGTTTAAGTTAAAGTTAAAGGGTTAAAACAATCCGTTCTTTCTAGTGCTCTTCACTGGCTTGGCTAAGATAAACAATAGTCAATACCGTAAAGATAAACGCTTGTAATGGGAAAATTAATAAGTGGAATATTGCCCAAGGCACATCCAATAACCATTGCGAATAGAATGGTAGTAATGCTATCAGTAAGAAAATCACCTCACTAGCATAAATATTACCAAATAGACGTAGTGCTAATGAGAATGGCTTAGTAATTAAACCAATGACTTCTAAGAATAGGTTGAAAGGAATTGCTAACCAGTGATTAAAGGGGTTAAGAGCCAGTTCTTTAGAAAAGCCGCTCACGCCTTTAATTTTAAGACTGTAGAAAATAATTAGTGCGAATACGCCGATAGACATACCAAAGGTAATATTCGGGTCGGCCGTGGGGACAATCTTAAAGTATTCTAAACCAAATAAAGTGCTGGCTATAGCAGGAATCAAGTCTACTGGTACCCAGTCTAGAGCGTTCATGAGGAACACCCACATAAAGATTGTTAACGCTAAGGGTGCAATTAGTGAGCTACGACCATGGAAGGTGTCTTTAACCAGACCATCAACCCAGCCAACCATAATTTCAACGAAGTTTTGTAATTTACCGGGAACACCAGAGGTGGCTTTTTTAGCGCCGGCGTAAAACACCCAGCTAAATAAAATACCCATGAACAAAGACCAACCTAGGGAGTCTAGGTGAACAGCCATAAAGCCCATATCTGCAGCTTCTTCCGCTGTTTGAGCGATTGTCCAAGTTGAAGAGGTTAATTCAGTAACATTGCCGTCAGCATTAACGCGCTCATAGCCTGCTGGTAACTTACCGTAGGTTAAGTTTGTTAAGTGATGGGGGATATATACCCCTGCATCTAGCCCTGATCCTGATGAGTTATTAGCCATAATACACTCGCAATTATAAAGGTTTATAAATTCGCTACTTTGCTAGAGAACACTTGCCCTAGCTGCACTGTTATAAATCCTGCAAACAGTGCCAAATAATTTAACTGCCAACCCATTCTAAAAATTACAATAAACATTAGGGCGGTCAATAAAAACTTCCACGCTACCCCTTGGTAAAGCGCGTTGGCTACTTTTGACATGTCCTGCGCGCCCTGAAATCGAAAGGTGCGCCAAATAAAATACGCATTTGGTAGGGCACAAGCCAATCCACCGAACAATGCCGAGCGTGCCGCTACATCGCTGTGTAGCAAGGCTATCAACCCAACTAATACGGATAAAGCCAGCTGTAGTAACACTATTCTGTGTACAGGTGGACGCTGTATCGATGACAAAACTAAGCTCCACTGAAACTAACTTTCCCATTTACGGGCTAAAAATCCGCGCTGATTATATGGATAACGGCTTGTTCATTCAACCTAAACGAAGATATAAGACAAAATATTTACTGTCTTTATTTTATGTGGCTCAAAATACCATCGAGCTCATCGAGCGAGTTATACGCTATGACTAATTTCCCTTTACCTTTTTTAGTATGAGAAATAGCAACTTTCGCTCCTAACTTATCGCCGAGTATATTTTCTAAACGATTAATATCTGGACTCTTAGGTTCTGGTTTTGATGGTGATTTTTTGCCTTCTTGTATATTGCGCACTAGGGCTTCAGTTTGACGCACATTCAGTGCACCTGAAACCACTTTGGTAGCAGCTTCACTTTGTTGCTCGCCCTCTAAACCTAATAAAGCACGGGCGTGACCCATTTCAATATCACCGTGCTCAAGCAATAGTTTCACGTCTGGGTTTAGGTTAACTAAGCGTAAAAGGTTAGCTACAGTCGCACGATTTTTGCCCACTGCTTCTGCTACTTGCTGTTGAGTCATTTCAAACTCGTGTTGCAAGCGATAAAGCGCTTGGGCTTCTTCCATTGCATTTAAGTCTTCACGTTGAATGTTTTCAATTAGCGCCATGGCCATTGCGGCTTCATCTTCAACGTCTTTAATAATGACAGGGACAGTGTCGAGTTGCGCTAACTGGCATGCACGCCAACGACGCTCACCGGCAATAATTTCGAAGCGATTGTCATTTTCTGCTGTTTTGCGGGCAATAATAGGCTGCATTAAACCTTGAGATTTAATGGATGCGGCTAATTCTTCTAATGCTTCAGGCTGAATATCTTTACGTGGCTGATAGCGCCCCGGTTGTAGCCATTCGATAGGTAGGTGACGTAGCGCTCCGTCTTTAGTGGAGCCTGTTGATTCTGCATTCTGACTTTCGTCTACACCATCAATAGCAACGCTTTCACGCGAACTGGATAACAAACTATCTAAGCCACGGCCAAGGCCACGTTTTTTCTTAATCATTTAATAAACCTTGTTTAATTTCTAAGCGTTTATTGCTTTTTTGTTACGACGATTCATTTCCCCAGCCAGTGCTAAATAGGCAATAGCACCACGTGATTTTCTATCATAGACCAAAACAGGAACACCATAACTTGGCGCTTCTGCTAAACGTACGTTACGTGGGATAACCGTGCCATACACTTTATCACCGAAGTGATTTATTAATTGTGTGGATACATCCACTGTAAGGCTATTACGCGGGTCATACATAGTACGTAATAAGCCTTCAATTTCTAAATTCGGGTTCAGCGTGCTTTGAATTGATTCAATGGTCTGTAGCAACGCAGACAACCCTTCTAGCGCATAGTATTCACACTGCATGGGTATAAGAACAGACTGAGCGGCAACCAACGCATTAACGGTTAACATATTTAACGATGGTGGGCAGTCTATCAAAATATAGTCATAGTCTGGCCGAACTTCAGACAAAGCTTCTTTTAGGCGTTGTTCCCTACGAGATAAATTCATCAGTTCAACTTCTGCTGCGGTTAAGTCAGCATTCGAGGGAAGTACATCGAAACCGGCTTCTTCTGAATAGACTATGGCGTCTTTAGTGCGCGCTTTGCCTACTAACACTTCGTATAACGATAACTCTAATTCATGCTTATCCACACCACTTCCCATAGTGGCATTACCTTGCGGATCTAAATCAACCAATAGAACACGTCGCTTTGTAGCTGCTAAAGAGGCTGCCAAATTGACCGTGGTAGTGGTTTTTCCCACTCCGCCTTTTTGGTTTGCTATCGCGATTATTTTGCTCATATTTTCCTTTGATAACAGCAGTACTAATTATTGTTGAGTTGATTATAGAGGTTTTATCGTTAATAGGTGTCGCTCACCTTCAACCTGTGGTATCTCTAATTCGTGCTTTTCTATTACCTGATACTCATTAGCAATAGCGGTTATTTCTTCTTCAGGATACTGGCCTTTCATTGCTAAAAAACAGCCACCACTTGCAAGTAAGTGCTTACACCAACCGGTCATATCTGCTAATGAAGCAAACGCACGGCTAATAATCATATCGAAAAGCACATCTGGCTGATACGCCTCTACACGACTGTTTACTACCGTTAAATTGTCTAGTTTTAAATCAATTTTTGCTTGTACTAAAAAGCGGGTTTTCTTACCGTTACTGTCTAGCAGGGTAAACTGCTTATCTGGGTTCATTATTGCTAAAACAACGCCAGGCAAGCCCGCACCTGTACCTACATCAATAAGATTAGTGGCTTCTTGTACGTAAGGATGCACCGCTAAACTATCTAATAAATGCAACCCTACCATACGCTCAGGTTGGCGAATTGCGGTTAAGTTATAAGCTTTATTCCATTTTATTAATAGCTGCAAATACGCTAACAATGCTTCTAACTGCGCTTCGGTTAATTCAATACCAAGTTTTTTTGCACCCGCATGCAATTGTTGACCTAGGGCGTCCATATTTAAACTCATAAAATTCTTCATTGTTCTTAAGAGGGCCGATGTTAGCATAGACACCCCTTATTCAGCAGCTAGCATAGCCTTTTTTGCGGTTTTTTATTATGCCTAATAAATCTTTGTTCTCTTCTCATTGGTTACCCATTATTGCAGCTGCATTGGCATTGGTGGTAGTACATGGTTTTGGACGTTTTGTTTATACGCCACTGCTTCCCTTGTTAGTAAGCGATAACTTAATCACCTTACCAGAAGCAGCCGCTGTCGCGAGTTGGAACTATGTAGGCTATTTGTTAGGGGCAATGCTGGCCTTATTTTTGTACCAGCGAGCGCTTGGACGTGTTTCTTTGCTAGCAATGTTAGTTACTAGTGTGGTGATTACCATTCTGCAGGTTTTTGCAGAGAACTATGAATCATTGGCTTTTTTAAGATTACTTAACGGCATTACTAACGGAGTGGTGTTTGTCTTGGCGCCTGCGTTAGTGTTGGAATGGTTAGTAGAAGTCGGTAAACCCCAACACAGTGGTTTAATGTATCTGGGCGTCGGCGCCGGTATTTTATCATCCACTGTATTAGTCGAACTCTCTTCAAGTTGGACCAATGGGTCGGGTCGTTGGATAACAGCAGCCGTTGTATCGGTTCCTTTAATGATATGGAGCTTTTGGTATTTACGATTATTGCCTAATTATGAGCCCGTTATTCAACAAGATCACTCTTCAACTTTATGGGATAGAAGCTCTACACCTTTATTCTTAAGTTATGCAGGGGCAGGATTAGGCTATATTTTACCTATGACATTCCTACCCGCGGTGTCATATGAATGGAATGTTAATTTGATACCTAGTGCGTGGTTGCTAGTCGCTTTTGCATCTTTACCATCCACTTGGCTATGGAATCATCTGGGTGCCAAAATCGGCGACAAACCAGCCTTACTTTGGAACTACGCTATTCAGGCTATTAGCATAATGGCTTTGTTATTTATCGGCAGTGCATTCGGTTTATGGCTCTGTGCCATTTTAATGGGCAGTAGCTTTTTGGGGTGTGTGCTACTTACTCAACGTCTAGCCCGAACTTTGCATCCTCATCAGGGGCCACGCTTAAGTGCTGCTTTAGTGGCACTTTACGGACTCACTCAACTAACCGGACCTTGGTTAGCTAAACTCGGTATTGAGCATGGAGCGAGCCTTTCATCGACCTTTGTTATTGGATTAATCGCTTTAGTCTTTGCCTTCGTTTTAACCTTATGGGTACCTAAAGATAAACGTATTTAATTCGAGTCTTGGCTTTCGCTGTTGGCTATCGATGCAGTTTGTTCTTCCTCTTCTTCAGGAAGGTTATCACTAACAGGCATTAAACCCGGTGATTCCATATCATCAAATTGACCCTTGTTAACCGCCCAAAAAAACATGGCAGCTGCTCCAATCAATAAAACGAGAGAGAGTGGAATCATTATTAAAATAATATTCATGATGTACTATTACCCCTTGCGCCTATTCTTAGTGCATTCAACACGACCACTAAAGAACTGACCGACATAAATATGGCTGCTAACCATGGTGGAATAAACCCTAAGGCTGCCGCTGGCATAGCCAAAGTATTGTAGGTAATTGCCCAGCGTTCGTTTTGTTTAAGTATTTTTTGTGTTTGTTGGGCAATCATACCTATATAAATTAGGTTGCTGAGTCGTCCATCACACAAGAGTATGTCGGCGTTAGCTTGTGCCAGTTCAGCGCCTGATGTTAGTGCAACAGAGACATCTGCGCCGGCCAAGACCGGGGCATCGTTACTACCATCACCCACCATCATTATTTTTCTTTGTTGCTGATGTAATTGTTTTAAATAGGAAAGTTTGTCTGCTGGCAGTTGACGCGACTGCCAATTAACAATAGCTAGTTGTTGGGCAATATTGTTAACTCTTTTTTCATTATCTCCGCTGAGAATATGGCACTGAATACCGGCTGATTGCAGTCGATTAACTGTAACAATTGCATCTTCACGTAATTTTTCATTGAGATAAAACGATTCCAGTAATTGCCCATTTCTACCCAGTACTAAGCTACTATCTTGATGTTGTTCAACCAGACTTTCAGCGAGCACAAAACGTGGCTGACCTAAACGTAGTATTTTACCGTCCACTTGTGCCTCTAACCCTAAACCTGGAAATGATTTAGTTTCAGATACGACGAGTACAGGCAGTGTATTGGCCGCCACTAAAGCGCGAGATAAAGGATGTTGGCTTTCTCGCGCTAGGCTTGCTGCTAGTTGCAGTGATTTTTTATCAACACGTAGAGAGTCCAAACTCGGCTCGGTAAGCGTACCTGTTTTATCAAACACCGCTGTATTAACTTGCACCAATGTTTCTAGTGAGTCGGGGTTTATCACTAAGACATTTTTTTTCGCAAGCACACCCATTGCGCGAGTGATTGCAGCAGGTGCCGCTAGCCCTAAAGCACAAGGGCAGGCCACCACTAATAATGCAATAGTAGCGTCTAACGCTTTGCTAGGGTCGTACCAAAGCCAACCTAATAATGTAAAAAAAGTAATAATAAGAACACGTAATACAAAGTTGGCAGTGATACGTTCACTGCGTCTTGTTAGCTTAGGTCTTTGTGTTTGGGCTTTGTTAGATAAATTAGCTAAGGTTGCTAAAAAGGTATCTGAGCCAACTCGTGTTAGTTTAATTTCAATCGGCCCTTCATGCACCATACTACCGGCAATGACTGCATCGTCCTTTAATCGTTGGCGGGCGCTTGCTTCCCCTGACAGTAATGATTCATCTAATAAAGTTTGAGTGCTTAATAAAATACCGTCTGCGGGTATATGGGAGCCTTCCATCACTCGCACTGTGTCACCAACATTCAATGCTGCAATGGGTACTGTTTCTAACTGACCATCTGCTTTGACTCGCTGTGCAAAAGCAGGGGTTAATTGTACTAAGGCATCAGCACTGTCGACACTACGATGACGTGCACGCATTTCTAAGTAACGGCCAGTCAATAAGAAAAACACCAACATAGTAACCGATTCGAAATACACTTCGCCCTGAAACATCATGGCCTGATAGACACTGGCTCCATAAACCGCTGCAATAGCAATAGAGATAGGCACATCCATGTTAAGTGCTTTCATACGTAGCGATGATCGTGCATTTCTAAAAAAGGGCGCAGCAGAGTAAAAAACAACCGGGGTAGATACTAAAAACCCTAACCAACGAAATAACTCTTTAGTGCCGCCTGGGAGCTCACCAAAGTTCTCCATATAAAGAACAAAGGCATAAGTCATCACTTGCATCATGCCAAAACCGGCAACCAACAAACGCTTTAAGAGGTCGCGATTTTCTTCAGTACGAGAGTCGTCTAAATTTTGTCGCTCTAATGGTCGAGGGCGATAACCTGCGTAACTTAAGGCTTCTAAAATATCGGCAAGACGTGTTTGCTTTGGATTAAACTTTAAAACAGCACGGCGTGTTACAGGATTAATTTGTATATCACTAACACCGCCTAGTTTAAGTAGTACGCGTTCAATCAACCACACGCATCCTGCGCAGTGCATACCATCTACCAACAAACTGACTTCAAAATCGCCATCTTTATGTTCATGCAGTACTTGCTGTAATAACGACGTATTTTGCCAGTGACTGTTGTCGATAGAATTAAATCGTTGATTAGGTCCTGAACGTAATCGGTAATAATCGGCTAATCCGGTTTTCTCAATCCATTCGACGGTGGTTAAACAGTTTTGGCTGCAGAGCAGACGAACTTTGCCTGCCACCTTAGTTTTTAACTCAGAACCTTGTGGTAAATCTTCATTACAGTGATAACAACGTGGCACAGTACTCATAATGAAGCATCATTGTCACTTGGATGATTTTTTGTTGATTCTTTATTGTTGTCTGAAGTGTTTTCTTGAAGAGAGGATGAGCTAATAGGTACACCTAAAATATGCGTTAGCTCTTTCTTTTTCATGGTGGTTTTTTGGATTGGTTCCGACACTCGACTGGCTTCATTGCTGCGTATTTCAGCTGCAATATACAGTAAGTGTAGGCACCCAAGAAAAATGACAACCGTTAATATTATGCCTAGCCAAACAATAGGAGACTGATACCAAGCAAGCTTGGTATCGTCTGTTTGGATATTATTTTTCACCTGCAGCGATTGCCTGTTCGGTGTTGTCATGACTAAGTACCCAAGCTGCTAATAGCTTAATTTGATTTTCATTGAGTCGATCTTTCCACCCTGGCATCACACCATGTCGACCATTAGCAATTGACTCTTTAACCGTTGTTATACTGTTACCGTACAACCAATCATTATCGGTTAAGTTAGGTGCTCCTAACATTGGGTTACCTGTAGCGTCTTGCGAGTGACACATCGCACAGCGCTGCGCAAAAATGGTTTTCCCCTTATCAACTAAGCCTTCGTTATGTGCAAGCCCCGACAAACTGACCACATAATTAGCAACGCTATTTATTTGGCTGTCGTCTAACATTGCACTGTGCGCAGGCATCATGCCTTGTCGACCATAGGTAATGGTATGCATTACATCTGATACCTTACCACCATACAGCCAAACATTATCGGTTAAGTTGGGTGCACCTAGTTTTTGGCTACCTTGCGCTTGGTAACCATGGCAAGCCGCACAGTTATCTTCAAACAACCGTAAGCCCACTTTAAGCGCTTCTTTGTTGCTGGTGAGCTGTAAAACTGATTGTGATTGTACTTGCTCAATTAGCGGTTGTTTTTTTGCATTACTATCAATAATTTGCTCATGCAATTGTTTGGTTGAAGTCCAACCAGTCACGCCTTCAAAATTACCAAAACCCGGATAACGTACTAAATAAATAAATGCCGCAATAAACCCTAGTGTGGACATAATTAACCACCATTTAGGCAGTTTATTTAAACCTTCACGAATCGTACCATTTGCCCATGTATGGCCTGTGGTGCCATCGTCATCAACTGGAATATCAACGCGTGATGCCCATATAAATAAAAATAGGATAGTGGTGTAATTAATGACAACCAATGCCATCACCCAACCAGACCAGAAATTACTCATGCGAGTTACCTCTATTTGTTGTCTTCATTCGTAGAGCCACCTAGTTCATCTTCCATAGGTATCTCTGACATACGATCAAATACTTTTTTATGACGCTTGCGCCACGCCCAAATCCAAATACCAATAAATATTGTCATCATGGCTACTGTTACGTAGCCAAGCACTTCGCCCCAAATTGGATTCATAGGTGGTTAACCTCTTTATCTTGCGTTTCATTAGCAGGGGCTTTGTTATCAATACCTAAACCTTGCAAATAGGCGATCAACACATCCATTTGTGTTTTTCCTTCCACTTTTGCGGGCGCATTTTCTATTTCTTCATCGGTATAGGGTGCCCCTAACTTACGCAGTGCGCGCATTCTGTTTTGTAAGGTTTTAGCATCGACTTCTTTGTCTTCTAGCCAACCGTATTTGGGCATATTGGACTCATGCACAACACTGCGTGGATCAATAAGGTGCTGTCGTTGCCAATCATCGGAGTATTTACCACCCACTCGTGCTAGATCGGGTCCGGTACGTTTTGATCCCCACTGCATAGGTCGGTCATACACTGACTCCTCTGCTACTGATGGGGCACCGTAACGCTGGGTTTCAAAACTTAAATGACGAATCATTTGCGAGTGACATAAGTAACAACCGTTATGCACATAAACCTCAAACCCAGCTAAACGTTCTGCACTGTAGGGCTTAACACCTTCCGGAGCTTTTACGCTGTTAGCGGCAGCAAACAGAGGTGTAATTTCTGCTAACCCACCTAAAGATAGGAATGCAGCGGTTAAAATACCCAGCAACCAAGTGCGTTTTTCAATGGCTTCAAAATACTTAAATGGTATTTTCATGTTTAACTCCTTAATACGCACCGGTTAGTTGTGAGTTATTACCATGGCTGGTGCCATCGTCTAAAGGCACAGGAATTGGAGCAATATTTCCGCTTCTTGCTTGGTCGGTTGTTTTCCACATATTCCAAGCCATTAATCCCATACCGGTTACAATAAAGGCACCACCTAAGGCACGAACTACATACCAAGGCTTAATTGCTATTAAGCTATCTAAGAATGAATACATTAAAGTGCCATCAGCATAAGACGCACGCCACATTAGCCCTTCGGTTACGCCAGCCACCCACATAGCGATAACATAAAGCAAAGTGCCCAATAAATGTAACCAGAAGTGCCATTCCATAGCCGCATGTGAATGCATTTCTTTGCGACCTAAAATACGAGGCGCCATAGCGTAAAGTGAACCGATGGTAATCATTGCCACCCAGCCTAGTGAGCCAGAGTGCACGTGAGCGACTGTCCAGTCGGTATAGTGAGACAGTGAGTTAACGGTTTTATCTGCCATGATTGAACCTTCCATAGTAGAGGCACCATAAAAGATTAGAGAAATCACCATAAACTTAGCAGCTGGGTCTTTCTTAACTCGATCCCACACCCCGTTAAAGGTCATTAAACCGTTGGCTGCAGACCCCCAACTTGGCATTACCAAAATAATAGAAAACGCCATACCCACTGATTGCACCCAGTCTGGTAGAGCGGTATACATAAGGTGGTGAGCACCTGCCCACATATATACAGAAATTAACGCCCAGAAGTTAACGATTGAAAAACGGTAACTCCATAAAGGCTGTTGTGCTTGGCGAGGAACAAAGTAATACATCATCCCCAAAAAACCTGCCGTTAAAATGAAGGCAACGGCGTTATGCCCATACCACCACTGCACCATGGCATCGACAACACCTGAATAAATAGGGACGGAACGCGTTAAAGATATTGGCAGTACAAGGTTGTTGATAATATGCATCATGCCGACGGCAACAATAAATGCACCGTAATACCAGCAAGCCACATAGATGTTTTTAATTCGACGACGCGCCAATGTACCAAAGAAAACGATACCGTAACTTACCCACACCACTGCGATTAGTATGTCGATAAGCCATTCAGGCTCTGCGTATTCTTTACTTTGAGTGTAGCCCATTGGCACTGTAATCATGGCTAACACACAACTCAGCTGCCAACCCCAGAACACAAAATAAGCCAACTTACCAAAGGCTAAACGCGTATGGCCTGTACGCTGGGCTACATAAAAACTGGTGCCAATTAAAGCACTGACACCAAAGGCAAAAATAACGCCGAACGTATGACTAGGGCGTAATCGACTAAAAGAAAGTGCAGGGATATCCATATTCATATTGGGCCAATAAAGTTCAGCCGCGACGAACACACCAACACTCATACCAGTTAGCGCCCAAAAAATGGCTGCGTATAAAAACAGTCTTATGACGCCATCATTGTAGGTTTCTTGAGTTTGCATACAGACCTCTTGCAAGGTGTTATTGCTTTTGACCTAAACATAAATGTTAAAAATCGTTAGCAAGATTGGTTATATGAAGAGAAAGTCTAAAGAATTACTAAGAGAACCTATTCGCAGCACAAATTTGATTCATACCGTTCTCATAGCCGATCCTCAGAAAAAATTATAGAACTAATAAAATTTCAATGATGTATGTCAATGTAGGTACAAATACCTACGAATGGGTAGCGGCATATCCACAACTATTAGAGGTGTATTAGCCTTTATAGCTAGTCAGTTTAAAAATCAAATATGGTGTATAATAAAAAAAAATAAATTATCTAAGATTAAATAACTTTTATTTATAACTAAAATAATTATTTTCCCCTTAGGTGTTCAATCCAATAACACCAAAGCTGAGCTTTTCTTTTTATTACATTGGAGGAGTGCCATGCTAGGTTATAAAACACGATTACTTGATGTTTCTGTAGGTCGATTGAACCTACAAATTAAAGCGTTAAAAGATACCAACCAATATTTTGATCCCCTTAAGCTTGCTGAAAAAGCAGGTGTTGCTCCAGCAAACTGGAGTTTCTTTGGTCAGTTATGGCCAGCAAGTGAAGTATTAGCAAAGGCTGTAAAAAAAATAGACTTTAAAAAAAGACGCATTATTGAACTAGGTTGTGGATTAGGTTTACCCAGCTTAGTGCTTAAAAGTCTTAAGGCTGATATTACAGCTAGCGATAGACATCCCTTAAGCGAAGTGTTTTTAGAGTCTAATCGTTTAAGAAATAATATTGAGTCAATTCCTTTTGTAAATCTATGTTGGGAAAAACCAGCTCAAGAAGTAGGTAAATTTGATGTGATTATTGCCAGTGATGTGTTGTACGAACAACAGCACGCAACATTATTAGCAGAGTTAATTGAAAAGATATCGCACCCACAAGCCAAAGTAATGGTGACTTGCCCGGGTCGTGGACACAGAAATAAGTTAACGAACTTATTAACAGAACAAGGGTTTGAAGTAGAACAAGAATTATTGGGCTTTAACCCGAATGATAAGCCACCCTATAAAGGCCGCTTATTAACGTACAGACGCATGTAAGATCAATTCGATAGGAGGCAAGAGCCTCCTATTTTTTATTTTCCGATACAGAAACTACCAAAGATTTTTCCTAATAAGTCATCGGCTGTAAATTCACCGGTAATCTCATTAAGTGCATGCTGTGCCATACGTAAATCTTCAGCAAGCAATTCTCCAGCGCCCATACCTTCAAGTTGTATGCGACCATTATCTAGCGCGTCTTGTGCTCGATTCAGTGCATCGATATGACGACGACGCGCTAAAAATCCGCCTTCATTGCCTGCATCAAATCCCATAACTTCTTTCAAGTGTTGGCGCAGTACATCAACACCTTGGTTATGCTTTGCTGAAAGACTGATGGTAGGGAATTGTGTATCACTGTTTAATCCAATGCTTTCTGTGGATAAGTCTGCTTTATTACGAATAACAGTCATTCGGCCACTGTTAAGTAACGCTTCCGCTTCGGTGGATAAGCCTTGCTCATCGTATAAGGCATGCAGAAGGGCTTTTGGATCGGTTTCGTCACTGGTGGAGTCAATCATCAACAGTACACGGTCAGCCTGCTTAATTTCTTCCCAAGCACGCTGTATGCCGATACGTTCAACCTCATCAGGCGCATCACGTAACCCGGCAGTATCAATAATATGCAAAGGCATGCCATCAATATGAATATGCTCTTTAAGAATGTCGCGCGTGGTGCCTGCGATATCTGTCACAATGGCACGCTCTAAGCCCGCTAATGCATTAAGAAGTGAGGACTTACCAGCGTTGGGGCGTCCGGCAATAACCACATTCATACCTTCACGTAATAAAGCCCCTTGATTCGCTTCTTGAAGAACGCCTTTTAGCTCGGTATCTACTTCTTCTAACATGGCCGAAACTTTACCATCGGATAGAAAATCAATTTCTTCTTCTGGAAAATCCATGGCCGCTTCCACATAAATACGTATGTGGATAAGTCGATCAAGTAATTGTTGAATTCTTTTAGAAAACTCACCCTGCAATGAGCGTAACGCACAACGTGCTGCTTGCTCTGAGGAAGAATCAATTAAATCAGCAATGGCTTCTGCTTGAGCTAGATCCAGCTTGTCGTTTAAAAAAGCGCGCTCAGAGAATTCACCGGGTCGAGCCAAGCGACAACCTAACGCCACGATTTCTTTTAATAAAATGTCGAGAACGACCGGGCCACCATGACCTTGAAACTCAACGACATCTTCACCGGTAAAAGAATGGGGATTAGGAAAGTAAAGGGCAATGCCTTCATCTAAAACAGTACCATCACTCGCCTTAAATGGTCCGTAATGAGCGTATCTTGGTTTTGGCTCATAACCCAAAATGGCTTGAGCCACCGATAATGCCTTAGAACCAGATATTCTAATAATACCAACACCGCCACGCCCAGGGGCTGTGGCGATGGCGGCGATACTGTCTTGATGAACCAAGCTAGTCATGAATTACGAGTTTTCAATCTGCTTAGTAATAACGTATTGCTGGGCAATTGAAAGCAAGTTGTTAACCACCCAGTACAATACTAGACCGGCCGGGAACCATAGGAAGAAGATGGTAAATACAACAGGCATAAATTGCATAACACGAGCTTGCATAGGATCGGGTGGTGTTGGGTTAAGCTTCATCTGGAAGAACATTGAAGCACCCATAATTAATGGAAGAATAAAGTATGGATCCATTACCGACATATCGGTAATCCATAAGAAGAACGGCGCTTGGCGCAGTTCAACCGATTCCATAATCACCCAATACAAAGCAATGAATACAGGCATTTGAATTAAAATAGGTAAACAACCGCCTAAAGGATTTATTTTTTCATCCTTATACAGCTTCATCATTTCTTGACCTAGCTTCTCACGGTTGTCTGCGTAAGTTTCTTTAATTTCCTGCATTTTAGGAGCTACTTTACGCATATTCGCCATTGAACGGTAACTCATTGCCGAAGGCTTAAAGAAAAGAATCTTAATAGAAATAGTCAATAAGATGATGGCCACACCCCAGTTACCAACCAGTCCGTGATAGAACGTTAATAACCAGAATAATGGTTGCGCGATCCACCATAACCAACCGTAATCCACAGTCAGCTCTAATGAATCAGCAATTTCAGCCAAACGCTTTTGAATTTTTGGACCAACATAAAGGCTAGCACCTATTTCTTCGGTTGCTCCTGGTGCAACAATCTTTGGTGCAGAGTAGAAACCGAAAAGGTTATTACCTTTATGTGTGCGACCATTGTAAGTGTACTGAGCTTCTTGATCGGCAGGCACCCAAGCCGATAGGAAGTAATGCTGTAACATTGCTGCCCAACCACCTGTTTCTACACTTTTATAGCCCTTTTTCTCAAGTTCACTGAACTTAATTTTTTCATAACGGCTGTCTTTTGTGGTTAACGCTGCACCTAAATAAGCAGCCATACCCATGCTACTACCTGCAGAAGGGTCCGCTGAATTGTCACGTTTTAGCTGTGCATAAAATACACCTTGCCAAGGTTCTTCTGAAATATTGTGAATCTTATAATTCACATCAATTAAGTAATCTGCTCTATGAAAAGTAAAAATCTTTTCGACTTTGGTTTTGTCGTCAGAAGCCGTTAACACTACGGTTAATGTTTCTTGATCGTCCGCAAGCTCGTATGAACTTTCTTGAGTGCTATAAAGTGCAGCACCTTTTCCATCAATTCCATCACGACCTATTAACCCACTTTGTGCCGTATAGGTCATCTCACTATTGTTGCCTAATAATGTGAAAGGAACATCTTTTTGATCGATGGATGCTGGATATGCAGGTAAGCGAACACCAACTACCTCACCTCCTTTCAAATTAATGCTAACGTCTAAAACATCTGTTTTTACATTAATAACTTGTTGCGTGGCGTCTTGTTCAGTTTGCACAACTGGTAGGCTGGATGTTTCGTCACCAGGTAACTGTGCATTGTGCGCATCACTGGTATCAGGAATATCTTCATTAACAGCTTCGTTCGCTGAAGACTCTACTGAAACAGGGGCTTTGCTTTGGGGTTTCTGACCGTAGTCTCCACTCCACGCCAAAATTAGAAAATATGAACTTATAGCTAATCCGATAAATATAACGGTACGGCGGATATCCATGATTAGGGTTTCCGTTGGCAACAATTAGAGGAAGTGAGTGATAAATCTGGTACCGGATCAACTCCATGGGAACCCCAAGGATGGCACCGAGATAATCTTTTAATAGCTAACCAGCCACCTTGTATCGCACCATATCGACGAATAGATTCATCTGCGTAAGATGAGCAAGTGGGATAATAGCGGCAACGGCTGGGTAGAAAAGGACTGATTGCGTAGCGATAGAAAGAAATCAACAATAACAACGCTTTAGCGCTGATTGTGGCTACCTTTTCTGGGGCTGCCTTTTGCTTTTCTTTCATTGGATGGGCGCTTCAATCTGAACCAAAGGGCGTCAATCATGGCACGAATTTCAGCATTGTCCAACTCGGATAAACCTTTTCTACCAAGAATTACAAAATCTAAGGCTGGCAATTTTGCTTGCTGCTGTCGGAATGACTCTCGAATTATACGTTTAACTCGATTGCGATCGACCGCTAGTTTTATGTTTTTCTTGGAGAAAACAAAGCCAATACGAGGATTGTCTTGCTGATTCGCGCTGGCTAACACGAGTAATTGAGCTGTACCGCTGCGTAATTCAGTATTGTCGAAAACTCGCTTGAACTCGAAAGGTTTTAATAAACGCTTTTCACGTTCAAACGAAAATTCTGACATATATCTGAAAACGCAACGATTAATTCAATTATGCGCTTAAGCGCTGACGGCCTTTTGCACGACGACGTGATAATACTTGGCGACCGTTTTTAGTTGCCATGCGAGCACGGAAACCGTGTGTGCGTTTGCGTTTTAATACGCTTGGTTGAAATGTACGTTTCATAATCAAATACCCAAGTAAGTTGATGGGGTAGAATTTAAGGGCGGAGATTATAGGCATAATAAAATAGATAAGCAACGCCTATATTTTGCTGAATTTTCGCTTCACCGCTTATTAACTAAATAACAATACATAGTAAGTATTTATATTAAGTATGGTTATTATATAGTGGTTGTTATTATGGGTCTTTCAAAATAATGTTGATAACTCTTTAAAACCCTTTAAAATCAACGATTCAAGGTGCTTAACAAGCCTGTTAGTTTCTTGTTCTGAAGCATCTTGTATGCTGTGGTTTAGTAGCTCATTGTTTGTGGATGTAATTTGACTTAAAAATTATCCCAAAAGATATACACAAAGTATGAGGTTATCTATCATCAAGTTATCCACAGGTTGTCAATAATAAAGAAATTCAATCATGGCTAACCTATCGGGTCTAAGTTAAAATGGCTCGTTCGTTTTACGCGATTATGGATTAATACATTGGCTTTATTAACACAATGGCAAAAATGCCTTGAACAATTGCAGCACGATATTCCTGCGCAGCAATTTAATACATGGATACGCCCCTTAAAAGCAGACGTTGTTAACGATCAGCTAGTGTTAAGTGCGCCTAATAGATTTATACGTGACTGGGTAAAAAATCAGTTTCTTAACAGACTAGAACAGATTATGAGTGAGTTAAACAATGGTTTGATCACTCAAATAGATGTGGTAGTTGGCGAAAGCGCTCCTTTATTTCAACTACAAGGGGCTGCCCCTAGTGTCCCTAAACCAGAGCGTCCTGCTGCACCAGTGCAAACACATACTGCACAAGATACTCAAGCTTCTACTCATAACCAACATGCTGCGCCTGCCTATAACCAAGAAAGCCCAAGGCCGGTTAAGGCGCGCCAAAATTCTACGCAACATAAAAGCTCATTAAACAGAACATTTACTTTTGATAACTTTGTTGAGGGTAAATCTAACCAGTTGGCTTTAGCGGCCGCTAAGCAAGTCGCTGATAATGCTGGCGGATCATACAACCCACTCTTTATATATGGTGGCGTGGGGTTAGGTAAAACGCACTTAATGCATGCTGTGGGTAATGAATTATTGCGTCAAAATCCAAATGCTAAGGTTATGTTTCTAACATCCGAGCGTTTTGTGCATGATATGGTTAAAGCTTTTCGTTTAAACGCAATGACAGAGTTTAAACGTTTTTACCGTGGGTTAGATGCTTTATTAATTGACGATATTCAATTTTTTGCTGGTAAAGATCAGTCTCAAGAAGAGTTTTTTCATACTTTTAATACGCTACTAGAAAATAGTAAGCAGATTATTTTGACTTGTGACCGCTACCCTAAAGAAATCGATAAGCTCGAAGAACGATTAAAGTCACGTTTTGGTTGGGGATTAACTATTGCCATTGAACCCCCAGATTTAGAAACACGTGTGGCTATTCTTATGAAGAAAGCCGAAGAGGTCGGAATTGACTTACCTGAAAAAGAAGCCTTTTTTATTGCCCAAAAAATACGTTCAAACGTACGTGAGTTAGAAGGCGCATTAAAGCGTGTTATTGCTAATGCACAGTTTACGGGCAGTAAAATCAGTTCTGCCTTAATTAAAGACTCATTAAAAGACTTGTTTGCATTACAAGATAAGTTGGTCAGTATTGATAATATTCAGCGTACAGTAGCAGAGTATTACAATATAAAATTCGCTGATTTATCATCAAAAAGTCGTCAGCGTTCGATCGCTCGTCCACGACAAGTGGCAATGGCTTTAAGTAAAGAACTGACAAACCATAGCTTGCCTGAGATTGGTAAGGCCTTTGGTGGCCGAGACCACTCAACCGTAGTGCATGCTTGTAAAAGAATTAAGGGACTGCAGGAAAGTGATTCTGATATCGCTGAAGATTACAAAAATTTACTGCGCTTACTGACCACCTAATAAGATAAAAGAGTAACAATTTATGAAATTTGTAATAGCCAGAGAAACTATTCTTCAACCATTACAATTGGTTGCTGGAGTTGTTGAAAAGCGTCATACGTTGCCGGTGCTTTCGAATCTATTGATAGAAGCTAAGGGTAATCAGCTTTCATTGACTGGTACAGATCTTGAAGTTGAGTTAGTTGGTTTGGTTGAGCTGCAAGAGTTAATTGAAGAAGGTGAAATTACCGTTCCAGGTAAAAAGCTTTTAGAAATTTGTCGCTCTTTACCTGATGGTGCTCAGATTGAATTTAGCGTAGAAGGTCAGCAACTTTTAGTCCGTTCTGGTCGTTCGCGTTTTTCATTGTCTACTTTACCGTCTACTGAGTTCCCAAAAGTTGACAGCATCGATGGTGAAAATACCTTTGCTATTAAACAAGACATGCTACGCAAGGTAATTGACAACACCAGTTTTGCTATGGCGCAACAAGATGTCCGTTTTTACCTGAATGGCATGTTGTTTGAAGTGAATGACACCAGCTTACGCGCTGTAGCGACTGATGGTCACCGCTTAGCAACCAGTGTTGTATCTATTAATGGTCCAGAGAATTCACAACAAATTATCTTACCGCGTAAAGGCGTTATCGAATTAGCTAAACTGTTATCAGATCCAGAAGCAACTGTGTCTATTACGTTAAGTGCCAATCATTTGCGCGCACAAACAGACAACTATAACTTCACGTCTAAATTAGTAGACGGAAAGTTCCCCGATTACACTCGCGTTATCCCAAAAAATGGCAGCAATATATTGATTGCTGATCGCACTGAATTGCGTCAAATGTTTTCTCGCGCAGCGATTCTTTCGAATGAAAAATATCGTGGTGTGCGTTTAGTATTAGAGCCAGGCTTAGTTAAGGTGTTGGCTAACAACCCTGAACAAGAAGAAGCCGAAGAGATGCTATCAGTAGATTACCAAGGTGATTCTATTGAAATGGGCTTTAATGTTTCTTATTTGCAAGATGTTATGGGTGCATTAGATACAGATAATGTGAAGATTACTCTGTCGGATGCTAACAGCAGTGCCTTGTTAGAGGCTCCTGATAGTGCTGACACACTTTACGTTATTATGCCTATGCGTCTGTAGAGAGTTAGGTTTATATGCCAATTAGGCAAATTAAATTAAGCGGCTTGCGAAACTTGCAACCGCTTGATTTTACAATGAATTCTGGGGTGAATTTTATTTACGGAGCAAACGGTTCCGGTAAAACCTCGTTATTAGAAGCCATTATGTTAATGGCTACGGGCAAGTCTTTCCGTACCTCTCATATTAAGCATTTAACCTCACACGAGTCTGATCGTATTGAAATGCAATTTCATATCGAAGACGAAAGTATGGGTGAGTGTGTTTTAGATAGCTTGCGCTTGAAGTCAGGAGATCATCTTTTAAAGCTTAATGGTTCTGTGTTAACAGCACAGTCAGAAGCTACGCATTGGTTGCCTGTTCAGGTGATTGATCCTAATACTTTTAAGTTGTTAACAGGCTCTCCTGAAGAACGTCGTCAATTTTTAGATTGGGGCGTGTTTCACGTGGAACAACGTTTTTTGAATCACTGGAAAGTGTTTCGTAAACAGCTGCAGCAGCGTAATGCTGTTTTAAAGCAAAAAGAAGTTGAATGGTTAACTACTTGGAATAAAGGGTTTGTTGAAAGTGCATTGGCAATCGATGAATTGCGTCAAGCATATATTGACCGATTTAAGCCTGTCTTTGAAAATATTTTACAGCAGTTAGACAGCTCGTTATCGATTGATCTGCACTACCACCCTGGCTGGGATAAAGACTCGGATTTAGGTCAAGTTATTGAAAGACAGCAGGAACGAGACCTGGTATTAGGGTATACTCAATCTGGTCCGCATCGCGCTGAATTACGTATTAGAACCAATAAACAGCCTGCGGCTGAGATACTGAGTCGCGGCCAGCAGAAAACAGTCGTGGCGGCGCTTAAAATAGCTCAGGGCGCTCTATTTCAGGATGAAACACAAAGGCGCACAATTTATTTGGTTGATGATCTCGCATCCGAGTTAGATGAAACGCATCGTCATTCATTTTGTAAATTGTTAGAAGATTTAGATTGTCAGGTTTTTATAACAAGCATCGACAAAGAAAAGTTAATTGATGTTTGGAAACCCATGAATAGAAAAGTTTTCCGTATGGAAGAAGGAAAACTAATAGAAGAAAGCCAGTCGGCATAATTACATTACAAATTATAATTAAACCTTAAATGGTGAATTGTATTTTAAGAGGAACACCACATGAGTGATCAAGCATACGACTCGTCGAGTATTAAAGTATTAAAAGGGCTAGATGCAGTACGTAAACGTCCTGGAATGTACATCGGCGACACCGACGACGGCACCGGCTTGCATCACATGGTTTTTGAAGCGGTTGATAACTCCATTGACGAAGCTTTAGCTGGCCACTGTGACAAAGTTGAAGTAATCATTCACGAAGATGACTCGGTTACGGTTAGAGACAACGGCCGTGGTATTCCTGTTTCAATTCACGAAGAAGAGGGTGTTTCTGCTGCCGAAGTAATTATGACGGTACTGCATGCCGGCGGTAAGTTTGATGACAACTCTTATAAGGTTTCGGGCGGTTTACACGGTGTGGGTGTTTCCGTGGTTAACGCTTTATCAGAAAAGTTAAAATTAACCATTCGCCGTGAAGGTAAGCTTCACGAGCAAGAATATACACATGGTGTGCCTGATTACCCTCTTAGAGAAATGGGTTCAACAGATGAAACCGGTACAGCAATTCGTTTCCTACCTTCAAAAGAGACTTTCACTAAAACAGAGTTTAGTTATGAGTATTTAGCAAAGCGTTTACGTGAACTCTCTTTCTTAAACTCAGGTGTGAAAATACACCTTAAAGATGAGCGCAGTAACAAAGAAGATTTATTTGAGTTTGAAGGCGGTTTAGCATCATTCGTTGAGTATTTAAACGAAGGTAAAACTACACTAAATAATGTATTCCACTTCAATGTTGAGCGTGAAGACGGTATTGCAGTCGAAGTTGCTATGCAGTGGAATGACAGTTTCCAAGAAAACGTCCTTTGTTACACCAACAACATTCCTCAGCGTGATGGTGGTGCTCACTTAGCCGGTTTCCGTGGCGCGTTAACGCGGACACTAAATAACTATATAGATTCAGAAGGTTTAGTGAAGAAAGCCCGCGTTGCTACTACTGGTGACGATGCCCGCGAAGGTTTAACCGCTATTATTTCGGTTAAAGTACCTGATCCTAAGTTCAGTTCTCAAACTAAAGATAAACTTGTTTCTAGCGAAGTGCGTCCTGCTGTTGAACAAGAAATGGGTAAATACCTACAAGATTGGTTATTAGAAAACCCACAACAGTCGAAAGAACTTGTTAATAAGATGATTGATGCAGCTCGTGCGCGTGAAGCAGCTCGTAAAGCTCGTGATATGACTCGCCGTAAAGGTGCCTTAGATATTGCTGGATTACCTGGTAAGTTGGCAGACTGCCAAGAGAAAGATCCAGCCTTATCTGAAATTTACCTTGTGGAAGGTGACTCGGCTGGCGGAAGTGCAAAACAAGGCCGAGATCGTCGTACTCAAGCAATTTTACCTTTGAAAGGTAAGATACTTAACGTTGAAAAAGCTCGTTTTGATAAAATGCTGTCTTCACAAGAAGTAGGTACGTTAATTACTGCACTTGGTTGTGGTATCGGTCGCGAAGAATTTAATCCCGATAAACTTCGTTACCACAGCATTATTATTATGACGGACGCCGACGTCGATGGTGCTCATATTCGTACGTTGTTATTAACCTTCTTTTTCCGTCAAATGCCAGAAATTGTCGAACGCGGTCATATTTATATTGCCCAGCCACCGCTCTATAAAATTAAGCGTGGTAAACATGAGCAATATATTAAAGACGAAGAAGCAATGGAAAGCTATTTGACGCATATTGCTCTTGAGCGTTCTACCTTGCATCCTAACGCAGATGCACCATCCATTAGTGATGAAGCGTTCGCTCAATTGGTTGCCGATTATCGTGAAGGGCAGCAGGCCGTTACACGTATGACCAATAACAATATTGCTCCACGTGAAATACTGCACCAACTTTTAAGTATGCCAACGATGAACGTTGAAGATTTAAAAGATAAAGCTAAGTTAGAAGAGTGGACGAAGTCTCTAATAGATTCGTTACCAGATTCTGGTCGTAGTGGTAGTCATTTTGAATCCGAAGTTGTTGAAGATCCAGAGCGTACTGGCTACAAAGTTATTATTCATGTAATTACGCATGGCATTGATCGAGAATTTATTTTTGATCATGACTTCTTTAGTAGCCCAGGTTACAAACGATTAGCGGATGTTAGTCAGAAGCTTTCATCTACTTTAGAAGAGGGTGCATATATTCAACGTGGTGAACGTGTATTTGAAATTGAAGATTTCTGGGACGCAGTTCAATGGCTGTTAAGTGAAGCCCGCAAAGGTTTTACAATTCAGCGCTATAAGGGTCTAGGTGAAATGAACCCAGATCAATTATGGGAAACAACTATGGATCCTAATACACGTCGTATGCTACAAGTTACTATTGATGACGCTATTGCCGCTGATAAGATGTTCACAACTCTTATGGGTGACGACGTTGAACCTCGTCGTGCATTTATTGAAGCTAACGCACTAAACGTAGCTAACTTAGACTTCTAAATTACATTTAATTGTTGTGTTATTAGGGCGCTTTCAGCGCCCTTTTTTATTGTTGAACCTAATGTTCCACGTGAAACAATATAATTCGCAAATTACTTTTAATAGATAAAACAAGTCGTGGTAGTCTTGCCATTCAAATTTATATCAAGATAGAGAGATTAGAATGAATGCGGTAATAGTGTCAGTAATGCTAATGTTAATATTAAGTTTGGCACGCATGCATGTGATGTTAGCAATGATCATTGCCGCAATGGTTGCCGGTTTAGTAGGTGGGTTAGATGTTAAACAAACACTAGACGCTTTTAATACAGGTATAGGGAGTGGGGCAGGCATTGCCCTTAGTTATGCATTGCTAGGCGGTTTTGCCGTCGCAATTTCGCTCTCAGGTCTTCCTCAGCACTTAGCGGATATAATACTTAAGAAGCTGAATGTTGAAACCTCTGAAAATAAAGTTTTTTGGCTTCGTAATGCCGTACTAATGCTGTTACTAATTGCAGCCATCTCATCACAGAACCTCATTCCAATTCATATTGCGTTTATTCCAATTTTAGTACCACCACTATTAATGGTTATGACTAAACTTCAGGTCGATAGACGCTTAATAGCCTGTGTTCTGACTTTTGGATTGATAACCCCTTATATGTTTTTACCCATAGGCTTCGGAAATATTTATTTGCATAAAATATTATTAGGAAGAGTAGCGGAAGCGGGGTTGGATATTACGAATGTATCAGTCATAAAAGCGATGACTATTCCTGCACTCGGAATGCTGTGTGGACTATTAATAGCATTTATTAGTTATGGTAAGAAAAGACAGTACGATCCCGTTGAGATCCCAACAAACATACAGCCACCAAAAGAAAAAAATACGACAGCATTCGCAGTCGCTATTGTAGCGATTTTTATAACGTTTTTAATACAGTTGTATACAGGGTCAATGGTTGTGGGTGCCATGGCTGGTTTCTTAGTGTTTACCGCCACAGGTGTGGTGGACTGGAATAAATCAGAAGGAGTAATGGCCGATGGTATTAAAATGATGGCATCCATTGGCTTTATTATGATTTCTGCAGCAGGTTTTGCAGAAGTATTAGAGCAAACAGGCCACATCAGTGCCCTAGTAGAAAGTTCAGCTTTTTGGTTGGCGAGCAATAAACCTTTGGCTATTTTCTTATTGTTAGTGATAGGTTTAGTTTTAACCATTGGAATTGGCTCATCCTTTTCTACCATTCCAATTATTGCAGCTATTTATGTACCACTGTGTTTACAACTTGGGTTAAGCCCATTGGCTATAGTCTCCTTGGTAGGAACAGCGGGTGCTTTAGGAGATGCTGGATCACCAGCGTCAGACTCAACCTTAGGCCCAACCGCAGGTCTCAATGTGGATGGGCAGCATAATCATATGCGCGATACCGTGGTACCAACGTTTTTACATTATAACTTACCATTACTAGCAGCCGGTTGGGCAGCTGCTATGGTGTTATAAATAACCCTTAGTGTGACTGATTAATAACAAAATCTACAAATTCATTGAGATCATCAAACACTGGCGTGTCTGCTAAGCCTGCATTATCGAGCTTTTCTTCGCTTGTAGCCCCTTTACCAGTGCGTACTAAGGCAGGCATGCAGCCTGCTTTAACACCGGCTTCTAAATCTCTAATGGAATCACCTACCATCCATGCATTTTTGGCTGAACAATTTAAACCTTGTTCAATTTGATGGATTAAGCCAGGTAACGGCTTACGACAATCGCAGCCATCATCAGGGCCATGAGGACAGTAAGCAATATACGAAAAGTGACCATTTTGTTGAGCTGCTAGGCGTTCCATTTTAGAGTGCATAGCGTCTAGATCAGCGGTAGTAAAATAGCCACGAGCTAAGCCACTTTGGTTAGTAGCAACCGCCACGGTAAAGCCAGCCTGACATAGCTTGCCGACAGCTTCTAGGCTATTAGGGATGGGTAACCATTCATCCACAGATTTAACATAAGCATCAGAGTCTTGGTTTAATACGCCGTCGCGATCAAGAATTATAAGTTTCATAATAAATCAAATAGAAAGGTGTGATTTAACCGAGAAGGGGAAGGAGTAACACCCTAAGGAACCTTAGGGTGTTAGAAGTAGGTTATAAAACCGAAATATCGGCAATACCAATAAACAAGTCATGCAACTGTTTGAGTAAAGCTAAACGGTTGTTACGCACGGCTAAGTCGTCGTCCATTACCATAACGTTATCAAAGAAAGCATCTACCGCTGGGCGTAATTCAGCCAGTACTGTTAAAGCACCGCTATAGTCAGCTTTAGCCATTAACGGACTAATAGACTCACGCTTAGCGTTGATCTGTTCAGCCAGGTTCTTTTCTTCATTAAGTTGAAGTAAGTTAGTACTAACATTGGCTGTAACCTTGTCACCATCATTCTTCTTAAGAATGTTAGTCACGCGTTTGTTAGCAGAAGCTAATGCAGCAGCAGCCTCTAATTGGTTAAACTGATGAACAGCTTGAACACGACGATTAATATCTAAAGCGTTGGTTACGCCTAAAGAACGAACTGCTTGGAATACACCTGATGGAATGTTTTCATCTTGGTACCAAGCGCTGAAACGATCCAATAAATAATGAATAAGCGTTTCTTTTGTTTCGGCCACTGGTGTAGTTTTCCAGTCATTATCAATGGCCCAATCAATTAAGTTGTCTAGGTCTATATCGATGTTCTTTTCAACCAATATACGTAGAACGCCCAAAGACGCACGACGTAGGGCAAACGGGTCTTTAGAGCCAGTAGGTATTTGACGAACACCAAACAATCCTACAAGGCTGTCTAAACGGTCTGCTAATGCAATGATTGTACCTGTGGTAGTGCTTGGTAAGGCATCACCAGAGAATGAAGGCATATATTGCTCAACCATGGTCGCTGCAACATCAGGGTGTTCATTGCTTTGCTCAGCATAGTATTTACCTGCTAAGCCCTGTAAATCATCGAACTCGTTAACCATATTGGTAACTAAGTCGTTTTTACATAGTTCTGCAGCTCGTTGCACTAAGGCTTTATCTGCACTGAGCACTTGGGCAATATCAGAACCTAGCTTGCTAATACGGCGAGTTTTATCGGCAAGGCTGCCAAGTCCATTCACCCAAACGACGTTTTCTAATTTAGGGAAAAAATCAGCAAGCGGTTGTTTGCGGTCGGTATCCCAGAAAAACGCAGCGTCTGCAAGGCGTGGACGAATAACTTTTTCGTTACCGGCAATAACGCGTGCAGGATCTTTACTTTCAATGTTTGAAACCGTAATAAAGAAGGGAAGTAATTGACCGTCTTTTTCTACGTGGAAATATTTTTGGTGTTCTTTCATGGAAGAAATTAAAGCTTCTGAAGGAACACGTAAGAAGTCTTCATCAAAGGAGCCAGACAATGCCACTGGCCATTCATTTAAAGCGGTTACTTCGTCTAGTAAGTCTTCACTAACGACGGCTTTACCGCCCAATTTAGATCCTTCAGCTTCCACCTGTTGGCGAATTAATTCAGCGCGTTCAGCAAAGCTAGCCATAACATAGGCACTTCGCAGTTTGCTTTCATACTCTGCAGGAGTGTTGATTATAATTTCTTGTGGAGCATGGAAGCGGTGTCCACGACTAACATTACCAGCAGACAAGCCTAGAATATTAGCCTCAACGACTTGGTCATCAAGTAGCATGACTAACCAATGCACTGGACGCACGAACTCAACACGAGAAGCCGCCCAGCGCATACGTTTAGGGATAGGCAGTTTATCTAAGCTGTTTTGTACGATAGACGGTAATAACTCAGTTGCTTGCTTACCCTTAATAACGTGCTCAAGCATAAGCTTGCCGTTGTCGGCGGTTTTTAATTCAGTAACACTAACACCAGAGCGTGCAGCAAAACCTTCAGCCGCTTTAGTAGGTTTACCGTCAGCATCAAAGGCAATATTTGCCGGAGGTCCGTATAAAATCTCTTCTTTATCGGCTTGCTGGCTTTGTAGCTCACTAATACGAACTGCTAGGCGACGTGGCGCTGCAAAACTTTCAACCTTAGCGAAGCTTAATCCTGAATCGTTAAGACCTTGTTCAATACCATTAGTAAAGGCTTGGGATAAGCTTTTTAATGCTTTAGGAGGTAATTCTTCTGTGCCCAGTTCAACTAAAAAGCTGTTAGTAACAATGCTCATTATTTCTTCTCCTGGGCTTTTTCTGCAAGTTTCTCTTTTTGGGCTTGGTAACGTGCCAAAATATCTTTTCTATTAGCTTCGTCGGCTAGCGGGAAGCCTTTTTCTGCGCGGCTATTGAAATAGGCCTGCGCCACTGCACGAGCAAGTGTGCGAACACGTAAAATGTAACCTTGGCGCTCTGTAACAGAAATCGCACCGCGAGCATCTAATAGGTTAAATCCGTGTGAGGCTTTTAATACTTGCTCGTAGGCTGGTAGGGGTAAGTTAGCCTCGATTAAGCGTAAGCAGTCTTTTTCATACTGATCGAAGGCTTGTAATAAGAAATCGACATCGGCGTACTCAAAGTTGTAAGTGGATTGCTCTACTTCGTTTTGGTGGAATACATCGCCGTATGTAACCGCTTTGCCGTCGGGGCCGTATGTCCATACTAAGTCGTAAACCGAATCGACTTCTTGTAAATACATAGCAATACGTTCAAGACCATAGGTAATTTCCCCCGTGACTGGGAAACACTCTAAACCACCAACTTGTTGGAAATAGGTGAACTGAGTCACCTCCATGCCATTGAGCCATACTTCCCAACCTAAACCCCAAGCCCCTAGTGTTGGGGACTCCCAGTTGTCTTCAACAAAGCGGACATCATGAATTAGGGTATCTATTCCTAATACTTTCAACGACTCTAAATACTTTTCTTGAATATCAACAGGGTTAGGTTTTAGTACAACTTGGAATTGATAGTAATGTTGTAAACGGTTAGGGTTTTCACCGTAACGACCATCTGTAGGGCGACGACTAGGTTGAACGTAAGCAGAGCTCCAGTTTTCTGGGCCAATGGCACGTAAGAAAGTAGCAGTGTGAAAAGTTCCTGCACCTACTTCCATATCATAGGGTTGGTTAATAACACAGCCTTGTTCAGACCAGAATTCTTGCAAGGCCGCAATTAAGCCTTGGAAGGTTTTAACATTATAACGACTCTGACTCACGGTAGATTCCTAATGCTTGGTGGGCAAAATAATGGGCGATTATAGCAGTGTAGATACTAAGGTGTCAGGTGTTTGCGGTTTTCCTTGAATTCTTGGCTATGCTTATTCAGGATGTGTCTAAAATATAAAGAATTTTTAACTTGAGATAAGGAAAGCTATGTTAGCTGAACGGAAGAGTTTCCAATCAACTATCTTGTTGCCTGTTTTCTTACCCACTGTAATTTTAGCGTTACTGTTGGTGGTAGGTACAATCAGTAATCCTGATTATGCAGCACAAGTGTTTAAAGACGTACTTTCATGGATCACAGTCACTTTCGGCTGGTTCTACATGTTAGTAGTAGCCATATTATTGGTCTTTTTCTTTATTATTGCCGCTACACGCTGGGGAAATATTAGGTTGGGGCCAGAGCACTCCGATCCGCAATATAGCTTTATGGCGTGGTTCGCCATGTTGTTTTCAGCCGGTTACGGTATTGCGCTTTTATTTTTCGGTGTGGCTGAACCCATTTTACATTATTCTATGCCGCCTGAAGGGGCTGCAGAAACCATTCCTGCGGCACGCCAAGCAATGCAGATCGCGTACTTCCACTGGGGGGTGCATATTTGGGGTATCTATGGCTCTGTTGCCTTAGTACTAGCATACTTTGCTTATCGTCATGGACTACCACTATCAATGCGTTCAGCACTGTACCCATTAATTGGTGATAAAATTTACGGCTGGCCAGGACACTTAGTCGATATATCCGCCATTTTAGGCACTATGTTTGGTTTGGCGACCTCGTTAGGCTTGTCGGTGGTGCAGATTAACGCAGGCTTAAACTACTTGTGGCCTTCTATACCAGTGGGAACAACGGTTCAAATTATCGCGATTGCCGTGATTACACTGGCCGCGACGTTCTCGGTAGTCGCTGGTATCGACAAAGGCATTAAAAACTTATCAGCACTGAATATGATTCTAGCGGTCACGCTGATGGGGATTGTATTTATTGTCGGTCCTAGTGTGCATATTTTAGAGGCGTTTTTACAAAATACCGGTGCATATTTAAGCGGTATTGTTGAGCGAACCTTTAACCTAAAAGCCTATAGTCGCAGTGACTGGATTGGTAACTGGACACTCTTTATTTTTGGTTGGACCATTGCGTGGGCACCGTTCGTAGGCCTATTTATTGCTAAGATTAGCCGTGGTCGTACTATTAGAGAGTTTGTGTTTGGTATTCTTTGTGTGCCAACTGTCTTTACCTTTTTGTGGTTCTCTATCTTTGGTGATACCGCGCTTTGGTTGGTGATGGAGCAAGGTGTTACCGATTTAATACCTGCCGTACAAGCAGACCATGCCGTGGCTTTATTCCAGTTTTATGACAATCTCCCTTGGTCATTCTTCTTATCACTGATCACGGTATTTTTAATTATTACCTTCTTTATTACTTCCGCCGACTCGGGTGCCTTGGTGATTGATTCATTAGCAGCCGGTGGTGCGCTTAACACGCCCGCGTGGCAACGCGTATTCTGGGCGTCATTGGAAGGTGTTATTGCCAGTGTGCTGTTGTTGGCCGGTGGTTTAAAAGCCTTACAAACAATGACCATTGTTAGTGCATTTCCGTTCGCCATTATTTTGCTGGTATCTATGATTGGCTTATGGCGTGCACTGGTTATTGAAAGTCACCACAAACGCAGCTTAAGTACAGCCG
This sequence comes from uncultured Oceanospirillaceae bacterium, assembly GCA_937974825.1. Taxonomy (GTDB): domain Bacteria; phylum Pseudomonadota; class Gammaproteobacteria; order Pseudomonadales; family Oceanobacteraceae; genus Venatoribacter. Next base: position 15,903 of record CALJVD010000181.1, on the reverse strand, counting down.
CAACTGCAACGCGTCCAAATCATAAGCGCACCCAATGGAGAAGCCGTTTACAAGGACTTATTAGCTACCCTAATGAAGAGCTTGTTGATAACTACGTTCAAGGGATTGCAGTACAAGCATTAAACGAGGTCAAAGAAGAGTTAAATAATTTAGGTTGGGAAGCCGACGTTATCGAAGATTCAGAAAACCATCGCGTTTGGATCGAAATTAAACGTCAGGAATATGTTGATTTCTGGTACGAAATACGTCGTGTAACCATGCCCCTGCCTGCGTTTAAAGCATGGGAGTATCGTCGTGAACTAACAGAAGATGATGTGTACTCTAGAGCCGAAGTGTTCTTGCGCCCAGGGGGTTTAGGTTACGATTTGTATGGTTGCGATGTACATGAAATTATTCGTGACGTCTTAGACCAGTTTGAGAACTATTTAACCTTCTTAGACGAATCACCAAATCAGCTTCCTTGGGACCAAGCGGAGCATGATGAAATGATTAAAACCTAGTATGACTTAATCATTTAAGAAGGGTGGAGAGTAATCTTCACCCTTTTTTTATGCTTGTAACCATTATCATCCATAAAGATAAAGACTTTTAATTTGCTAGCCTAAGCACAACAGGTAAAATCAAAGCCCTGAATAACAATAGGATAGAGCTGTGGGCTATTTAGCGATTGGATTATTAAAACTTCTTGGTCTTGTCCCTTTTACTTGGTCGCAAAAATTTGGCGCTTGGATTGGTAAACAAGCCATGAAAAGACCCACGCGTCTGCGTGAAGTCGCTAGAATTAATATTGCACTTACTTACCCACACTTAAGTAAAGAAGAACAAGAACAGTTGGTCTATGACTCATTATTAGAAACCGGTAAATCGGGTTCGGAAATGGGTGCTATGTGGGGCGCTGGTCCAGAGAAGGGGCGTAATTTAGTTCGTAAAATTCATAACCTTGAATATTTTACAGATGCTATTGCTAGCAAACGTGGTGTTTTGTTCTGTGTGCCACATTTAGGTAACTGGGAAGTATTGAACCACATTGCCACTATGTATGGCACAGTGACGGCTTTATACCGCCCTGCAAAAAACAAAGTACTTGATAAATGGATGCGTGAAAGCCGTCAAAAAACCGGTGGTTTGTTAGTGCCCACTACTTCGGCAGGCATTAAGCAGATGTTTGAAGCGTTAGAAAATGGAAATGTAGCGGGTATTTTGCCTGACCAAGAACCGAAGCCAGAGCGTGGTGTTTTTGCACCTTTTATGGGAGTAGAAACATTAACCCCAAAATTGCCTCATCAGTTAATTACTGAATATAACGCACTCGTTGTATTTGGGTTTGCTAAACGCTTACCCAATGCGGAAGGATTTGAAGTATATTTTTTCCAACCAGAAGACGATATTTATAGCGAAGATTTAGAAACATCAGCGGCCGCTATGAACCGCACTATCGAGAAAATGGTGGCCATAGCTCCAGCGCAATATCAATGGACATATAAACGTTTCCGTCGCCGTCCTAATAATGAACCCAACCCTTACGATGTGCTTAAGCGCGCCAAAAACTAGGGGTAATTAACACTAAGAGGGTGAAAATCTCTAACCGACCTAAGAGCATGGTTAGGGCGAGTAGCCACTTGGCGGTATCTGAGATACTGCCATAGTTTTCAGCCACCGCGCCTAACCCTGGGCCTAGGTTATTTAAACAGGAAGCAACAGCAGAAAAAGCCGTTATTTGATCGAGCCCAGTGCCCATTAACGCTAACATCATAACCACAAAAGTTAAGATATAGACTGCAAAGAATCCCCACACGGCGTTTAATACACGATCAGACACCACCTGCTTACCGAGTTTTACCTGCATCACCGCATTAGGGTGAATGAGTCGGCGTACCTCATGAATACCTTGCTTATAAATTAATAGCACGCGCAGTACTTTCATGCCGCCTGCCGTTGAACCCGTACAACCACCAATAAACGCGAGTAATAACAGCATTACCGGTAAGAAAACTGGCCAAGCGGTAAAGTTTGCAGAACTAAAGCCCGTCGTAGTGGCGATGGTTATTAGTTGGAATATACCGTAACGAATAGAATCAGGCAGGGCATAGGTTTGTGTGATCCACAGTGTTGCAATAACGATTAAGGCGCTAATACCGAGCACTTGTAAGAAAAAACGTAATTCACTGTTGCTGCGATAAGTCACCACAGATTTACGTTTCCATGCGTAAAAATGCAGGGAATAGTTAATGGCGGCAATCAACATAAAGAAAGCACAGATCATCTCGATAGCGGTACTGTTAAAGTGACCTATCGATGCATCGTAAGTCGAAAACCCGCCAATTCCGACAGTAGAAAAGCTGTGCACAATCGCATCGAATACGTCCATGCCGGCAATCCAATAAGCACCGGCGCAAGAGATTGTCAGTAAGACATAGACATACCACAAGGCTTTTGCTGTTTCGGCAATACGGGGCGTGAGCTTAGCGTCTTTCATAGGCCCTGGCATTTCCGTACGATAAAGCTGCATACCACCTACGCCTAACATTGGCAGAATAGCGACCGCTAAGACAATAATCCCCATACCACCAAGCCACTGCAGCTGCTGGCGGTACCATAAAATAGATTTGGGTAAATCATCGAGCCCAGACATGACTGTAGCGCCGGTCGTTGTCCACCCTGAAAAAGACTCAAAGAAAGCATCAGCAAAGCTTAAACCTGGTTGGTCTGCCAACATAAAAGGCAAAGTACCTGCTAAGCCAAGGGTTATCCAGAAGAGGGCGGAGATAATAAAACCATCACGGGTACGAAGCTCTTCACGCTCTTGGCGCACCGGTAGCCATAGGGTAAATCCAATACTAAAAATCATTATCATGGCGGTAACAAAGGCTTGTGCTACGCCATCGTTAAAAATAAATGAAATAATAATAGGAGGCAGCATGGCTAAGCTAAAAAGCATTAGCAAAATGCCAAGAATACGGGCGATAACAGCAAAATGTATCATGGTTAAAAGAAGCCTAACCCAGGTTGGAATAGCCGTTCTACGTCGTGAATATGGCGCTTTTTCATCACGAATAAAATAACGTGGTCATTGGCTTCAACTACCACGTTTGAGTGGGTCAAGATAACGCGATCACCCCGTACAATAGCACCAATGTTAGTGCCAGGAGGCAGTTTAATTTCCTTAATCTTACGACCTACTACTTTTGAACTGTTTTGATCGCCATGAGCAATAATCTCAATAGCTTCCGCTGCACCACGACGCAGGGAGTGAACCTTAACAATATCGCCACGACGAATATGGGTAAGCAAGCTACCAATAGTGACCTGTGGCGGCGATATCGCAATATCGATCATACCGCCGTTAACCAACTCGACATAAGCACTTTTGTTGATGAGAGACATGACTTTTCGTGCCCCTAAACGCTTGGCTAATAAGGATGACATGATATTCATCTCGTCATCATTAGTAAGCGCACAGTACATATCTGTGGTTTCGATGTTTTCTTCTTCAAGCAGCTCTTTGTCGGCGCCACTGCCGTGCAATACAACGGTGCGCTCTAAGTTCTCACTCAGGTATTGAGCACGCTCTTCGTTAAACTCAATAATTTTAACCATGTAATCGTGTTCAATGGCTTTTGCGAGCTTATAGCCGATGTTGCCGCCACCAATAATCATAATACGGCGGTATTCGTCTTCGTCACGCTCGTGGCGAAGTTGAAGAATCATACGTTTAATATCTTCACGTGCGGCAACAAAGAACACCTCGTCATCGGCTTCGATAACGGTATTCCCTTTAGGCTCGATGGCTTGATTGCGACGGAAAATAGCCGCTACTCGTACTTCAGATTCTGGTAAGAGATCTTTAATAGAGTTAATGGTGCGGCCAACAAGAGGGCTAGCTTGATAGGTTTTAACCGCTACCAGCTGCACTTTTCTATCAGCGAAATCAAGTACTTGCAGTGCGCCAGGATAGTCCATTAAGCGTTTAATGTAGTCGGTAACAACTTGTTCTGGAGAAATTAGCACATCGATAGGGATGGCTTCGTTACAGAAGATATCTGGGTATTTAAGGTACTGGCCTGAGCGAATTCGGCTGATCTTCTTAGGCGTTTTGAATAACGATTGAGCCACTTGGCAGGCAATCATATTGGTTTCATCGGAGCTAGTAACGGCAATCAGAATATCGGCGTCATCAATACCGGCTTCGATCAGGATATTAGGATAAGAGCCATGCCCTGTGACCGTTTTAATATCTAAGTGACCTTGCAGGTCGTGTAATAAGGCCGCGTTAGTGTCGACGACGGTAATATCATTTTGTTCACTGGCAAGGCTTTCAGCCAATGTTCCACCGACTTGCCCTGCACCAAGAATAATGATCTTCACTCAGTGTTATCCCTGTTTGTGTAGAAGTGCGTAATAAAACCCATCGTGCCCATTTTGTTGTGGGAATAATTGTCTACCTGCGCTGCAGGCGATTCCCCAGTTAACATCCAGTGTGGCTAGCTTAGCATCAGGATGCAATTGGCAAAATTGATTAATTTGCTCACTGTTCTCTTGTGGTAATACCGAGCAAGTGGCATACAACAAACGACCGCCGGGCTTTAATATTTTCCAAGCCGTATCGAGCAGTTGTGCTTGTAGCTCGGTTAGCTGTGCGATGTCTTCTTTGCGTCGTAACAGCTTAATATCTGGGTGGCGACGAATAACCCCCGTTGCCGAACAAGGCGCATCTAATAAAATGGCATCGAATAATTCACCTTGCCACCAGTTATCTGTATCGGCCATGTCGGCACAGACTATCTCTGCAGTTAATTGTAGGCGCTCTAGATTCTCTTGCACACGTAATAATCGTTTTTCTTCAACATCTAAGGCTGTAACTTTCGCATTAGCGTGCTCGAGTAGGTGGCAGGTCTTGCCGCCGGGTGCAGCACAAGCGTCTAAAATGCGCTCGTTATCTTTAGGTGCCAGAAGAGTTGCTGCCAATTGTGCCGCTTCATCTTGAACACTGAACCAACCGTTTGTAAAACCGGGCAGTTGGGTAATATCACAGCTTTGCTTTAAATAAATACCCACAGGGCTAAAAGGCGCTAAAGATGCTTCTGTACCGTTTTGCAGCAGTTGTTCTAAGTATTGTTCGCGACTTGTATGGCGTGTGTTTACCCTTAAACAAATAGGTGCTTGTTGATTGTTTTGTTCAAGAATAGATGACCAATGTTCAGGCCAGGCTTTGGTTAGCATTTTAACTAACCATTTAGGATGGCTGGTGGCCGTCACAGGGTTTTTGTCTAATGGCGGTAGTAGTTCGTCGTATTCGCGTCCATAGCGACGTAAACAGGCGTTAATTACCCCTTTAGCATAGCTTTTGTCGAGTAAGTCACAGACTTCAACGGTTGCATGAACAGCGGCGTGAGGAGCCTTTTTTTGAATGGCTAGTTGATACAAGCCAATGATAAGTAAAGCGTTAAGATCTTGTTCGCTTTCACCGAAGGGGCGCACCAACAAAATTTTTGCAAGTGCATTAAGGCGTTGATAATGACGACAGCTGCCTAGTACTAGATCTCGTAAAAATGCGCGGTCTTGCTCTGGTACATTGTCTTCCAAGGGAGGCAGGCATTGATTGAGGGATTGACCAGAAATAACAGCAGCCAACGCAAGGGCTGCTGCATGACGAGCATCAGAGATATTTATAGCACTCACAAAGAAGACGCCAGTTGGTGGTTTACTTGAAATAAGTTTGGCTGACCATTAAGGATGTCAGCAATACGCATAGCCTTCTTGCCAGCCAGTTGGACCATAGTGATTGCTAACACACCTTGCCCACAAGCCACTTCTAAGCCGGAACTACTGACCGACAAAATAGTGCCAGGTTCTGACGAGTGATCTTGATTTACTGCCTGAGCATAAAGCACACGAATACGCTGCCCATCCATTAGGGTGTAGCTCATTGGAAAAGGGTTAAATGCGCGTACTTTTAAGGCGATTTCTTCGGCTGAAAGAGACCACTCAATTAACGCCTCTTCTTTTTTTAATTTGTGAGCGTAGGTTGCTAGCTCGTTCTCTTGTGCTTCTGGTGAAAGGGTGCCGTTTTCTACTTGTGATAACGTTGCTAACAAAGAGTCGGGGCCTAGTGCCGCTAAACGATCGTGTAAGCTGCCACCGGTATCTTCTGGTAAAATTTCGGTGGTGACTTTATGTAGCATATCGCCCGTATCTAAACCGATATCCATTTGCATAATGGTAATGCCGGTTTCTTTATCGCCAGCTTCAATACAGCGCTGTATAGGAGCAGCACCGCGCCAGCGTGGCAGTAGCGAGGCATGAACGTTCAAACAACCAAACTTAGGCGCTTCTAATACTGCTAACGGCAATAGAAGACCATAAGCGACAACCACCATAACATCTGCATCTAAACTCTTAAGTTCAGCAATACTACTTTGCTCTTTAAAGTTTAATGGCTGATAAACTGGGATGTTATTGTCTAAGGCAACTTGCTTTACAGGGCTTGGCTGTAGCTTTTTACCGCGACCGGCGGGGCGGTCGGGTTGGGTATAAACAGCCACCACCTCATGTTCGCTATCGATAAGCGCTTTTAAGTGAATGGCAGCAAACTCTGGCGTACCAGCAAAAATAATTTTTAAGCCCATTACTTTCTTCCCTGACGGGCTTCGAGTTTATGTTTCTTCTGTAGCTTTTCTTTAATACGATTACGCTTTAACGCTGAAATATGATCAACGTATAAGATGCCTTCTAAGTGATCGATTTCATGTTGAATACACACGGCAAGCAAACCCGTGCACTCAAGTTCAAACGGATTACCATCACGGTCTAGTGCTTTTACAAGACAATGGTCAATGCGTGAGACATCTTCATAAAATCCTGGAATAGATAGACAACCTTCTTGCATGGTTTCTTCTTCGCCGTCTAATACCGTAATTTCTGGATTTATAAAGACTAAGGGTTCAGACTTGTCTTCTGAGATATCTATAACAATAATGCGTTGATGAATATCAACCTGGGAAGCCGCTAAGCCAATACCAGGTGCGTCGTACATGGTTTCAAACATATCATCGACAATACGTTTGATGTTATCGTCTACCTTAGTAACAGGGACAGCCTTTGTACGTAGGCGTGGATCTGGGTATTCTAGAATATTAAGTATGGCCATAGAGTGTAAGCTTTATATAGAACTTTAGGGTTGTGACTTGTTAAGATGCTGGAAAAATAATGAAATTTAACTTACAACATCACTTTGCTGTATAAGTTTTAGACAATTATACCAGTTTTGTAATAAAAATATTAATTTTGCCAATGATAAAGGGAATACAGAATGAACAAAACCATTAAGCGCATTCTGCTGGCCGGTTTGATGGGACTAACTATCAATGTAATGGCGTTAGATCTTAAGCCCGATGCACCTTCGCGTTACCTCGTCAAAAAAGGCGACACACTATGGGGAATTTCTGAAAAATTTACAGATGATCCATGGCAGTGGCCAGAGATTTGGCATCAAAACGAACAAATTGAAAATCCTCACTTGATCTTCCCAGGCGACGAATTAGGTTTAATTAATGTTGGCGGCGAAAAACGTCTAACAGTTATTAAGCGCGGCGAAGCAAGTCGTACAGTTAAATTGCAGCCATCTGCGCGTATCGAGCCTATCGAATCTGCTATTCCCGCAATTCCTCAAGACGCCATTCGTAGTTTCTTACGTCACAACCGTATTGTGACCAAGCAAGAGTTGAAAGACAGTCAACGTGTTCTTGCCGGTAAAGATGAGCGCTTATTATTAGGGGCAGGTGAACATGTTTATGCCAGTGCCGATCTAGAAGAAGACGAAGTAGAACCAGCTTATGGTATCTACCGTGGTGGCAAACAATATATACACCCTGAAACAAAAGAAGTACTAGGTATTGAAGCCATTGAAATTGGTCAGGCGCGTACAGTAAAACTGCATGACAATGTTTTAGAACTTATAATTGATAGCTCAAATCAGCAAATTAAGTCTGGTGACGTGTTACTTCCAACACAAGATCGTGACTTTATCGCAAATTATTATCCAAAAGCACCGACCACAGACGTTAAGGGCAGTATCATGGCTGTTGCCGAAGGTGTCAGTTATATCGGCCAATACAATGTCGTTGCTCTAAGTGTTGGCTTACGTGACAACGTTGATGTGGGTACGGTATTAGTTGCCGATAAAGTCGGCGCTATTGTACGTGACCCTGTAACTAAAAAGCGTGTACAACTCCCTAATCAAAAAGCCGGCCGTTTAATGGTTTTCCGTACATTTGAAAAAATGTCATATGCTTTAGTGATGAGTGCTACCGAGCCATTAAAGGTTGGTGATAAGGTGGTAAGTCCTTACTAACCACTCTGGGTTAACACATAGTTAGAGAAGGAGCTCTAAGATAGAATGATTACGGATGATCAACTTCTTGCTTGGTGGCGGTTAGCACAACTGCCCCGAGTAGGAAATATCAGCTTAAATGTTGTGCGTGATAGGTTAGCGGATTCCCGAGACCTTCAAAATTGTTCTAGTAACGATCTTATTGCTTTTGGACTAGATGCCAACAAGGCTCAGCAGTGGAGCTCTGATTCGAGTTTAGATGCTGGCTTTGAAAAGCTACAAGCTTGGCGGCAAAAAGAAAATTGCGGCGTATTGTTAGCCGGAGTCGACCCCTACCCTAAGTCGTTAAGCGTCTTACCAGATGCCCCTATTATTTTATATTACCAAGGTAACTTAGAGTGTTTAGAACAAGCTAAGGTTGCCATGGTGGGCAGCCGAAACGCTACTCCTTATGCCTTAGAGTGGACGCACAAAACGGCACGTGATTTAGCTGCATCGAATGTCTGTGTAGTGAGTGGCCTAGCATTAGGTATTGATGGTGCTGCGCACATAGGAGCACTTGAGTCTGGCAGTACTATTGCAGTACTTGGTAGCGGCTTAGACACAATTTACCCACAACGGCATTTAGGGTTAGCGCAATTGATTTCAAACAATGGTTTGTTGTTGTCTGAGTTTGAGCTAGGTACTTCCCCTCAGCCTAAAAACTTCCCATCCCGAAATCGTATTGTCAGTGGACTAAGTTTGGCCGTAGTGGTGGCAGAAGCAGCAACTAAAAGTGGATCATTAATTACAGCAAAGCTAGCGGCGGATCAGGGTCGAGAAGTGTTTGCTCTGCCTGGAGTGGTTACTAACCCTCTAAGCGCAGGTTGTCACCAATTAATACGAGACGGGGCAACATTAGTAACGGGAGCATCAGATATTTTAGAAGATCTGAATCTTACCGGCGGGGCTCAATTCGATTTATTAAGTGCACTAGAGCCAACAGAACAAACGGCGACCCCTAAGTTATTGAAGCACATTGATTATACCGCCACGGCAGTCGATCTTATTGCATTGCGCTCTGGGGTTGCTATGGCTCAGCTTTTATCAACACTACTAGAGTTAGAGCTAGAAGGGTGGTTACAACAAGTACCCGGTGGATACAGGCGCTTACGCTAGCAAAGTGAGCCAACGTAAGCGTGTATTATGAGTGATTACGCTTTGATTTTCTTAGGCAAAATCTCAGGAAAATCACGCTGATCGTGGTTTTCTAAGATATTGCGGCCTTTCAATAATAAATTCCAATAGAACCATGGAATGAAAGAGCGCTTAACCCACCAGTAAAAGCGACGTGGAACCCGAGAATCAAGCGGTAATGTTGTAGAAATTGTGCCGCCATAAGTAAATTCTGCCAAGATAACCTTGCCGTTAGAGGTCGTTAACGGACACGCAGCATAACCATCGTATTCAGCCGACAGAGCTTTGCCATTAATAGCATCCAGTAGATTAGTAACAACGACTGGTGTTTGAGCCTTAACTGCTGCAGCCGTTTTACTGTTAGGAGTTGATGTACAGTCACCCAAGCCAAAAACATTGCTGAAGCTTATATGGCGTAAGGACTGCTGGTTAACCTCTAACCAACCATCTGCGTTAGCCAGTGAACTCTGCTTGATAAAGTCAGGTGCACTTTGCGGTGGCACCACGTGCAACAACTCGAAAGATACTTCTTCACGCACAACGGCATCGTCTTTCGTGCGCTCAAAAACAGCAATTCTTTCGTCACCGCGCACTTCAACTAAAGTCTGACCGTACTGGGCATCTGTTTGATAAGACTCAACCACCTGATTTAACGCTTGCGCGTAAAAAGGCACGCCAAAGATAGATGCAGCACCACTACGGAACTGTAAACTGTTGGTTTTAATGCCGTGCTTTTGCCAGTAGTCAGCCGATAAATACAGGGCTTTTTGAGGTGCACCAGGGCACTTCACTGCGCCAGCAGGCTGGGTAAAGATGGCATTACCGCCTTTGAAGTTTTTAACCAACTCCCAAGTATAAGGCGCTAGATCAAAGCGATAGTTGCTGGTCACACCGTTTTTACCTAGCGTTTCTTGTAGGCCTTTAATTGCATCCCAGTTGATTTGAATACCAGCTGCAACCACTAAATAGTCATAACTGATACTAGAGCCATTGGCCAGTGTGACTTGGTTGTTCTCGGGGGCAAGCTCTGTAACCAACTCGGTAATATGTGTTACCCCGTTCGGAATAACGGACGCTAACGGGCGCTTAGTGTCATTCGCTTGATAAGCACCACCGCCAACTAAGGTCCATGCAGGCTGATAAAAATGATGCTCAGCAGGATCGATAATGGCGATATCTAGGTTGGCTTGTTGGCGGCGCAGTTTGGCTGCCACACTGATGCCAGCAGTACCGCCACCAATAATAACGACTGTGTGTTTTTGAGTGGACATGGCTGACCTCGATTAAATAATAAATGCAGTGCGAGAGGAGATTGAGTAGCACTAGATGTTAGAAGGTTTATTCTAGGAAATATAAAACAAATATAAAAGGAATAGATGTTTATATTTTAATTCCATATAGATATATAGAGAGGGGCGGGTAAGAAAATGATAGAATTTGCTTATTCATGTTTAAAGCAAAGTGACGGTATAAATGGCAATTGATCCAAACTGGTTGTATGACTTTGTAGTAAAGCGCTTTGATTCAGAAAAAGAGTTAGAAATATTTTTACCTCAGCCGAAAGCGGATGAAGAGCTAAGGGCAGTAACAGATGACCGCTATTTATCATTAATGACTCGCCGTATATTTCGTGCAGGCTTACGCCATGCCATGGTAGATCAACGTTGGCCGGCTTTTGAAGAAGCATTTTGGGGGTTTGAGCCCAGCAAAATGATTTTACTAAGTGGTGAGCATTTTGAACGGCTAATGAACAATAAGAACCTTATTCGCCATTTGCCAAAAATGAAAAGTATCCCCATTAATGCGCAAATGATTATCGAAGAAAGTGACGCTTATGGCAGTTTTGGTAACTTTTTAGCGCAATGGCCCAGTACCGATATTGTTAATTTATGGCGTTACATGCAGAAACAAGGAGCTCAGTTAGGCGGAATGTCAGCCCCTCTATTTTTACGCATGGCAGGTAAAGATACCTTTATTCTGACTAAAGACGTAGTCACAGCGTTAATTGCGCAAGGAATAGTCGAGCGTAAGCCTACAACGATTTCTGCTTTAGCAGACTGCCAACAAGCATTTAATGATCTACAGGAAAAAACCGGAAGACCGTTATGCCAGTTATCCATCATGCTTGCTATGACGGTCAACCACTAAGCGAACTATTCCTAGGGGCCTAACAGCTTGTAACAAAATACCGCTTGTTTAGCGTAAATGCATACAGTAGGGTTCTGACTTTAATTCAGAGGAAAAGCAATGGCAACAATCGACACCGACAGCGCCGCTCAGCGCATACAAACTGGCGCAGTCATTGCTTATCCAACAGAAGCAGTTTGGGGTTTAGGTTGTGATCCAACAAACAACACCGCAATCCAACGAATTTTAACGCTAAAAGATAGGCCTTGGCAGAAAGGGTTAGTGGTAGTAGCAGCGGATTTCAAACAATTAGAACCATGGTTGTTGCCTTTAACAGAGCAAGAAAACGATATGGTTCAATCCACCTGGCCTGGCCCTATTACTTGGGTCTTGCCTTGCAAGTCCACTGTATCAAAATGGTTAAAAGGTGAGCATGATACGTTAGCGGTTAGAGTAAGTGCTCACCCATTAGTGCGTGAACTATGTTTGAAAACCGGTCCATTAGTTTCAACTTCAGCTAATCCTGCCGGGAAAGAACCAGCACGTTCGTTAGCAGAGGTTGAACAATATTTTGAAAGCGGTTTAGACGCTATTGTTGAAGGTGCATTAGGCGGTAATGCCCAGCCGTCAGAGATTCGCACGCTAGACGGAAAACGCTTACGCTAATTAAGGTAGTTATATGAGTAAGAACAATATATGTGATATTGAAGCGGTTAAATCATACTTTTTGGAGCTTCAAGATCGAATTTGTGCCGCACTAGAAGCCCAAGATGGCACAGCTAAGTTTGTTGAAGATGCTTGGCAGCGTGAGCAGCCAGAAGGGCCTCTAGAGCTAATGGGGGGCGGGCGTACTCGCGTAATTTCTGATGGTGCTGTGATTGAAAAGGGCGGGGTCAACTTTTCTCACGTTTATGGAGTTCAACTGCCCGCATCTGCCACGGCTAATCGCCCTGAATTAGCTGGGCGCAGTTTCCAAGCGATGGGGGTGTCTTTAGTAATACATCCAAACAACCCTTATGTGCCGACTTCTCACGCTAACGTACGAATGTTTGTGGCAGAAAAAGAAGGGGAAGAGCCCGTCTGGTGGTTTGGTGGTGGGTTTGACTTAACCCCTTTTTATCCGTTTGAGGAAGATGTTATTCATTGGCACCAAACGGGTAAAGATTTATGCCAACCCTTTGGTGAAGATGTATTTCCACAATACAAAAAATGGTGTGATGAGTACTTCTATTTAAAACACCGCAATGAAAGCCGTGGTGTCGGCGGACTTTTCTTTGACGACCTCAATACTTGGGACGGCGAAAAAGACTTTCAAAAATCTTTCGCTTTTGTCCAAGCGGTAGGTGATGGTTATATCGATGCCTACACACCTATTATGGAAAAACGAAAGCATACAGAATATGGCGAGCGTGAGCGTAAATTCCAATGCTACAGACGAGGACGTTATGTAGAATTTAACCTAGTGTTTGACCGCGGTACCATTTTTGGTTTACAAACCGGCGGCCGCACCGAGTCTATCTTAATGTCGCTGCCACCCGTGGTGCACTGGGACTACGACTGGCACCCAGAAGAAGGCTCACCAGAAGCTCGTTTATATACCGATTTCTTACCACATAAAGAGTGGGTTTAAGGGATAACATAATGACCGATTATTATGCAGTGGTTGGAAACCCTATTGCGCACAGTAAATCACCAAAAATTCACTTTCAGTTTTCACAGCAAACAGGCCAAGACATGCTTTATACCGCTAAGTTGGTGGAGCTGGGTAAGTTTAATGAGGCCGTGAATGAGTTTTTTGCCGAAGGCGGTAGTGGGTTAAATGTAACGGTTCCGTTTAAAGAAGATGCCTTTCGTTACGCTGACCAGCACACAGAGCGTGCCTTAAGAGCAGGGGCTGTGAACACTTTGAAAAAACTTGAAGATGGTACAGTGCTGGCTGATAACACCGATGGCGTTGGTTTGGTTCGTGATTTAACCATTAATCATTCAATTGAGTTAAAAGATAAGCGCATTCTGATTATCGGCGCGGGTGGTGCCGTGCGTGGAATTTTACAGCCCATTCTAGAGCAAGCGCCTGCTGAAGTGGTTATCGTTAACCGTACTCTGAGTAAAGCCCAGCAATTGGCCGACGACTTTAAAGAATTAGGCACCATTAACGCTTGTGGATTTGCCGAAGTGGATGGCAGTTTTTCGGTGGTTATTAATGGAACATCTGCAAGCTTGAGTGGTGAGTTACCACCGTTACCACTAACGATTTTTCAAGACGATACAGTAACCTACGATATGATGTACGGTGCGGGCTTAACGGTATTTAATCAGTGGGCTCAAGAGCAGGGTGTTACACAAACTATTGATGGTTTAGGAATGTTGATAGAGCAAGCCGCCGAAGCATTTGTACTTTGGCGAAATGAGCGTCCAGATACTGATGAAGTAATGGCAGCTCTAAGGCGAGAGCTTTAACGATAAAACATGCAGACAAAAGAAAGGGCGCTAACTGGCGCCCTTTCTTGTTATAGACTAATTAATCATAAACCGCATTGTGGTAAATATGTTGAACGTCATCGATGTCGTTTAGCATGTTTACGAAGCGTTCGAACTGTTCGATATCATCACCGCTGATCTCGTGGTCAGCTTGCGGTAAGTAAGTGATTTCTTCAATTTCAAAATCAATATCAGCATACAGTTCTTGTAGAGCGGTCTTTGCTTTAAAATAATCTGTTGGTGGGCAAAGTACGGTAATCATACCGTCTTCTAAATCGATTTCTGAAACATCAACATCCGCTTCCATTAAAGCTTCTAATGGCGCTTCTTCATCGTCACCAGCAAACACAAACATGGCACAATGGTCAAAAAAGTTAGATACCGAACCTTGGGTTCCTAGCTTAGCTTTACACTTAGTAAAGGCGCCTCGAATTTCACCAAAGGTACGGTTGCTGTTGTCGGTTAATGCGCTGATTAACATCATGCAACCACCAGGACCAATACCTTCATAAAGGGCTGGAAAATAATCTTCACCCACGCCACCTTTGGCTTTTTCTAAGGCTTTTTCAATAACATGAGCGGGTACTTGGTCTTTTTTCGCTCGCTCAATCATGCTGCGTAAAGCGAGGTTTGCGTCCGGATCGTAGCCACCTTGTTTAGCGCAAACATAGAGTTCACGACCATAACGGGAATAAACTTTAGACTTTGCAGCGGCTGTTTTAGCCATTGACTCTTTACGGTTTTGATACGCGCGACCCATAAAATACTCTTCTTAATTGTTTTATAAACAGGTGGGCATTATAACCCCAGATAGAACAGCTGTCAGGTTTCTGCCTTGATCGTTGCTAAATCTTACTAGGTAGGCCATCAGCAATCGACTGATAATTCAATGGCATACATAACTTGCCACCACTATTAGCCACCACTTGAGCGATGCCTAACAAGATTTCTTCTTTAACACGCATATAGGTAGCGTAGTCTTTACTAGTGAAGGCATACAGTGACAGCTGCAAGCTATTTTCACCGTAACAATCAAAGCGGAATACCACAGACTTTTCTTCAATTTCGTTATGCGACTTAATTAACTCGATGCCTTGCTCAACGATGCTTGGTACTTTGTCGATATCTTCATAACGCAGGTGGATAACTTGCTCAATACGCCTATGACTCATGCGAGAATGGTTGATAATAGTTGTGTTGTTAAAAGTAGCGTTTGGAATGTAAAACGGCTTTCTATCAAAACCCAACACTGTAGTAGAGCGCCAACCGATGTCTTGAACCTGTCCTTTTAAGCCTGTACCCGGAAGAATAATATTGTCACCAATCTTAAATATTTTTGTAGCGAAAATAGTCAGCCCGCCTAGTAAGTTGGCAACCAAGCTTTGAGCGGCAAAGCCAACAGCAATACCTGCCGCACCACCAAAGGCGAGTAAACTAGTAATAGACACCCCTAGCGTTTGTAAAATAGACAGAGTCGTTAAAATAAAAATGATCACCCAGGCAAGCTTGCTCATTGCATCGGCGGCGGTAGGGTCTATGTGGTCATTCTTAGCTTCAGCACGAGCTTTAAAATTAACCTCCAAACGGTTAATAAATCGTAATGAAAACCAGCTTAGCGTAAGAATAATAAAGATACTGCGCACGGTGGGTATGCTTTCTTGTAGCCCTAGCCACTCTTCTTTTTGTGCAAACCACGCAGTCAGAACCGATAGACCAATAACCCAAACTAAAGCACGCAAAGGAGCATCTAATGCACGTAAAAATGCGTTTTGCCAAACACGTTTATGCGG
>CALJVD010000180.1 GCA_937974825.1 uncultured Oceanospirillaceae bacterium | reverse complement strand
ATCTTCACGGTAACGCCCTTGGGCTTTAAGGGTGGCTACGTCCATTCCTAATGGCGCCATAATTTCATTCATTGCAGTCGCCACGCTGTTGGCCATATTTCTTCCACCACAAACCAGTATTTGTGCACCATTTTTTATTAAACCGCGTAATTCTTCCCCGTCTAAACTGATTTTATCTTGCACGTAAGAGTGTTTTTCATCGTGTGAGAAAACAGCGTTGAGTTCAGTTAAGCGCTTGTCTTGTAAGTAAGAGTTAAGCTCTGGCTCGTAAAGAAAGTCTGAATTCGGACAGCGCCCACCCCAGTACAAATGCATAGGGTTGTGTGCTTTATTGTGACGAATAAAACCAACCAGTGGCCCTATGCCTGTGCCTGCACCTATCAAAACGGTCGGTGCTTTTCCTGAAGCAGGACGGAAATTAGGGTTCTGCTGAATAAAGGCATCAATAGTACCGCCAATGGGTAAGTTATGCAGGAAAGTAGAGCATAAACCTCCATCTTGATGGCGTACGCAGATTTCAAGCATGTCGTCTTTTGACGCAGAGGCCAATGAGTAAAAACGAGGGACCGTACTGTTCGGTGGCAATATTCCAACCAAGTCGCCGGCTTCAAACTTAGGCAGGCCATTCGATTTTAGAAAGCGCTGCATAAGGTTGGAGTTACTGTTTGCTGCATGTGCAGTAGCTGCTTTAAAGCGTAATACGGCCGTAGGTGCTTGTACTTCTACGCCGTAATTTACGCGCTCTGCCAGTTCTAACTTGATGGTATTAGGTTTAACCGGTGAATGTACTAAGGTGAGTTCAATACCAAGGGCTTTACCTAAAGCAGTACCCCAACGAGAAAACTCTTGCGGTGACTGTCGGTCAATGGTGTCAAAAGGCAATAATTGCGTTAAGCCTTTAGTTAATAAAGCGTCTGTTACTTGTTTAGCGAAACCACAAAACTGCGGATACTGTCGGTCGCCAAACCCTAATACAGCAGTGGATAGGGTTGGTGGTAAGGTAATTTTTTCGAGTTTACCCAAAAACTGACTGGCTGAAGCCGGTGCGTCACCATCACCGTAAGTAGCCGTAAGAATTAACAGTTGCTTGGCTGAATGATAGTTCGAAGACAGCTGGTTCATAGGTGTAGTATGTACTCGTATTCCCGCTTTTACTAAGCTGTCGTGTAGGGTTTTAGCGAAACCCCAAGTGCTGTTACTTTCACTGCCTACTAAAATAATAATATCAGCGCTGCTGGCTTTGCTATTAGCAGTAATCTTGGGTTTTGAACCTTGACGTTGCCACCAAATAACAACCCCAGTCATAGAAATAATAGGCATCAATAAGGCGCTTAAGCCAAGGATGAGTGCCATCCACCAAAGGCCTTCACCGGTATGTAAGCTATAAATAAAATGATAAAAGGCGTTGGTTTTGTCATGAGTTTCAAAGCCAAGCCATTCCCCGGTAACTTGGTCAACGTAACCGCTTCCTTGAATAGTATTTAGCGAGTAAACACCGTAAGGGTCATCCGGATAGGGATACACTAATTCCTGTAACGCGTTTATGTCGGTGGCTTGTAATGCCGCGAGATTTTCAACTGCGGCTGCTTGCCCTTCGGTGACAGTGAGTGGAAATTCAGGCGCTGCTTCTTGACCTTGTGAAACAAATTCAAAGTTAACCGCAGATAAATAAACACCTGTTAATGAAGAAATAAGTAAGCCAACAAGAGCCACACGACCCAAATCTAAGTGTAAGTGCTGCATAACATTGCCGCGTATAGGGCTCAATAACTTACGCCAACCACCCACGCGAACAGACAGTAACATGATGCCTGTGATAGCCAGTATAAATAAAACCAAGGCACTGATGCCTACGGCTGCTCGGCCTGCCGAATCAAGATTAAGTGACCGGTGCAGTTTCTTTATCCAACGAGAAAAACTAGAAGGTGCATAAGGTGCAATGGCCTGACCGGTAAGCGGATCTATTGTGTCGACGCCAACGTTATCGCCTTGGTTGTAATAGACAATAATAGTGCCCGACGGTGTTCTTTGAATTTGTTCAACACCCGAGTAATGCTGCGCCACCTTGCCAGCCAGTTGGGCAATAGTTATTTGCCCTGTTGCAGGAACGGTGGCTGTCGCTCGCTCAAGCACTGGATTCAGCGCAAGAATTGCACCAGTCACACTCAAAAGAACAACAAAGAGAGCGGCAATAAGACCGGGAAGCGAATGAAGTTGGCGTAGCATTAAAAGTGCTCCTTTACAAAGTTAGAACGTGTAGCTCAATGATTTTACGTAACCACGGCCATTAACAGGTTTGCCTGCACCGTTAGTCGTTAGAGCAATAGAGGCATCTGCGCGGTTGTCACGTAGGTCTTCGACGGCAGTATCGATACGTACTTCGTAGCCAGCGTCAAACAACTCATCGGCGATTTCGGCAGTGACGACTAAAGAGCCTCGGCTTAGCACGCTTGCACCCGTAACACCGTCGTATTCGCTTTTACGCAAGCCGCTGCCGCGAGCCCAGTCTGGGAGGTGCTTGTAATACTTAGATTTTTTACCAGCCACCCATAAGGTGCGTTGATAAACGCCTTTAGCATCCACAAGGTAAAGGGCTGCATAAGCACCTTCACCGTTATAGTTTTTCAAAACAGTGGTAAAGGTCACTTCATGAGCTTGAGCGATTGCTGGCAGCGCCATAGTGGCTGCTAACGCCAGTGTAAGAGTGAGCTTTTTCATAGTTTTTCTCCTGACTGAGTGTTACTCATGCTTTGTGTCTCTGTTCTGTCACCGCTATAAAAGAATTCAGGAATAGCGGAGTCTTTATCAAACTTTATTTCTATTTCACGCAAGCGCAGTGAAGCAGGGTAGTATTCAGCTTTCACCTTGTTACCGTTTTGGTCTAACCCTTTTACTTTGTAACAGCCGTCATCTACTTTTATGCGCTGTACCTGCCATCCTTCATTTTCAAGTTGCTGGTGTAATACATTTTTAGGTTGCCAGTCGGTTATTGAGTCGTGACAGTCATCATCGGCGTAACTTAGGTTTGCCATTAGGGTTGCGGTTAATAAGGTTGATATTAGTAGTGGTGTTTTCATGGTTCTCTCCCGGTAAGCCCATTGTGGGCATGTGGCTATTGTATGGAATGAACCTGAAGCCAACCTTAAGCTGCTTAAAAGTATTAGCAGGTGCTGTAACTACTGAGAATCTGATAAGCTAAAAGCCTATTTCCTCTTAGGAGAAAGCAGCGAATGCGTATTTTATTGGTCGAAGACACTGTGACTTTGGGCGAATGTGTGCGCGAACAGATTGCAGATGATGGCCATGCCGTCGACTGGATGCTTACCCTCGCGCAAGCAAAAGCAAGTGTTGCCAGTACCCAATACGATTTAATCCTGTTAGACCTAATGCTGCCCGATGGTAAAGGCATCGATTTTCTAAAGCGCCTTCGTGCCTCTGGCGATAGTACGCCGGTTATTATTCTTACGGCGCTAGATCAACTGTCCGACCGTATCGCCGGTTTAAATGCCGGTGCCGATGACTATTTAATTAAACCCTTCGATTTGGCCGAACTGTCAGCGCGTATTGCAGCGGTCGCTCGACGTTATAGCGGCAATCCTAATCCTTTTTTACATATCAATGGCTTTGATATTGATCGAGTCAACCATACCGTTCACAGTGGCAACACCTTAATTGATCTCACAGCCAGAGAGTGGGCATTGTTTGAAGCACTGTTGCAGCACCCGGGTTCGCTGTTGTCACGCTCTCAGCTAGAAGATCATCTTTATGAATTTGGTGCAGAAATTGAAAGTAATACAGTTGAAGTACATATCAGTCGGCTGCGTAAAAAGTTGAGCAAAGACATGATCGAAACAGTACGCGGTATGGGATACCGATTGGTGGTTAAATGAAATCGACAATGAGTTTGCAGCGTCGCCTGAGTCTAGGATTAACCATTGGTGTGGTTGCACTCTGGTTAGTGGCCACTGCCACCACAGTGATTATTGTTGATTACACAATGAACAAAACACTGGATAGCTCGTTAGAAGAAGTAGCACAGCGTATTCTGTCCTTGGCAGTGGTGGAAATTACTAACCGAGAAACCCCCGACCTGTTGCAGCAAGTGGTTTCTATGCAAGCTCATGATGAATACATTACTTATCTTGTGCGCAGTGCCAATGGTATTCCCTTATTAAAATCACACGATGTGAACTTGTCTGTATTCCCCGACAAACCCCAGTTAGGCTTGCGTAGCACTGCTACTCATAGACTTTATGGTATTAGTGCGGTGAGTAACACTATCTTTATTGAAGTCGCCGAACCTTTAAAACTAAGGCAGCAAACCAGACTGCAAGCAATCTTACTGTTGTTGCTGCCATTGTTGGTATTGATTCCATTAACTTTGATTGGCATTTGGTGGTTTGTTCATCACAGCTTACGAACAGTACGCAGATTCAGTGATGATATTGAATTACGCGGGTCAGGAGATTTGTCCTTAGTTCAAGGTGATGAGTTGCCTGACGAAATTGCTCCAATCGCAGAAGCGGTTAATCATTTATTAGAACGATTACGCCGGGCGTTAGAGTCTGAGCGTAGCTTTACCGCTAACAGCGCCCATGAACTACGCACGCCTTTAGCCGCTGCAATGGCACAGGTACAACGATTGCGACATGAAGCACCCGACGGACCATTAAAAGAAAGAGCAGGGCAAATAGAAGAATCATTAGGTGAGCTCTCACGCTTATCAGAAAAGCTAATGCAATTAGCTAAGGCTGAAAGCGGTAGCGTGTTAATAGACTCCCCCCAAGAGGTAAGTTTGGTGCTAGAGCATGTAGTATCGGAATATCAACACAGAGCAGGTTTAACCATACGGCTGAATACCCCTGAACAAACAAGCGTCTATTCATCAATAGACCCAGATGCCCTCGCCATACTATTACGCAACCTTATCGAAAATGCGTATAAACATGGCGCACAAGACCAACCAATTGAAATTCACTTGTCGGCAACAGGCGTGTTGCGAGTTATTAATGCTGGCCCGGTGGTGTCTGCAGACGAACTAAAGCATTTAACTCAACGTTTTGTGCGAGCTAAAACCAGAGCGAGCGGAACAGGACTCGGCTTAGCCATTGCGCAAGCAATAGCGGAAGGTGCCGGTGCGTCACTAACGTTAGTATCGCCTGCTACTGGGCGTGAAGACGGCTTTGAGGTGATCTTTAAGCTACCCATAAACCATTAACCTCACACAAGCTCAGCTTAAACCTGTCCGATATAGTTTGCTGCGTAACTTTCACCGCCAATCCATAGGCGTTATGCGGCTTAGTCAGATCGTTTGGCTAAGCTGTACAAAAACCTTGTACACCTCTTTATATCACTCCCTCTCTTTATTTTTATTTCCTGTCTTTATTGTCCTTAATTCCGCTTAAACAGTAAAAATGTTAGGATGCTCGCCTTTAATTCACCGCACAGTCTATTTGTAGTGGCTATGCGCCTTTGATTTAGATCTTTTGACGAAAACACTGCCTAGTTTCTTTAAACGCACAAAGAAGAAGCTAAGCCGTACTATGGATGATTTATGTTAACAAATATGAAGAATGAGTGGTTTTTTAATATACGTGGAGACTTGTTGTCGGGTCTTGTCGTGGCATTAGCACTTATTCCAGAGGCCATCGCGTTTTCTATTATTGCCGGTGTCGACCCTAAAGTAGGGTTGTATGCGTCGTTTTGTATTGCTGTAGTCATTGCTTTTGTTGGTGGGCGCCCCGGTATGATTTCTGCCGCTACCGGTGCCATGGCGCTGTTAATGGTGACGCTGGTTAAGCAACATGGTTTGGAATACTTACTGGCTGCTACTTTGCTAACCGGTGTCTTACAAATAGGTGCGGGCTATTTAAAGCTTGGCGGCTTGATGCGCTTTGTGTCTAAGTCGGTGGTCACCGGCTTCGTAAACGCCTTAGCCATTCTTATTTTTATGGCGCAATTACCTGAGCTTACCGACGTCACCTGGCATGTGTATGCCATGACCGCAGCCGGCTTAGGTATTATTTACCTATTCCCTTATATTCCAAAAATCGGTCAAAACATTCCATCACCGTTAGTCTGTATCGTTTTATTAACTGGTCTAGCAATGTACCTAGGGCTTGATGTTCGTACCGTAGGGGATATGGGTGAGCTGCCCGATACTCTGCCAATATTCTTATGGCCAGATGTGCCTCTGAACTTCGAAACCTTAAAGATTATCTTCCCATACTCAGCCGGTTTAGCCGTAGTGGGTTTATTAGAATCTCTGATGACAGCCACTATTGTTGACGAGCTAACCGACACCGAAAGTGACCGTGACCGTGAGTGTAAAGGTCAGGGCATTGCTAATATTGGTGCGGGCTTAATGGGTGGAATGGCTGGTTGTGCGATGATCGGTCAGTCGGTTATTAACATTAAATCGGGAGGCCGTGGGCGTTTGTCGACCTTTGTGGCCGGCTTCTTCTTGTTAATAATGGTGGTGTTCTTAAGCGATTGGATTAAACAAATCCCAATGGCGGCACTGGTTGCAGTAATGATAATGGTATCGATTGGTACTTTCTCTTGGAGCTCAGTAAAAGACATCCGCAAATTCCCGTTATCGACTAATATTGTAATGATTACTACCGTTGCAGTGGTTGTATACACGCACAACTTAGCACTGGGCGTCTTGGCGGGTGTATTGCTTGCGACCTTATTCTTTGCCAACAAAATTGGTCGCATTATGGTGGTTAAGAAAGACACCGACGCCAATGCCTTACGCTATGAAGTGATTGGCCAAGTGTTTTTTGCATCGTCTGAAAAATTCTTAGGCTCATTTGATTACTCGGTGGCCTCAGAAAAAGTAGTGATTGATGTTAGCCGTGCTCACTTTTGGGACGTAACGGCAGTCTCAGCGCTTGATAAAGTGGTAGTCAAATATCAACGTCTAGGGGCAGAAGTAGAAGTCATCGGCATGAACGAAGCCAGTAAAACAGTCATTGATCGCTTTGCGTTTCATGACGACGCCAAAGCCGTTGAAAAACTAATGAGTAATCAATAAGGATAAGCATTATGAAAAACGTTCTAGCCTGTATTGATGAATCTAGCTGGTCAATCAGTGTGCAGGATGCAGCTATTTGGGTGGCTGGCGAACTTAACAGTCCGTTGTTGTTTTTGCACAGCATAGAAAAAAGCCATCAAACTAAAAATCCAGACCTGTCTGGTCAAATCGGTTTAGGCGCACGCTCAAAGTTGTTGGATGAAATTGCCACCCTAGACCAACAGCGTGCCAAAATTGCTTTGCAGCTCGGAAAAGAATTGCTCGAAAACGCAAAAGAGCGCGCACAACAGTATGGCTGCGAAAAAATCGAAACCGTGCAGCGTCATGGTCAGTTTGTTGAATCGGTATTAGCGCAAGAAGAAAGCACACGCTTAGTGGTCATCGGCCACTCTGGTGCTGAGTCTGGCGAGAAAGCCAGTGTACTGGGGTCGCACGTAGAAAATTTACTGCGCCAAGTGAGTACACCGGTGTTTATTACCAGTAAAGAGTTTAAAAAGCCGACCAGCTTTATGTTGGCGTACGATGGTCGTGCGACCACCGAAAAAGCACTCGAGCGCATTTTAAGCAGTGATCTACTCAATGGCTTACGCTGTCATTTAGTGACCGTTAAAAACAAGAGCACAGACCAAGAAGAAAAGTTTAAGCAAGCCATACAGCGCCTAGAAGAGGGCGGCTTTCAGGTGAACGCTAAATACTTGGAAGGCGATATTTTCCAGCAGCTGTATAACTATCAGCAGGAAAATTCGGTCGATATGCTAGTGATGGGGGCGTTTGCAGGCACGCGTTTGCGTCAGTTCTTTGTGGGCAGCAACACCCTAAAAATGCTAGGCAGTACTGAATTACCGGTATTGGTAATTAAATAAAGGCTAGGGCTGTTACAGCCCTAGTTTTCTTACCGCTGGGGTGGCTTGTAAGCCATCTTCTGCGGCAATCAGTTGCTTGTTCTCATGGCGCATAACAAAACGCATTGCTTTGCTGTCGCTGTCTTTCTTAATTAACAATTCAAGCAAATCGCCTTGCAGCAGAGCGCTTTCAAGTTTGGCGGCTTCTTCGTTAATCCACGCACGACCACTTAATTTTTGATACTGCTGTTTTAGTTCAACCTTAATGGTGTCGCCTGCGGTTGATTCCCATTCCCAAATGCCACCCACTTTGGCCGGTACAATCCATTTAAATAGGTTCGCTTTTCCGTAGTTATGGCGTTCGTCTGGTATCCAATCACCCATATCGAAGGCGTGTGAAATAATACGCGTACCAGGGCGCAACTCATCAAGCAGACGTGGTCTGATGAGCTTGTTTACTTCATCAAGCAAATACAGAGTGACGACAGTGGCTTCTTGAATATCGACTTCCAGTAAATCGGCTTCAATAAACTCGACCTCAAACTGAACACCAGAATGACCAGCGTATTCCATAGCATCGGCAATACGCGCAGGATCCATATCTACCCCAACACCGCGCGCTCTACGCGAAAGCGCCGCAGCTACAACAATGCGGCCATCGCCACAGCCTAAATCATAAACCACATCGTTACGGCCTACTTGGCCAAGATCTAACATGGCTTCTACGACATTTTCAGCGGTGGGAACGTAAGGAACGTCTAAAATAAGGTTGGGTTCGTCTAACGAGTAATCATCAAACTGTAAATCGTTAAAATCGGGTTCAGATAACTCGTAGTCGTCGTGATCATAGTTGGTTTCTCTATGCTCATCGAAAGAATAATGGTCTTCGTTAAAATCTAAATCTTTATACAAGGAATACACCTAAAAAAATAAAAGAGGTAGGCAGGCGCTTTTAAAGATAGGCGATAAAAAAATGCTGTATCGCAAATACTCATTACGGAAGGTAATAAGTGCAGCGTCTTAAAGGTCTGTACATTATAACATAGTGGCAAAAATTCTGTTTTTATTGCTTGTTACTAATGAGTAGGCATAAATCAATCGTAAAATAGAATGTTAGTGCTAAAGTAGGGCAACTAACAACGCTTCGTATTATTCAGACACGAAGTTTATGTATATAATGCTTGCGCATTCAATAACTAAGGCAGGCCATGACCGCTTTATTCGATTCAAATTCTGTATTGCTAGAAGCACAAGATTTGTATTGTGAACGGGATGACCGTGTGTTGTTTTCCGACTTTAACATTGCCATTAAAAACGGCGACTTAGTCCAACTCAGTGGCCCGAATGGAGCAGGGAAAACCACCTTGTTAAGATTGCTTGCCGGCCTAAATCGAGACTACCAAGGTAAGCTCTTATGGCAGGGCAATAACCTCTATAAAGATTTTTACACATACGCCAGTCAGCGTTTGTATCAAGGCCACTTGGCCGCGGTTAAAAAGCCGCTTACTCCCCTAGAAAATTTACGCTGGTTAACCAGTTCATGGCAGGTTAACGAAGACGATTTATTGCACGCATTAGAACAAGTAGAACTAGGTGGTTATGAAGACACACCTTGTCAGCAGCTCTCTGCCGGTCAGCAACGTCGCGTTGCCTTAGCGCGTTTGTGCATAGCGCCTATGCCCTTATGGATTTTAGACGAACCCTTTACCGCACTCGACAAATACGGTGTGGCTTGGCTTGAAGGTATGCTGCAAAAGCATATTGAGCGTAATGGCGCCGTTATTGTTACCAGTCATCATGCGTTAGAAAATATCGGTAAGCTAAAGCGTATTGAACTCGGACAACATTCAGGTTCTGCGGAGGAAAACGCATGAGCTTAGTACTTGCCACCGTCAAACGCGACTTTCTATTAGCCGCTCGTAACCCCGGCGAATGGCTAAACCCTATAGTGTTTTTTATTATGGTGGCGGCGTTATTCCCAATGGCCGTAGACCCAGACCCTAAGTTTTTAAGCCAAATTGCAGGCGGTGTTATTTGGGTGGCAGCATTATTGGCAACTTTATTGTCGTTAGACGCTCTATATAAAGCCGACGTCGACGATGGATCCTTAGAACAGTGGTTAGCTTCGGGTGAATCTTTATACGCCATGACCATTGGTAAAGCCTTTGTTCATTGGTGCATTAGCGGCTTGCCGTTAACC
>CALJVD010000179.1 GCA_937974825.1 uncultured Oceanospirillaceae bacterium | reverse complement strand
ATCCGGCAAACAGGTATATTATGCTGACAAAAAAGGGGATTCGGGCTTTTTAGACGTCGATAATACTTCCGCGTATGGACCTGAGCACTATTACGCATCCTGTAATAAAAACGAATTGCGTGAAGGTGAGTATGCAATCAAGTTGGCCAACTACGAACGGGCGCAAGGTCGTACAGCCACTGTGCAGCTAGCATCTTGGGATGAAGGGGTATTAAGTACTCGTTATCACACTTTTGGTGCAGCCACTGGGTCTACACCAAGCGCTTCGATCTTTAATGTGGTTGTCAGCAAGGATGCTGAAACCCAAGAGTATAAATTAAGTTATCAATAACAAAATTCCCCTGCATTTGAATGCAGGGGGTATTTTAACTCCAAATATCATCACCGCGTAACGTAGCATCTGCTCCGCCATCTATATAAATAGTCTGACCAGTTACGTGAGTGTTTTCTTCTGAAGATAACCAAATAATTAACTTAGCTACATCGGATGCTTTAGCGTGGTAGTTTAATGGCATTGGTACTTGTGCATCGACGTTTTTACGGGCTTCTTCGGTCGCCAATAAATCTTTAGTCATCTCGGTAATGACTATACCGGGCGCAACAGCGTTGACGGCGATTCCTTGCCCTGCAAAGCGGTCAGCGATACAGACCTTACGAATCCAACGTGAAATAGCGCGTTTAGACGATGAGTAGTTTAAATATCCTGTCTGAGGACCTTGGGCTTCTAGAGCGCCGCCTATCTCGAGTGCTTTAGCTTCGTCATCGGCTAATAAAGCATCAACGAG
Organism: uncultured Oceanospirillaceae bacterium; assembly: GCA_937974825.1. GTDB lineage: Bacteria > Pseudomonadota > Gammaproteobacteria > Pseudomonadales > Oceanobacteraceae > Venatoribacter. The sequence continues at coordinate 24,010 of CALJVD010000179.1, read as the reverse complement.
TTCTGCGGAGTTAGGCTGTAAAGATGCCATAGAAGAAACAACGACTACTCGTGGTGCTGAGGAATTAGCGAGTGTTGGGACGAGACCTTCCACAAACTCAGTCACACCAAAGTAGTTAATGGCGACGGTGATAGCCTTAGGCATGGCAACACCTGCGCAAGCAATAACAGCATCGACCGATTGAGTTTCTTTTAGCACGTCAGTCACCGCCTGCTGGCGACCTTTAGGCGTTGAAAGGTCTGCGATTACTTCTGCATTCTTCAGATCGACCCCAATTACTTTGTATCCACGCTCGCGTAAAATTTGGCTGGTGGCCAAACCGATACCAGAACCGGCACCGGTAACAATATAAGTACGACTCATAGCAACTTATCTCCATCGTTAACTGTTAGATTAATACTGTATAACGATATAAGAATTAAGAATAGTGCGTAACGATAAGAAAGCCATAAATACACTGTTGCATTTACGGCTATAGCAATCAGCGTTGTGGTTAGCTGCGTGGGGTGCGCATGGTCACAAATTCTTCTGCAGCCGTTGGGTGAATACCAATGGTGCTATCAAAAATAGCTTTGGTAGCGCCCGCTTTAATCGCTACTGCAAGTCCTTGGATAATCTCCCCTGCTTCTTCCCCAACCATATGAGCGCCTAGTACTTTGTCGGTGCTTGTTTGAACCACAAGCTTCATATAAGTACGAATGTTCTCACCGGTAATGGTGTGCTTCATACCTCGGAAGTTGCTATCGAAGATGGTGATATCACCTGGAAATTTTTTAAGCGCTTGTTCTTCGGTTAAGCCTACAGTGCCAATGTTAGGCTGGCAGAAAACGGCAGTAGGAATATCTTCGTAACTAAGTGGCGTGGTATCGCCGTCAAACCAATGCGAAAGAAGTTTCATTGCTTGTGCTAAGGCAACAGGGGTTAGTTCTGGCGTACCAATAATATCGCCAAGAGCATAAATAGAAGGGATATTAGTGTTAAACATCTCATTCGTTTTAACAGTGCCGTCGTCGTTTATTTCAACCCCTAACTCTTCAAGGCCGATGCCTTGCGTTAGCGGACGACGACCGGTGGCAAACATTACACCATCGCATGCAAGGGTGTCGCCTGTGCTTAAATGACAAACCAATGAGCCGTCTGCCAGTTTTTCAATTTTAGTCACATCGGTATTGGTATGAATATTTACACCATGTTCTGCGACTTGCTCGCTAACAAAGTCGCGTACGTCTTGATCGAAGCCACGTAGTATCTGTTCACCACGATAAACAAGTTCGGTTTTAACGCCTAAGCCGTTATAGATACCAGCAAACTCTACAGCAATGTAGCCACCACCAATAACAACAACACGTTTAGGTAGCTGGTCTAAATAAAAGGCCTCGTTAGAAGTGAAACCGTATTCCGCACCTTCGATGTCAGGTTTAAACGGCCAACCGCCTGTTGCAATAACAATGCGATCAGCGGTGTAAGTTTTACCGTTGACTTCAACACTATTGGTTCCCGTTACTTTGCCGTGACCGTCAATAATAGTAACGCCCGGTCCTTCAAGTAGATTCTTATATATTCCATTTAATCTATTGATTTCATTGGTTTTATTGTCACGAAGTGTTGGCCAGTCAATGCTTTCAAGGGTGCCGTTTACACCATAGTTTTTCGCCTGTGAGAATTTGGCTGGATATTCGGAAGCATAGACAAATAGCTTCTTGGGTACGCAGCCAACGTTGACACAAGTACCACCTAAATAACGCTCTTCTACTGCAGCAACTTTCCAACCTTTGTTGGCGGCCATACGGCTAAGACGTACGCCTCCTGAACCCGCACCAATAACTATTAAATCGTAATCAAAACTCATAAACACACCTATAAATAAATGACAGGGAGTAAGGCTACCTTGTTAATGTTGCTCTAATATCTACTCGCCCTGTTATGTCGGTTTTATCGATGCTGATTTGGCTAACACGAATTCCACGTTGTGTTTCTAAAGCTTCAAACCAGGTAATTGCATCGTCGAAAGCAGTTTTATCTAACCATACACGTAAGTTAGAACCGTCTTGCTCGTAACGGCTTAGATTAATTCCTTGCTGTTGAGCTAAGGATGTTGTGGCACTAAGGATAGAGCCGCTTAAATTGACTTGATTGCTGCCTACACCACCAAAGCGCCCCGCATTGCTGGCAATTAAGTTATAGGTGGTTAGGTTACGATCGAGCTGCGATTGTGCTGTCTTCCTTGCTTTTAGTAGTGGTGCATAAAACATAGCAAAGACTAGAGCAGCAATTAATAAAACACTGACCAGTTGAACAATAAGTTGATCGCGCTTAGGTAATCCGTTGTACCAAGCGGTCGCCTGTTGGACAGAGGGTTGTGCTAATAATTTTTGCTTTAGTTCTTGTAACTGGTCACTAAGTTGTTGTAATTGTGCCTTCATGATTGCCCACCGATGCGTAAACGCCCTTTTACACCGTCTTTGTCGTTGGTAGCGTTGGCAATTTCTGCCTGTATGCCTGCTGTTTCTAGTGCTTGTCTAAGTTTTTGTAACTCATTCAAGTCGGAAGCATGGACCTCAATGGTCAGTTCTTGCAAACGGTCATTAAAACGCATTGAGTTTAAGCGTACTTTTTTGTCTAAACTTTGTTGTTTATAGGCTTTAGCTAACTTGTTAGTGCTGTTTAGAAAGCCAACAGACTCAACGCCTGATTCACCATTAAGCTTTTCACGAAATTGTCGTTCTAGAGCACGAATACGTTCACCGGGGAACAGCTGTTTGTATAAAGCGATACTTTCTTGGCGTACTTGGTCAGATTGCTTTTTAAGTGTGTTTACTTCGCTGTACAGCATCACCGTCCAAATAATTAGTAAGGTGGCGGCCATCGCAATAAGCGGACGCCACCAAGCTTTAGGTTTTTCTTCTTTGCTTTGTACTTGGAACTGCCCTACTAAAAAGCTAAAGGCTTTCGAACTAATGCTAGGAGCTTCGCTAGGTAAAAGTTCTTTTTGGATAGATTGGATTTTACCTGGAAAACCAGTCTCTAGGGTGGTTTCTAGTAATTGTAATGGATCTAAGGAGTGAGCCTGCAGTTCAATGAGCTCGTAGGTCGTATCAGCACTAAAAATAGACTCTAACACAGGGGTTAGTGCCACATCGCTGACAAAACCTTCAAATACGCCAGGTAAGCTAATAAAACAACCTTGCTCGTTTCGTATAATAAGGTTTCTTTTATGATCTTCGTTGAGCAACCAAGTTTCAGGAATTAGATCGGTTAATACAATGTGATGAAGCTCACAAATTTCAAGCAAACGCTCTATTAATTCATTGGCAACCACATAGGCGCGGTAACGTTTATTAGCTTGTCCTGCTGGTAAGATAAGATAATTGCCAATGTCTTCAATTAATGACTCTTCAAGAGCAAAAGGCATGGCGGTTTTAACTTGACGGCTGCTAACGCCCGGCAATGCTAACCAATGCACCACATAGTTGGTGGCAGACAAAATCATGCGAACTTTTGTTAAGTCTGGTAGTGTTTCAGCCCACTCTTCTATGGTTTGAGCTTGCCCACCGTTAACCGAGCTTACTAGCCAGTCACCGGTTAAGGTGTTCCATTGAACCTTTACTGTTTCCACTCTGCTGTATCCTGCAATTGGTTTTGCTCTGTTTGTGGTTCTGACCGTGCTTCACGGCGAGAATAGTCTCGGTAGAGCGTTGTTAGTTCGCCGCTTCCTGTGCTTCTTTTAATTAATACTTCGCTGCTGGCAATACGTTCAGCTAAGTCTACTCGAATAAACGCTTCGAAATACTCTGAATTTACACTGAAGTCGGTTTGAACCCAAGGCTCAAAGTCTGTTTTGTTTTCATCTATTCTAACAAAGGGCTCTACTTCTACCAGTGCCCAAAAATCATCGAGTGTTGCAAAGCCTTTATCACCCCTAGCCGCTGCCATTGCTTGGCCATCATTCAGTGTTAGCGTGGCATCTAATGCGGCTAGAACCATTGGACTTGCAGTATTAACATTCAGTGCGGCTGTAATTGGTAAGCAAGCGATATAGGGCTCTAGCTGGGCGTATATATCAAGATCCATACCATCGACCAGTAAGAGCTCGGATGTATGCTTACAGCTTTGGTATGCCGCACGATAGGCGGGCTCTTTTCTTTGGTATAAGTCGTCAGCTTGGCTTTCTTTATTCATCCAGTTACTGACATTAACACTGATTATAGGGTCGATACCCAGTAAGTTTAATAAATTGGTGAAGCGCTGTTGTTGCGTCTGTTTGTTTGCAGCCAATGGGCTGAGCGTATTCAAATTAAAACGCCCCTGGGCATCTCGGATACGAATGTATGCCATGCCTGGTGATAAAGGAAAACGTCTTTCTTGAGCCCAGTCTTCTTTATCGTGCACGGTTTCTTTGTTTTTCTGCCATGATAAAAATAAACCGGTTTTAACTGCGTCTTCAGCCGCTAAAGTATAGGCGCGTGCTTGTTGTATGGTCAGCATAGTAGTACTGCGCTGCATGTCTGACGATTGTCGTTCAACCATAGCAATGGCAAGCACTGAGGTGATAGCAAAGATCATCAATACTAAAATAAGCGCTAAACCTTGTTGTTTCTGTAGGTTCTTCATAGGTCAACCGCCCAAGAGATAATCCATAGACGTTTGATTTCACCAAGATGCGGTAATATAGCACGCCAACGTATAGCTTTTGGTGTTTGCTGATCGGTGGCGCCCATGTTTAAGGCCGGCCATACGGTATACCAATCTGATGGACGTATTGCGCTTATGTCATCTTCTGCTAATGCACCTTGCGAAAGCACTTCAACTTCGAGTTCATCGATTTGTTCCAACACCATTTGGGTAATAGGCTGGGTATTGTTTGCACGGTCTAAGACCGGCCAAAAATAGCGTACTAAGCACTGCCCTTTTTCATCGACTATGTTCCATTTCTCAAGTTTAATGCGAGCAGGCTCACAAGGGTCGCTATGGATGGATTCTAAACGGTAAGCCACGCGTTGGAGTTCTGAACGGGGTTCTTCCGCCAAAGGAGAGTTGCGCCAGCCAGCACGTGTAAATTCTAATAAATACTGTCCACTTTCTAGCATGAGAGCCGGTTGTTCGTCGCCGTATTCATCGCGTATGGGGCGATTAATAATTTGTTCCATATCGCGGCTAACAATCATATTAAAGCGCTGTAGGCTAGCAAGTTGTTCGGCGCGAATTTCAATCGCTTGTCTAGAGTCGATAACATTGGTGAGTAGCTGTGTCGCTCCTACACCAATCATGGCCGTTATGGCTACGGCAATAAGCACTTCCAGTAAAGTAAACCCACGCATCTTCATCAGTGTTTACCTATGATGGTGACAAGCGTTATAAGAGGGGTATCTTTGCTGGTGGCAGCAGCAACTTTGACCGTGACACGGTGCGTATCAGGGAATTCAGTTTTTTCGACCTTAGTATTGATATGCCACTCTCTGGTGGCAAGTTCAGTACTATCGTTACGGTCGCCAACGCTTGGCAGGCCTTCAATACGTAACGTGTTTAGTTTATTTTCAGCCACCATAGATGCTAGCGTCTTTTCTTGAAGGTAAAGCGTCGTATCAATACTTTGGCTAGCGGTTTGGCTAAGTGTAACGGCAATGGCAACAAACACTGTGAGTGCCACCATAACTTCTAATAAGGTGAACCCTTGCTGCTGAAGTTTATTCATAGAAGTACTCCAACGTAAGCTTAGGTGGATTAAATCCATCGCCTTCCAGTACCACCATAAAGCTCGGATCATCATCGTGGCTAAGGGTTAGTTTGAAATGACTGTACTCATCAGACGATAAAAAAACCAATACAGGTTTAGGGCCGTGCTCTGGTGTGGGTTGGTATAGGTCGATTTCAGTGCCTTCAACACTGAGCAGTACTTCAATATATTCCGGAATTTCCAGTCTTTGTTTTAAATGACCACTGTATGGCTGCCAAGGGTTCTTCACAAGAGCATCTAACTCTTCGCGAGATTTATTAGCGTTATTTTCTTCTTTGCGGATATCTTGCAGATTTAACAAAAGCAGCTGTTGATCTTGAAATGCTAAGCCCAGGTCAAGATTTTGAAAAACTGCTTCTTGTTGATAAGCAGAAAACAAAGTGATGAGCTGCTGACCTAAACGCGTGGTTTCATCTTCTGCTTGGCGGCTGCTGCCGGTGATGGAAACCATCGCCAACAGGCTGCCAATGATGGCAAGCACCACCATTACTTCAAGTAAGGTAAAAGCTCGTACTTGCCGCATAAGATTACAGGTCTAAACTGCTAATATCGGCTGCATCTTCATCGCCGCCTTCTTGGCCGTCTGCACCTAGAGAAATGATTTCATAACGGTTTTTATCGAGGAAATATAAAAATTCGTTACCCCAAGCATCGGTAGGTACGTTATTGCCTTTTAAATACCCTTCTGAGCGGTAGTTTCTTGGCTCAGGACTGCTAGTAGGCTTCTTAATTAAAGCCTCTAACCCTTGTTCAGTGGTTGGGTAGGTATAGTTATCGAGCTTGTATAGGTCTAAGGCATTTTCTAAAAGTTTGATTTGGCTTTTAGTGGTATCAACACGTGCGTCACTAGCAGAGCCAATAACGTTAGTAGCGACCAACGCCATGATTCCACCAATAATGGCTAGTACTACCATTACTTCTAGTAATGTAAAACCACGTTGTTTGTTTTTCTGTTGTTGCATGTTTACTCCTACTGCACCATTTTTTGTAATTCTAAAATAGGCATCATAATTGCGGCGACGATAGTCGCAACAATGCCACCCATCATTAATAACATTAGCGGTTCAAATATCTTAACCAATGCTTCGACCGTGTTTTCTAAGGTTGTTTCCTGTTGTGTTGCGGTTCTTGCAAGCATTGAGTCTAGCTCACCACTGTTTTCCCCGCTGGCGATCATATGCAGCATAATGGGTGGAAAAAAACCCGTTTCTGCTAACGCTTTGTTTAAACTGCTGCCTTCGCTGACTTTAATGGTCGCTTGCGTGAGAGCCTCTTGGATGGGAATGTTTAATACCACCTGACTGGCAATGCGCATGGCATCAACTAAGGGGACGCCACTACTGGTTAGAATGGCTAAGGTGCTGCCAAAACGCGCTGTGTTGGTGTCTTTAACAAAGCGACCTAATGCCGGCATGCGAATTAAGAATGCATGCCACTTTTTGCGAAAGCCTGCATTTCTTAACGCCATATTAAACACAATGAGAGCGACGACAAGCAGGATAAGCGTTAACAGCCCCCAATCGGTAATAAAGTGGCTAAGGTTAAGCATAAACTGCGTTAAGCCCGGCAGTTCTTGACCGTTCTTAACAAATACATCGACTATATCAGGCACCACATAGGTGAGTAAGCCAATGACTATTCCAATGGCAACGATGCTTAAAATAATAGGATACATTGCAGCCAGTTTGATCTTTTGATCAGACGCTTGGCGTGCTTCGGTATAGTCAGCTAAACGATTTAACACGCTGTCTAAGTGCCCTGCGTGCTCACCTGCTGCAACAGTAGAACGATATAAGTGCGGAAACGCTTTGGGGTATTCAGCCAATGCTTTGGCTAAGGTGTAGCCTTCTAGCACTTTAGCGCGAATTGCAAGAATCATTGCTTTAATGCGTTGTTTGCCGGTTTGATCGGATAGAGCTTTTAATGATTCGTCAATGGGTAAGCCAGCCTGAATCAATGTTGCTAATTGACGCGTGATAAGCGCTAATTCGGGTACAGACAAACGCGGTGAGCGACTAAAAACGCCTTCGTTTTTCGCTTTTTGTGTGGTGACTTCAACTGAAAGTGGTATCCAACCTTTATCACGCAGTTGTTGGCGTACCTGACGTGAACTGTCGGCTTCTAAAACGCCTTTTTGTTGTTTGCCATTTGTGTCAACCGCACGATAAACAAAAGCAGCCATAATTAACCTTTAGCTACACGTAGTAGTTCTTCAATGGTGGTGCTTCCTTCAAGGACCTTACGTACACCATCTTGATGGATACTGGTACTTAGAGTGCGAGCGTGCTTTTCTAGAGCTTGCTCCCCTGCTCCTTCATGAATAAGCGTTTTTAGAGTTTCATCAATCTGAATGATTTCATATACCCCTTGGCGACCTCGATAACCAAGTTGATTACACTTATCACAGCCTTTGGCGTGGAAAATCTTAGGAGGATTCGCTGGGTCTATACGAAGAATCTCACATTCTGATGCATCGGCCGTGGCTTCTTCTTTGCAGTTTTCGCAAAGTACACGTACTAAGCGCTGAGCAATTACACCAATAAGTGTCGATGATAATAAAAAAGATTCGACGCCCATATCTTGCAAACGGGTGACCGCACCAATGGCGGTGTTGGTATGTAAGGTCGATAATACTAAGTGACCAGTCAGAGAGGCTTGAATGGCTATTTCAACGGTTTCTAAGTCACGAATTTCACCAATCATCACGACATCAGGGTCTTGACGCAAGATGGCTCGTAAGCCCTTAGCGAAGGTCATGTCGACCTTGGTGTTCACTTGAGTCTGCCCGATACCAGGCAAACTGTATTCAATAGGATCTTCTACGGTCAGTATGTTTCGACTGGTGTCGTTTAAATCACTGAGTGCCCCGTAAAGTGTTGTCGTCTTACCCGACCCCGTAGGTCCTGTTACTAAGATGATACCGTGGGGTTTGCTAATGATATTGCGCATCGCTGCTAAATCGCGCTCTGCCATGCCCAGCTGAGATAAGCTTAAACGCCCTGCTTGTTTGTCTAGCAAACGCATTACCACGCGCTCACTGTATGTTGATGGCATGGTTGAAACACGCACGTCGACTTCACGTCCACCGATACGTAACGAGATGCGACCATCCTGTGGTACGCGCTTTTCAGCAATATCGAGCTTTGCCATAACCTTAATACGAGAGATGAGTAGCGCTGATAACGCGCGCTTAGGCTGTACGACTTCTCTTAATACACCATCAACACGGAATCGAACAACTAAGCGTTTTTCGTAGGTTTCAATATGAATATCAGATGCATTTTCTTTAACAGCTTCGGTTAGCAGTGCATTAATTAGGCGAATAATAGGCGCATCGCCCTCTTGTTCTAATAAGTCTTCTGTTTCTGGTAAAGAATCGGCTAGGCTGGCTAGGTCCATATCGTCGCCTAAACCTTCGACCATTTCCATGGCGTCTGATGAGTCGCTTTGATAAGCAAGCCCTAACCGGCGCTCAAATTCATCATTGCTGATAGCTTGTAAGCGAAATGGCGCAGATAGATAGCGTTGTACTTCCATAATGACAGAGGCTGGAACCCCTTCCTTATGAAGTAATTGAATGTTCTCTTGAGTTCCTTCGACTAATACACCGAATCGTTTAGCAAACCCAAAAGGTAAACGGGTGTTAAGACTAGTGCTAGTTACTTGCTGAGAAAGCTCTGTGTGCGTTGCGCTAGGTGCCATTTTTTCTTATGCCTGCATTCCATTTATAGACAGTATGCCTAATAAAAACAAAAGGTTACTTTACTCTAATCAAAGTGCAAGCTAAAGAGGAAAATAATCATTAACCAATAGGCATAAAAAACCCAGCCGAAGCTGGGTTTTTATGTAGCCTTGAAAGACTTATAGAGCAGAATCTAATTCAGGAACTGCGTCAAATAAATCAGCTACTAGGCCGTAGTCGGCAACTTGGAAGATAGGAGCTTCTTCGTCTTTGTTGATAGCAACAATAACTTTAGAATCTTTCATACCTGCCAAGTGCTGAATAGCACCAGAAATACCAACTGCGATATATAGGTCTGGAGCAACAATCTTACCAGTTTGACCAACCTGCATATCGTTAGGTACGAAGCCAGCATCAACAGCGGCACGTGAAGCACCTACTGCAGCACCTAGCTTATCAGCAACTTTGTAAAGCATTTCAAAGTTTTCGCCGTTTTGCATACCGCGACCACCAGAAATAACGATGCTAGCACCAGTTAATTCAGGACGGTCAGACTTAGCTAGTTCTTCACCAACAAAGCTTGATAGCGCGTTTTCTTTAACAACGTCAACTGCTTCAACAGATGCAGAGCCGCCTTCGGCAGCAGCTGCGTCAAAGCCTGTACCACGAACGGTAAGAACTTTAATGCTGTCTGAAGCTTGAACAGTTGCAACAGCGTTACCAGCGTAAATAGGACGTACAAAAGTATCTGCAGATTCAATCGCAATTACTTCTGAAACCATGTTTACATCTAATAATGCAGCAGCACGTGGTAAGAAGTCTTTACCAGTGGTGGTAGCAGCAGCTAGGACGTGGCTGTAGCCTTTACCTAGTTCAGCAACTAATTCACCCATGCTTTCTGCTAATTGGTGCTCGTACACAGCATTGTCAGCGACTAATACTTTGTTAACACCTGCAATTTTTGCAGCAGCTTCTGCAGCTGCGCCACAGTTGCTACCAGCAACTAGAACGTCAATATCGCCACCAATTTTAGTAGCAGCAGTTACAACGTTAAGAGTAACTGGCTTTAGGCTAGCGTTATCGTGTTCAGCGATTACTAAAATAGACATAACTCGCTCCCCTTACAGCACTTTGGCTTCGTTTTTAAGTTTATCAACCAACTCAGTAACGCTCGCCACTTTAATACCGGCTTGACGTTCTGCTGGTGGAGTTACTTTAACTAGTGTTTGAGTGGATTTAACTTCAACACCCAAATCAGCAGGAGTGGTTACATCTAAAGGCTTACGCTTTGCTTTCATAATGTTAGGTAATGAAGCATAACGAGGTTCGTTTAAACGTAGGTCAGTTGTGATAACTGCAGGTAGTTTTAAGCCAACAGTACGTAAACCACCGTCGATTTCACGGGTAACGTTTACGTTATCGCCTTCAACAACTACTTCCCCAGCGAAAGTACCTTGACCCATGCCAGCTAGTGCAGCAAGCATTTGGCCAGTTTGGTTGTTATCGCTATCGATAGTTTGCTTACCTAGCAATACCAACTGAGGTTGTTCTTTATCAACAACAGATTTTAACAGTTTAGCAACAGTTAAAGACTCAAGTTTGTCTTCTGTTTCGATTAAAATGCCGCGATCCGCGCCTAAAGCTAAAGCAGTACGGATTTGCTCTTGAGCAACTTTAGGGCCAATTGAAACAACTACTACTTCTGAAGCTACACCTTTCTCTTTTAAACGTACTGCTTCTTCAACAGCAATTTCGCAGAAAGGGTTCATAGCCATTTTTACGTTAGTCAGATCAACGTCTGAATTATCAGGCTTTACACGTACTTTGACGTTATGGTCAATTACGCGTTTAACAGCGACAAGAACCTTCATAGATTCCTCGTATTTAACTAGTGGATGAACAAAAGGGCCAATACCACGCCGACAAATGATGACACAGTCCAAATGCAGCCCTCTCCAGCGCGCAACATTATTGAGGTGTTTGAGGGCAGCGTCAATAGGAATCCCCTCTTTTCCTTACTATTTTGGGGTAATTCATTGTTTTTATGGCAGATTTACTAGAAGATTTGCACTAAATGGTTGCTTGGCAATGCTTCAAAAGTATAATGTCAGCTTTTTTAGCCGACCTCATTGAGTAATTTAGGCTCATTAGGCGTACAATCTATTAATTAAAAGTTAATAACACCAAGCGTGTGAGCTTCATAAACCCTTAGCTCCCAGCTTCAACCGAGGAGAACAATATGCAACGTGAAGTAATGGAATATGACGTCGTCATCGTTGGTGGTGGCCCTGCCGGACTGAGTGCGGCATGTCGTATAAAACAATTAAACGAAGAACTGTCTGTATGTTTGGTAGAGAAAGGTTCTGAAGTTGGTGCCCATATTCTATCGGGTGCGGTTATTGAAGACCGTGCATTAAAAGAGCTATTCCCTGACTGGAAAGAACAAGGCGCCCCTTTAAATACGCCAGTAGAACGTGACGAAGTTTATTTCTTCACTAGCCCTGAAAAATCAATCAAAACGCCTGGTTGGATGATTCCAAAGCCCATGCACAATGATGGTAACTATATTGTGTCATTAGGTAACGTTGCTCGTTGGTTGGCAGAACAAGCTGAAAATCTAGGTGTGGAAATTTACCCTGGTTTCGCAGCTGCTGAATATATTCTAGAAGACGGTGTTATTAAAGGTATCGTAACTGGTGACATGGGTGTGGATGCTAAAGGTGAGCCAAAAGCAGAATACATGCCTGGTATGGAGCTACGTGCAAAGTACACAGTATTTGCAGAAGGTTGCCGTGGTCACTTAGGTAAACAGTTAATTGCTGAGTTTAAGTTAGACGAAGGTAAAGACCCACAACACTACGGTATCGGTATTAAAGAGCTATGGGACATCGATCCAGCTAAACATAAAGAAGGTTTAGTGGTTCACGGTACTGGTTGGCCTCTAAGTGAGACAGGTTCTACCGGTGGTTTCTTCTTGTACCACACTGAAAACAACCAAGTAGCTGTTGGTCTAATTACTGACCTATCCTACTCTAACCCACACTTAAGCCCATTCGATGAATTCCAACGCATGAAACACCACCCAGTGCTAAAGCAGTACTTAGAGGGTGGTAAACGCGTATCTTACGGTGCACGTGCTATTGCGAAAGGCGGTATCAACTGCTTACCTAAGATGACTTTCCCAGGCGGTTTAGTAATTGGTTGTGATGCAGGTACTTTAAACTTCTCGAAGATTAAAGGTACGCACACTGCCATGAAGAGCGGCTTACTAGCGGCTGAAGAGTTAGTAAAAGCGATTGCTGGCGGACGTGCTAACGACGAAATCACTGAATACACTACTGCGTTTGAAGGTTCTTGGTTATACAAAGAGCTTAAGCGTGAGCGTAACTTCGGTCCTGCAATGCATAAGTTTGGTACTTTGTTTGGTGGTGCATTCAACTTCATCGATCAAAACTTAATCCCAATGCCATTTACTCTGCATGATAGAACTCCAGACCATGCTACATTGAAGCCAGCGTCTGAGTGCAAGAAGATTGATTATCCGAAGCCAGACGGCAAACTCTCATTCTCTAAGTTAGATTCTGTATTCTTAGGTAACGTAAACCATGCTGAAGATCAGCCATGTCACCTAAAATTAACGGATGATACTATTCCTCTAGCAGTAAACCTGCCTAAGTGGGATGAGCCTGCGCAGCGCTACTGCCCTGCTGGCGTATATGAGATTGTTGAAGATCCAAATGGCGATAAACGCTTCCAAATCAACTCTCAGAACTGTGTTCACTGTAAGACTTGTGATATTAAAGACCCATCACAAAACATTACATGGGTAACGCCTGAGGGTACGGGTGGTCCAAACTATCCAAACATGTAAGTGCGACGAGAGTCGCGCTTCTTAGCTCGTAAGTCCTTGATTTTATTAAGGAATTACGAGGCCGCAACAGGTGTATCTTACCTCGATCGGTAGGCAAATCGCAAGGTTTGCCTCATACTTTTGAACCTAGTATCCGCTCTGCGGTAACCGGTGGTCTTCGTTACCTTCCGGCAATTTCAAACCCTAGTGGTTGGCTTATGGTCAACCCACTCTTAGCTGAATATTCGGCGGCTTTTAGCTGCGCGAAGGATAGGCTATACCTATAAATCTGGTGCTAACCATGCAATAGGCCGGGCCTTTTTGTGCTCGTCTCTTTTTGCGTGGTCAGGATTTATAGTTTGAAATTAAGCCACACTTGTGTAGCCTGCTATGAATTTAGTCGGTTGCAGCTTTCACTAGAAGCATAAAAAAGGAAGGCATTTGCCTTCCTTTTTTGTTTTTGACGCTTTGTGTATGGATATTACATGTAAGCGTTAGAAGTGTCTGAGTGGTCGGTAACGTCTCGTACACCAGTTACTTCAGGAATGCGGGCAACCATTGTTGCTTCAACACCTTCTTTTAGGGTGAAGTCTACTCCGCTACAACCGCGACAGCCGCCACCAAACTCTAATACGGCTACACCTTCCTTAGTAAGCTCGATAAAGGTGACATCGCCACCGTGTGAGGCTAATCCTGGGTTGATTTCTGTGTACAGCAAATACTTGATACGTTCTTCTACAGGACTATCACTGGTTACCTTAGGCATTTTAGCGTTTGGCGCTTTAATGGTTAATTGACCGCCCATACGATCTTTTGCGTAATCAATAACAGAGTCTTCTAAATATGGGATGCTCATGGTTTCAACATAAACCTTAAGCTTTTCCATTTGTTGAATTTCGTCGTTGACATTGACCTCTTCAGGGCGACAGTAGGCCAAGCAGGTTTCTGCGTATTTAGTACCAGGTTGAGTGATAAATACACGCACCCCCATACCTTCTGTATCTTGTTTGCTAAGTAGGCCAGCAAGATATTCTTCGGCAGCGGGAGTGATGTTTACATAAGATGTCATAGTTAATACCTCTAAAAACTGATGTCATTGTAACGGAAACAGACTTTTTACGGAATACCCAACCAATTTACTTGGTTAAATTTGTTCGCATGATGTCGCCTCTGGTACAATGCAACACCTTTTTTTACTTACAAATTGTGAGCAGTACTTTGAAATCATCTCGTCAACAACGCATCAGTGTCTTAAAAGAAAATTTAAAGAAACGCATACATATATTAGATGGTGCAATGGGCACAATGATTCAAGCCCATAAATTAACTGAAAAAGATTTTCGTGGTGAACGCTTTGCCGACATAGAGCAAGATGTTCAAGGTAATAATGACTTATTAGTTCTGACTCAACCCGATATTATCGCAGACATTCACCGTCAATATTTAATGGCGGGAGCCGATATTATTGAAACCAATACATTTAACTCGACAGGTGTTTCTCAGGCTGACTATAAAATGCAGCACTTGGTAACAGAGTTAAACGTTGAAGCTTCGCGTCTTGCTCGAAAAGTAGCCGATGAAGTGGAAGCCGAAACTGGTATTCCACGTTACGTAGCGGGCGTACTAGGTCCAACCAGTAAAACGTTATCGCTCTCCCCTAATGTGAACGATCCAGGTTTTCGTGCCATTACCTTTGACCAACTTGCCGAAGAGTATACTGAGGCAGCGTTAGGTCTAATTGATGGTGGTTCTGACATTATAATGATCGAAACCATCTTCGATACTTTGAATGCTAAGGCTGCTATTTATGCCGTGCATCAGGCTTTTGAAATTCGTGGTGAAGAATTACCTATCATGATTTCAGGCACTATTACCGATGCTTCAGGCCGTACATTGTCTGGTCAAACACCAGAAGCATTTTGGAACTCAGTAGCCCATGCTAAACCACTTTCAGTCGGCTTAAACTGTGCGTTAGGTGCTGAAGAGTTACGCCCTCACCTAGAAGAAATCTCAAAGAAAGCAGACGTATTTGTTTCTGCGCATCCTAACGCGGGTTTGCCCAACGAATTTGCCGAATACGACCAAACACCAGAAGAGATGACTGCCATTGTTGAAGAGTTTGCCGCTTCTGGGTTTGTAAATATTATTGGTGGCTGTTGTGGTAGTCGCCCAGAGCATATTAAATCGATTGCTGAGGCAGTGTCTAAACACGCACCTCGCCAAATTCCTGAAATTAAGCCTGCTTGCCGTTTGTCTGGTTTAGAGGCCTTTAATATTGATGAAAACAGCTTGTTTGTGAACGTTGGTGAGCGGACAAACGTAACAGGTTCTGCCCGTTTTAAACGTTTAATTCTTGAAGATAACTTAGATGAAGCCCTGCAAGTGGCTCGCCAACAGGTTGAAAACGGTGCGCAGATCATCGATATCAACATGGACGATGGCATGCTGGATTCAAAAGATGCCATGGTTCGCTTCTTGAATTTGATTGCCTCTGAGCCTGATATTTCACGCGTACCCATCATGATCGACTCATCTAAATGGGACATCATCGAAGCTGGTCTTCGCTGTATTCAAGGTAAAGCTATTGTTAACTCAATCAGCTTAAAAGAAGGCGAAGAAGAATTTATATACCACGCGAAACGTTGTTTAAGCTTTGGTGCCGCAGTAGTGGTTATGGCGTTTGATGAAAAAGGCCAGGCCGACACAGAACAACGTAAGAATGAAATTTGTAAGCGCTCCTACGACATTCTAGTTGGTATCGGTTTTAATCCATCAGATATCATTTTTGACCCGAACGTGTTTGCCGTTGCAACGGGTATTGAAGAACACAACAATTACGCGATCGACTTTATTGAAAGCTGTCACTACATCAGCACTCAATTACCTTACGCTAAGATTTCTGGTGGTATCAGTAACGTATCCTTCTCTTTTCGTGGTAACGAACCAGTACGTGAAGCCATTCACTCTGTGTTCCTTTATTACGCCATCCAAAAAGGGTTGAGCATGGGTATTGTAAACGCTGGACAGCTAGCGGTTTACGATGATCTACCTGCAGAGCTTAAAGAACGAGTTGAAGACGTTATTTTAAACCGTCGCCCTGACGCGACCGACCGCCTACTGGATATTGCTGAAAAATACCGTGGTGATGGCTCTGTTCAAGAGAAAGAATCTGAAGAGTGGCGTAGTCTGCCTGTTAACGAGCGTTTAGCGCACGCCTTGGTTAAAGGTGTAAACACCTACGTTGTTGAAGATACCGAAGAAGCTCGCTTGCAGCACGATCGCCCTATTCAGGTGATTGAAGGTCCATTAATGGATGGTATGAACATAGTCGGTGACCTTTTCGGTTCCGGTAAGATGTTCCTGCCGCAAGTGGTAAAAAGTGCTCGTGTTATGAAACAAGCCGTTGCTTACCTATTGCCGTTTATTGAAGAAGAAAAAGACGGTAGCTCAGGTACGCAAGGTAAGATCGTGATGGCCACCGTAAAGGGTGACGTGCACGATATTGGTAAGAACATTGTTGCAGTGGTACTTCAATGTAATAACTTTGAAGTCATTGACCTTGGTGTCATGGTACCCGCCGAAAAGATTTTAAAAGTAGCTAAAGAAGAAAACTGTGATGCCATTGGTCTGTCTGGCCTAATCACCCCTTCTCTGGATGAAATGGTCAGTGTTGCCGCAGAAATGCAACGTTTAGACTTCCATTTACCACTACTGATTGGTGGTGCGACTACGTCAAAGGCGCACACAGCGGTTAAGATTGAACCGCGTTACAAAAACAACCCCGTTATTTATGTGGCTGATGCTTCACGTGCTGTCGGTGTAATGCAACGCCTAGTAACCCCTGAAGACAGAGAAGCCATTTGGGCAGAGCGTCGCGAAGAGTACGAGAAAATCCGTGTACGTATGGCGAATCGTAAGAAGACACCTATGCTTACGTACGAACAAGCTTGTGAGAATGGCGTTAAAATCGATTGGGATAACTACACGCCACCTAAGCCTAAGAAGCTTGGTTTGCATGTGGTCGAAAACTTCGACTTATCTAAGTTGGTTGATTACATCGATTGGACACCCTTCTTTATCTCGTGGGAGTTGGCCGGTAAGTATCCAAACATCTTGCAAGATGAAGTAGTTGGTGAGGCTGCACGTAACTTATTTAAAGACGCTCAAGCGATGCTTCAGCGTGTGATTGATGAGAAGCTATTTACGGCTCGTGGTGTTGTTGGTTTATGGCCTGCACAACGCCGTGGTGCAGATGATATTGTTGTTTTCAATGAAGATCGAACTGAAGAAATAACAGTATTACACCATTTGCGTCAGCAGTTAGATAAGCCTAACGATCAGCCCAACTACTCATTGGCTGACTACATAGCACCAGAAGGCACTGTAGACGATTATATCGGTGGGTTTGCTGTAACTTCAGGTTTAGAATCAGAAACGCTCTCAGCGAAATATAAAGAAGAGTTTGATGACTACAATTCAATTCTAGTAAAAGCAATTGGTGACCGTTTAGCAGAAGCCTTTGCTGAGTATATGCACCATTATGTGCGTACTGAATTGTGGGGTTATGCGTCTGACGAGTCATTAGATAACGAAGACCTTATTAAAGAAGCCTACCAAGGCATACGTCCAGCGCCAGGTTACCCAGCCTGCCCTGACCATACTGAGAAAGAAACCTTGTTTGAGTTGCTTAATGCTACCGAGCACACCGGTATGACACTAACTGATAACTTTGCCATGACACCTGCTGCAGCAGTAAGTGGCTGGTACTTCTCTCATCCTGAATCAAGGTACTTTAAAGTAGGTAAAGTTGCTAAAGACCAAGTAGAAAACATTGCAAAACGTAAAGGACGCACCATGGTCGATATGGAGCATTGGTTAAGCCCTGTCTTAGACTACAACCCTGATTAGGTGACTATGCAAAACGCCTATAAAAGCATGCCAGCACTTATTGCCCATCGCGGTGCTGGTGCTTTTGCTCCTGAAAATACAGCTGCCGCTATTTCTTTAGCGGTTGAGCTTGGAGCAACCTGGTGCGAGGTTGACGTGACTATCTCCGCCGATGGCGTTGCTGTAATACATCATGACGTTGATTTAGAGCGCTGCTCTAATGGGCATGGATTGGTGGTGAAACACAGCTTAGCTCAACTTAAAATGCTTGATATGGGGAGTTGGTTCGATCCTAAGTATCATCAGCAACGAATTCTTACTCTGCCAGAATTACTCCAGCAGGCAAATGAATTAAAGCTCGGACTTAATTTAGAAATAAAGCCTACTATTGGACTTGAAACGGAAACGGTTGCTGCAATTGCTAAGGCACTAGAAGACACTCCAGCTAATCACCCTATTCTACTGAGCAGCTTTAACATTCATGCGTTGCGTGAAGCTAAAATACAGCTTCCAAATTTAACGCGTGCGCTGAATGTCGAAGCTATTCCTCACAATTGGCATGAGCGTGTCTCTGAAGTTGATGCGCATGGATTGCATTTTCAGTTGCAGTTTTTTGACGCAGCATTAGTTAAGCAGATTCGCCAAGCGGGTATTTATTGTGCTTCTTATACCGTCAACGATAAAACAGACGCTGACAGGCTGTATAAGGCTGGTGTAAACGCTATTTTCTCTGACTACCCTAATCTTTTAACACTTTAAATAATCACTCTCTTCCATATTTTATTCAAAACCAAGTCAATTAATCTGACAAAGATCTCATATAGCTTATTCGAATAACAATATAGATAAATAGTCATTTTAAGAATATAAAAGCTTTGCTATTGTTCCCCTCGTTCCTATTTATTATTCATTTAGTTGATGTTGGGTTTCTATGTACGTATACGATGAGCACGACGAAAAGTTATTACAAGAACGCGTAGCACAGTTCACAGACCAGATGCAGCGTTTTATTGATGGAAAGCTTTCCGAAACAGACTTTTTACCTTTACGCTTGCAAAATGGCCTTTATCGCCAGCGCTACGCGCCTATGTACCGTATTGCTGTACCTTACGGCATGATGACGTCAGTACGCTTGCGTAAATTAGCGCACGTTGCTCGTAAATATGACAAAGGCGTTGCGCACGTAACAACTCGTCAAAACTTCCAACTAAACTGGCCGATTTTTGAAGAAGTACCCAAGATTTTCGCCGAGCTGGCAGAAGTTGGAATGCACTCTATTCAGACATCAGGTAACGTTGTACGTAATACAACAACAGACGAGTACGCAGGTGTACTTGCTGAAGAAGTGACCGATCCTCGTCCGTACGCTGAAATTATTCGTCAGTGGTCGACATTTCACCCAGAGTTTTCATTCTTACCACGTAAATTTAAAATCTGTATTAATGCTGACCCTGATGTCGACCGCGCTGCACTTACTGTAAACGATATTGGTATTAATATTCGTCGTAATGAAAAAGGCGAAATTGGCTACCGTATATACGTGGGTGGTGGTTTAGGTCGTACGCCTATCGTCGGTGTGGTTATTAATGAATTTGTTCCAGAAGAAGACCTATTAACTTATATCAGTGCTATTTTACGCGTCTACAACCAGTTTGGTCGTCGTGATAATAAGTTTAAGGCACGCATCAAGATTTTAGTTAAAGCACTAAAAATTGAGCGCTTTAAAGAGTTGGTTGAACTTGAGTGGGAGCGAATTCGTGACACTGAAGACAAGCTTACTAAAGAAGAAATAAACCGTATTAAACGCCACTTTACTGAACCCGATTACTTAGACTTAGAAGACGGTCCTATTGAGTTACAGAACGCACGTTTAGACAACCCAGACTTTGCACGTTGGTTAGACAAAAACGTTCGTGAACATAAAAGATCGGGTTATGCCATTGTTACCATGCCACTAAAAGAAACTGGACTGACTCCAGGTGATATCACCTCAGAACAGTTAGAAGCACTAGCAGACATTGCTGAAGAATATAGCTTTGGTGAAACGCGTAATACGCACCAGCAAAACATGGTATTAGCTGACGTTGAGCAACGTAAGTTATTCGAACTTTGGCAGAAGCTAAAACCACTCGGTTTAGCCATACCAAACTTAGATTTATTAACAGATGTTATTTGCTGTTCGGGTGGCGACTACTGTGCCTTAGCTAACGCTAAGTCAATTCCAGTTGCTGAAGCGATTCAAGCGCGTTTTGACGACTTAGATTATTTGCATGATCTAGGCCCAATCGACTTTAACATTTCTGGCTGCATGAACGCTTGTGGACACCACCATATTGCTAACATCGGTATTCTTGGTGTTGATAAAAAAGGTGAAGAGTTTTATCAGATAGCCTTAGGTGGTAAGCAAGGATTTGACGCACAAATTGCTAAGATTCTTGGACCATCAGTCTCTCGTGATGAAGTGACGGATGTGGTTGCTAAAATATTAGACTTCTATGTCGACAAGCGTATTGAGGGTGAGTCATTTATTGATGCTTACTACCGCATTGGACATGACGCATTTAAAGGAGCTGTATATGCCTAAGTTAATCAAAGATGGTCAATTAGTGCAGGATGATGCTTGGCAAGTCATAGACGACGAACAAGATATCCAAGATTACAGCATTATCAGCCTACCTCGCTGGCAAGAAAACAAAGAAGCGCTTTTAACCCATGCTCAAGCCGGAAAACTTGGCGTTTGGATTGATAGCCATGAAAACGTTGATTTAATTGGCGATGACAGTTCGAGCTTTACGCTTATTGCAGTTAACTTCCCTGTGTTTACAGACGGACGTGGCTATAGTACGGCTCGCCTACTTCGTGAGCGTTATACCTACCAAGGTGAGATTCGTGCCATAGGTGACGTATTAGTCGACCAATTGCATAACTTACAGCGTGTTGGCTTTGACTCTTACTTAATGCGCGAAGATCAAGAACTGGAAGACGTTTTAAGATTCTTCAAACCGTTTTCAAACCCATATCAGGCTGATGTTCGCGAGACTAAGCCTTTATTCAGACGTAGAGATAAAGCTGTTTCATAAGATTAATTCGATATTAAACAGCTAAATAAAAAACGCGCATTTGAGAAATCAAGTGCGCGTTTTTTATGTGCATTGCTACTTAGGTGGAGACGTTAATCTTTGTTTAAGTTTAAACGATAGCGCCCTACTCCCTGCCCCGTAATAATTTTATCTAGGGTTTCAGTAAGTTCAGAGCGACCGATTTCAGTCGTTAGAAGTTCTAACGGTAAAGACCACTCAGCAGCAATTTTATTAAGGATGTTTTGCTTATCTTTGACAGGAATTTCGACGGAGTCGATACCTAACAAGGAAACACCTCTTAATATAAAGGGGAATACACTAGCTTCTATTTTAATGCCAGCAATCATGCCACAGGTGCTTACTGCACCCTCTGGTTGAATTTGTGGAATTAACGCTGAAACCATATCACCGCCAACGGTATCAAGAGCGGCCTGATACAAAGGTTTAGCCATAGCTTTGCCTTTTGAGGATAAGATTTCTTCACGAGTAACGAGGGACTTAGCTCCCAACGTTTTTAAGAACTCAGCTTGTTCTGATTTTCCCGAGACAGCAACAACCTCATAGCCAAGCTTAGCTAATAAGGCAACAGCAACAGAACCAACGCCCCCAGTGGCGCCAGTAACAACTATAGGTCCATTGCTTGGTTGAATTCCTGATCGCTCAAGTTTTTGAACACTTAGGGCTGCAGTGAATCCAGCGGTACCCCATGACATACTGTTAGCTAAGGTTATACTTGCCGGCTTTTTTAAAACCCAATTTGCCGGAACGCGTATTTGTTGACCAAAACCGCCGGCGGTGTTCATGCCGAGATCGTAGCCAAATACGATAACTTCATCGCCTACGTTAATGGTGCTAGACGTACTTTCTAGCACAATGCCTGCTGCATCAATACCAGGCGTATGAGGAAATGACTTAGTTACCCCTTTGTTGCCGTTAGCAGATAAGGCATCCTTATAATTTAAAGATGAATATTGGACCTGTATCAGTACTTCTCCTGCTGGCAAGCTATCGGTATGAAACTCTTGCCAACTAGCCTTCATACCCTCTTCTTGTTCTTCTACTCGGTAGGCTAAAAAAGTCATGATTTACTCCTTATCCTTTACGATGTTGCTGCTGCTGAATCATTGTCGACAACTTGATGAAGCTGCTTTCTACCCCTTTTTGAACTGCCAAACCTAACTTTTCTTTAAAGGTTTTCTTAAGTTCGTATTGAACGCTGTAAACATCTGCATCTTTACAGGCTTCAATAATATAATCATCACTGGTACCAACAGCGTCGATCAACCCTTTCTCAATAGCTTGACTGCCGTACCAAATATCACCATTAGCAACAGATTCAATATCTAAGCCAGGGCGGAACTGATTGATATGGTTTTTAAAGAGCACATGGGTATCTTCAAGGTCTGATTGAAACTTTTCTTTAGCTTTATCTGTGTTCTCACCAAACATAGTGACAGTGCGCTTATATTCACCTGCAGTATAGAGTTCGTAGTCAACGTCATACTTTTTCAATACTTTGTTGAAGTTTGGTAGTTGCGCCACGACACCAATAGAACCTACCACAGCAAATGGGGCTGCAATAATTTTATTGGCCAATACAGCCATCATATAACCACCACTGGCGGCTACATGGTCAACACATATTGTTAATGGGATATTTCTACTGCGAATACGTTGTAACTGTGATGCAGCAAAACCGTAGCCATGAACAACACCACCTGGGCTTTCTAAGCGAATTACAACTTCGTCTTTTTCGGTTGCAGTGGTAAGTACGGCTGTGATTTCTTGTCTCAAGAAGTCTGTGTTACTCGCTTGAATGTCTCCGTCAAAATCTAAAACGAAAACGCGTTTTTTATCTGGCTCAATCTCTGTGTTTGATTCAGTATTGGCATCTTTCTCTTTGGATTTAAGCTTAGCTTTCAGTGCTGCCTTTTCTTTTTTCTCTTTTTCTTTGTCTTCTTTCTTACGCTGTTTATCGAGTGCTTTTAATTCTGCTTCACTGAATAAAGCGACTTCAAAGTCTTGTTTGTAATCTTCAATATCGTCATTTAACTTTTTTATAACCAGCTCACCTTCGCTGTTGTGCTTGTTTTTGTTCTTCGCTGAGGCAATAAAACCAATAACGATTAAAACAGAAATTAAGATGGTGACAGTCTTTAAAAAGAAAGCGGCGTATTCGAATATAAAATCCACGTGGTTTTTCCTACATTATTAAAAATAAAAGGCAAGCATAGGGGCAACTATGCTTGCCGTCTAGGGAAAGAATGCATAGTTCGGCTGTTTTTTAGAATAATGGCCTATTTACATATTGACACCTAGTGGCGGAGTCAATATTGTGTTGTCCGTCTGTTAAAGACACCACGGGCAGGAAGGGTTATATTTAACTTTTTCCCTGATTAACTCCTGTCTTATGATGTACTAATAAGGAAACCGATATGGCAACTGTTGCAGAAATCATCGAACAAATGAACAGCAAGTTTAACGCCGACGCAGCTGCAGGCTTAGACCTTGTTTTTCAATTCAACATTGAAGATGGTGATCTTTATCATTTAATCATCAAAGACGGTACTTGTACTGTTGGCGAAGGCGAAAATGATGACGCTAACGTAACTCTGATTTTAAGCTCTGAAACTTTGAGCGGCATTGTTTCTGGCGAAACTGATGGCATGATGGCATTTATGTCTGGTCAACTACGCGTTGAAGGCGACATGATGTTAGCTACTAAGCTTGGTGAACTATTCCCAGCTTAATAAGCCGTTAGATAAGAAGCCGCTCAT
>CALJVD010000178.1 GCA_937974825.1 uncultured Oceanospirillaceae bacterium | reverse complement strand
CTAGTACGGTATCAAACAGATGCGAAACATTGGCATGAAATCGCTAAACCACCTCATAAGATAACGGTATAAACTTTAAGCAAGAGCTAAAAACTGGACGCGCAAGCGATGCGCTAATTTTCTATCGGGCATAACATTAAGTAGCTTAACGATCAGCTCATGTATTTCAGCACTACTCTGATGCTGATAAGCAGTAATTAATGCATCGAAGGCTTGAGTGTATTGTTCGTCCACCAGCCAGCTATAAATACAGGAAAACTGCTCTCCGGCTCGGGTAATGTCATTAAGTAAATCAAGATAAGAGACAATTCTGCTTATCTCTGGGTCTCTGAGTATTTCAGGAGATAAGTTGTCTATGTGGTTTTGTGCCTGCAGTCGACCAGTGCCCTCTTCTGCCTGTAACAGACGCTTAATATACGCTAAGTGTACTTGGCTTAAGTCGGACTCTAGCTCTATGGCTTTTTCGATTATTCGCAAGGCTTGTGTTTGATCAGCTTCAACATCAGCCTGCTTTAAAAGCTGCACATATTCTAACTCTATCCAAGGCGACAAAGCCTTTTTAAGCTGACCTTCCGTTAATAGCTGCGTAATACGCAGCTGCTCGGTTTTATGCTGCAGCAAAATAATGCAAGGTAAGCCTAACACTGTAAAACGCTCGGCAGCCTGCTCTAAAATATCGATATTCACCTTCAGTAAGACCAACTTCTTAGAGCTATCTGTAACTATACGCTCTAGACATGGCAACATTGCTTTACAGCTTGTACACCAAGGCGCCCAGAAGTCGATTAACAGTAATTTATCGCTGTTTAAATGCTGTTCCAATTGCTCTAGAGTGCTAATTTCATAAATACCCGACATATGTAGCTAGCCCTTCTGCACTGATAATTGTTTGGTCAGGTGTTTAATCGATTCTATTACTGCTTCTTGCATAGCTTTATCGTCGGGCGAATCGTCTTGATACAGCCATTGGTTAATTTGCTGCGCAGTGGATTGAATTAACGCTTCATGCTGTGGGCAGGCTTGAATCAAACGGTTGCAATACTGAGTAACGGTTTCACCGGTTTTGGGCTGCACTCCCAGTTTTTGTGCTCTGGTTTGCAGTTTTTGCCACGCCTGAATAAATGGAGAAGGCTTAGCTGCCCGTAAACGCCACCATAACAGTACAGACGCAATTAAAAAGAACACAATAAAACTGGCAGCAATAATGTATAAGCTTTGTTGCCAATGGTTAAACCCTAAGACTTTTTCAAGAAAGCCTTTTTGGCGTTGATTATCGTAAGATAATACCCAACGTTGCCATTGATAGTTAATGGTATCCAATGAGATTCTGAGCTTATTTAACCAAGCCACACTCTTATATTTTTGCATTGAAAAAAGCTGACCTTCCATAAAGCTGCCTTCTTCTGCCAACGCTTGCTCTAATCCAAACTCAATACGGTCGGCTGCGACCATGGCGGTTGGATCGTAACGTAACCATCCAAACTCTGGCTGCCAAATTTCGACCCAAGCGTGAGCGTCGTACTGCCTAACGGTTAAGTACTGCTCTGTCTCATTCCATTCTCCGCCTTGATAACCGGCTACCACTCGCGCGGGAATACCAACACTGCGCGCCATAAAGGTAAGCGCTCCGGCATAATGCGCACAGAACCCGGCCTTGGTATTAAATAGAAAATCGTCTATTTCGTTTTTACCCAATATCTGAGGTTTTAACGTATAGCTAAATTCTTGCTGATAAAAGTATTGCATGAGCTTATCTAACAGCTCTAACTCTGTTGCAGATTGTTGTTGCAACTCTTGCGCTAAGGCTTGTGCTTTAGGGTTGTAGCCTTTGGGAAGTTGTAAATAAGTGCGTCTTTCAAAATCACTCAGTTGTTTAGCAGGTAAGGCTTCTGTTAAGTCTTGCGCCACTTGATAACGCTTACGTTGAAATACAGGTCGTCTGGTGCGTAACAAGCCCTGCTCATTAATGCCTATTCCACGCTCAAGGGTGGCGGCAGGTGCCATAGAGAACAACCAGTTTTGGCCAGTGGCTTCTTGAATAATTTCATAGCTACGTTGTTCAGGAGTTGGTTCTTGGTCACTCATTGGCCATTGTAGTTGTGGTGTATGCTGAGCACGCCACTGGCGACCTGTGTAATGGTCTAGCACCAAGGCTCGCCAATACAGTTCTTGGCGAGCTGGAATTCCTTGTTTATCAAAAGTGACTCGAAACGCTAATTCAGCTGACTGACTTAACTCGGCAATATCGGCAGGATTCATTTGATCACTCAGCCCAGTTAACGCTTTATTAGACTGAAGCGTTAAACCCCATAATGGACCGATACGAGGGAATAAGAAGTACAGCACCAGCATCATCGGTAACGATAACAGCATAAGTTGGGCTGCCATTTTAGTGGTGCGTTTATAGCGCCCTTTTTGGCTATCACTGTAGTGTGCTAATACTAAAGTGGAAATGAGCAACCACACCCCAATAAGAGCAATTAAAAAGTAACCGATACTTTGCTCGAATAGAAAGACGATGCCTTGAATAAAGAAGTTAAGAAAGACCACTACATAGAGGTCTTTTAGGTGGCGCATTTCTAGTAATTTAAGAATACCAGCGGCCACAAGAAATGCCGTGGCGCTTTCTAAATCAAAACGGCTAGTCGCAATGATGGCAGCCGACGTTGCCACCACAACCACTGCTTTAATGTAACTATTAGGATAAGACAAGCGTCCCATATGCGTTAGGCTGCGCCAGCCCACCGCTAAAACAAACAAGGCGTAAATCCAGTATGGAATATGCCCCACTAACTGCATCAGCACATACGATTGGCTCAGCAATACCCAAGGCAAAGCATGGCGAGGGAGTGATAAAGGTTCTTTGGTCGTCATTAAGCCCCCTTACCATTAAATAGCGCTAAAGCCGTTAAGCACTGCTCTTTATGTTTTAAGCCATAATCTAGGGGGATCTGTACCCCCGGTAACTTAAGCCCATACTGCCAAGATTTTTCGTGGGCTTGTAACACCCAGCCACACAGTCGACTCAAGCGGACTTCTACGGGTAAAGGTGCCAGACTGTCCCACTCAAACATACAGCTATTGGCTTGAGGCTGTTCAAACTCTTTACTGACTAACCCTCGACCTTTAGCCAGTTGTTTCCAAGCAATTTGGCGCATGGAGTCGCCTGGTTGGTATTCTCGCAAACCATAGAAGTCTTGATCACCAGAGACAGTTAACTGCGCATGCTCTGTGTGTTCTTCACCCTCTCCTTCGGAAAAGATAAAAGGCACAAATTCTGGTTGTGGGTAGGCTAAGGCTGAAAAGTCTAGCTTGAGCCAACTCCAGGCAGTGAAAAGTCCTAGTGGAAAGCGCGTTTCTACCCGCATGCGTTTAACGTCAAAGTAGCCACGAGTAGCAGGGCTGTAATAAAGAAACTTTTGTATGGTCTCACCATTACCGTCAAAATAACTGCTGATGTCTTTGGCATATCCGAAGGCTATGCCTTGGTGTCGACTGCTAGAGGTTTCAAACAGCACCGGCAAGGCAGACTTTTCGCCGACGAAACAAGGCTGTGCTTTACCGGCAATTACTGTTAACCCTGCTAAGTTTCTAAAGGTTAAAATCATCGCGACCAAAGACAAGCTAAACAGCCAAAACGTTAAACCGAACAACAGGTTATTTTGGTAGTTGATGGAGGTAATTAGCATCAACACTAATAACAGAATATAAAGCCCACCTGCTGCGTTCGGAACAATAAATACCGACCGATGACTGAGCTTTATTTTATTGGTTTTCGGAATACGCTTATTTAACCACTTCTGGTAATAAGGCTGCCAAAACTTAGCGTTGATCATTGTAAAACAGGTACGTGCTGTAGAATGTCTTGAGATACTTTTTGCTTATTGCTAGCGGCCGCTTGCGATAACCTATGATCGACTACCGCTGGTAATACCGCTTGAATATCTTCTGGTACTAAATATTCGCGCCCATCGTTTACTACCGCCCATGCTTTAGCGCTGCGCAATAAGGCTAATGCACCACGTGGCGACAACCCATACTGGTACCCCGCTTCATAACGGGTATAAGCCACAATACGTTGCAAATAATCTAATACGCTGCTGCTGGCTTTGACTTGTTCGACTTGCTCTTGCAGCGCTAACAGTTTGTCTAAGGTTAACTCTGTTTTTAGACGCTTAGCGATTTCTCGTTGATCCTTCCCTTCTAACAGCAAGCGCTCTGCTTGCTCACTGGGATAGCCTAATTCGATACACATTAAAAAGCGGTCGAGCTGCGATTCAGGCAACGGAAAAGTACCTGAAGACGATATAGGGTTCTGTGTAGCAATAACAAAGAAAGGTGTTGGCAGAGGTCGAGTTTCACCCTCAATAGTAACCTGCGCCTCTTCCATCGCTTCTAATAAGGCACTTTGAGCCTTAGGGGTAGCGCGGTTGATTTCATCGGCTAATAACACCTGGCTAAAGACGGGGCCTGGATGAAAACGAAAGCTGCCTTGTTGCGAGGTCGGATCTTGTTCAAAGATGCTTACGCCTAAAATATCGGCAGGGAGTAAATCGGAAGTAAATTGAATACGGTTGTAGCTTAAACCTAAGACGGAAGCTAACCCATGAGATAAAGTGGTTTTGCCCATGCCCGGCAAGTCTTCGATTAACAAGTGACCTTTGGCGAGCAAGCAGCTTAACGCAAGTTTGGTTTGATTCTCTTTACCAAGAATCACTTGGTTAAGCTGCCCTAATACTGACTGAATGGCTGTCATACTGCTTTCCTAAATAAACTTAGGTCTAGCATAGTGAGTATCTGCCTAAGGGTCTAGTTTATCGTATCTAATCCACGCGCTAAATCACGTTTGATGTCTTCGACGTTTTCAAGCCCTACTGCCACACGAATTAAGCCTTGCGTAATACCCGATCTTAATCGTGCTTCTTCTCCAATACGCCCATGAGTGGTAGTAGCTGGGTGTGTAATGGTGGTTTTAGCATCACCTAAGTTAGCAGTGATTGAAATCATGCGGGTTGAATCGATTACATGCCATGCACCTTCTTTACCGCCGACCACCTCAAAGGACAACACGCCACCAAAGTTAGATTGCTGCTTTTTGGCGAGTTCATGACTTGAATGATTTTCTAAGCCACAGTAGTTCACTTTATTCACTTTAGGATGGCTTTCTAACCACTTAGCCAAATACAGTGCGTTATTACTGTGCGCATTCATACGCAAATGCAGTGTTTCTAAGCCTTTTAAGAATACCCATGCATTAAATGGGCTCATTGTTGGGCCAGCCGTACGCAATACACCAACAATAGGCTCAACTAACTCGCGAGAACCCAATGCGGCGCCACCTAAGCAACGTCCTTGGCCGTCGATGTATTTAGTGGCTGAGTGCACTACTATATCGGCACCTAACTGCAATGGCTGCTGTAAGACAGGTGTGCAGAAGCAGTTATCAACCACCAATAAAGCACCGGCATCATGCGCAATCTCTGACATAACACGAATGTCGGCAATATCGTTAACGGGGTTGGATGGTGACTCAAGGTAAAGCATCTTAGTGTTGCTTTTAACTTTGCGTTTCCAGTCGTCAGCATCGAGCAAGTCAGCGTATTCGACTTCGATATTAAATTTCGCTAAGTAAGCATCAAACAACTTAACGGTACTGCCAAACACACTAGACGAACAGATTAAATGGTCGCCTGATTCTAAGTGAGCAATACAGGTCGCATAAATTGCCGCCATGCCACTGGCCGTAGCGACACATGCTTCAGCGCCTTCCATGGCTGCTAAGCGATCTTCAAACGTACGTACCGTTGGGTTGGTGTAACGTGAATACACGTTACCTTTAACTTCACCTAAGAAACGAGCTTCGGCTTCTGCCGCAGAGTTAAATACATAACTACTGCTTAAGTACATAGGCTCTGAATGCTCACATTCTGCCGTACGTACTTGCCCTGCTCTTACCGCCAATGTTTCTAACGCGCAATCTGTTAAATCGGATTGGTAGCGGTCATTAAACTCTGAAAAGTCCATTACTACTCAACTTCTGAATCATTATGTAAATCGATATTGACGTTCTCTACTGTGTTCGTTTTCTTTTTGCTTTCGTCATTACGTAGCTCGAGTAAACGGGCAAGATAGGCTTCATCAACATCACCGGTGACGTATTCACCATCGAATACCGAACAATCAAATTGTTTCGCTTGGGTTTTACTGCCTTCTAAGCAGGCTTGTTTTAAATCTTCCACGTCTTGGAACACTAACCAGTCGGCGCCTATTACTTTGGCCACTTCTTCTGTGGTTCTGTTGTTTGCAATCAGTTCAGACTTGGCTGGCATATCGATGCCGTACACGTTCGGGAAACGAACCGCAGGCGCGGCTGATGCAAAGTACACTTTATTAGCACCCGCTTCACGCGCCATATTAATAATCTGTTCACAAGTGGTGCCACGTACGATTGAGTCGTCGACTAATAGAACGTTTTTACCACGGAACTCTAACTCTAGCGCGTTTAGCTTTTGCTTCACCGACTTACGACGTAACTGCTGCCCTGGCATAATAAAGGTACGGCCAATGTAGCGGTTTTTCATAAAGCCTTCACGGTACTTTAGCCCCAGATGGTTAGCGAGTTCCATTGCCGATGAACGGCTAGTATCTGGAATTGGCATAACCACATCGATATCGTGATCTGGGTGTTCACGTAGAATTTTTTCACCCAGTTTTTCACCCATACGTAAGCGGGCTTTATAAATGGACATGCCATCAATCACTGAGTCTGGGCGCGCAAAATATACGTGCTCAAAAATACAAGGCGTTAACGTGGTGTGTTCAGCACATTGCTGGCTGAAGAACTCGCCATCTTGGGTGATGATAATAGCCTCACCTGGAGCAATATCACGCTCTACTTTAAAGTCTAAGCTATCTAGGGCGACCGATTCTGACGCCACCATGTAGTCTTTGCCTTTTTCGGTTTCACGTGAACCAAACACAACAGGACGAATACCATTAGGATCACGGAAAGCGACTATCCCGTAGCCACTGATTAAACAAACCACTGCGTATGCACCACGAACACGTTCGTGAACTTTCTTAACAGCAGCGAAAATCATTTCAGGGGTGGGTTGTAATTGCTTTTGTTCTTGCAGCTCATGCGCAAAAATATTTAATAATACTTCGGAGTCTGAGCTGGTATTAATATGACGAAAGTCTTCGCGATATATTTCTTCGGCTAACTGCTCACTGTTGGTTAAATTACCATTATGAGCCAGTGTAATACCGTAGGGTGAGTTAACGTAAAATGGTTGAGCTTCTGCTGAGCTGGTACTGCCAGCGGTTGGGTAACGAACATGTCCAATACCCATGTTTCCGATTAATCGTTGCATGTGACGACTACGAAACACATCACTTACTAAGCCATTACTCTTGCGCAAATATAATTTACTCTTATGACAAGTTACAATACCGGCTGCATCCTGGCCGCGATGTTGTAGCATAATCAGTGAATCATAAAGCGCCTGATTTACAGGGGATTTAGCGACGATACCCACGATTCCGCACATGTGCGTTTAACCTCAAAATTGTTGAGTAAAAGATTCTACCTGCTCAGCAGCACCCGGTAAGGTTTTACGAGCCCAATCAGCAAGCGTTGTTAGATAGGGAATGATCTTGGATTCTTGCCACCAAAGATCATTGGGTACGACTGTGTATTGCAAGCCGTACACGACACCAACCAATATGACCAAACCACGAACAAACCCAAAGACCATACCAAATACACGATCGGTACCGGTTAAGCCTGTCATGCGAATGAATTCAGTCAGCAAGTGGTTTAATAAGGCACCTATTACTAAGGTACCTGCAAATAATATTGTGAATGCAATAATCCAGCGTAGAGATTCGGTATCAACGGTACCGGCTAACAGTGTTGCTAGGTTGCCGCTGAACATGCGTGCCACGATAAAGGCTACAACCCAGGTAACTAAAGAAAGCGCTTCTTTGACGAAGCCGCGTTTAAGGCTGATAAGTACTGATACCGCAAGAACCGCTAGTATCACCCAATCAATTATCGCCATGAACCGCCTCAGGATTATTCAAAAAGAATGGAATTATAACAAAGCATTGAACCGAGCCAAAGCACTCTTTGCGTTACTGACCCGGAATCCAACGCTTAATAAAGATATCTTGCTGACCTAGCTCTTTTTGCAATTGCTTTTGTAAAGATTCGATGTTTTCACGCTTAATTTCAGGACCAACGTAGACCCTTACCAACCCCTGATGTGACAGCTCGTCTGCAAAGGCTTTATAGCCTTTTTTACGTAGTGAGTCACGGTAAGCATTGGCGGATGCTCTTTCGTTAAAAGCACCTAACTGTATAACCCACGCAACGCCAGTGTGGGTTTCATCGAGACCTGCTTGTGAGTCGGCAATAGTTTCAACCGCAGGAGCGTCTTCGCTAACCACTGGGCGCGGTTGTCGCTTAAGTTTTTCTTCTGCCTCACCCGATGCAAGCTCGGACAGCTCTACACGAACTCGTTGTTCGTTGGTTACCTCAGCCCATTCTGGTATGTCTGGCATAGGAGGCACATCACTGGGTAAGGCTTCCATGTGTCTGGTTTTATCTAAGATAACCGGCAGCATAACCACCACTAACATAATGGTAATAAATGCACCCAGGAGTCGACGCTTTAAATTGGGAGCCATGAGTTTTCCTCTTTAATTAATTCAAGAGCGGCATCAACGGTATAAAATGAACCGCACACCAGCCAATGGCCATTTTTAGGCAGTTTCGTGAAAGCTTTTTGTATAGAATTAGCCAAGCTCACATTACTTTCAAGCTCAGTGGCTTTGGTTAATTGCTCGGCAGTCATGCCACGATAACAACCTAGTGTAATCATCACCCACTGCTCTGTCTTAGGTAGTACCTTAACGACCTTTTTAGGCTCTTTATCAGACAACATACCTAAAATAATACCGTCTACCTGCTGCAGCTTTTGCCCGATATAAGCTGCTGCTTGCTCGTTATGAGCAACATCAAGGGTTAAGGTTAAATCTCCACGTTTAAAGCTTTGCAAGCGCCCTGCTACTCTCAACGCTTTGAGCACTTCACAGACTTGCTCATAACTGGGCAGCTTATCAATGAGCGCCAATGCTTGAATGGCACTGGCAATATTATGATGCGGGATATGCGCTGACGGCAGTTGCCAAGTAAGCTTGCTGTCTTGCTGCATAAAATCCAGTTTAAAGCCGCTTTCAGTGGCTTCAATACTAAAGCATTGGTCGCGTTGACATAGCTTACCACCTAAGTTGGCAACGGTTTCTGCAGCTCTGGTCGGTGGATTAGATTGCCCACAGACCAACCACTTATTCGCTCGAGCAATGGAGCACTTTTCATAGGCTATATCCGCCAGCGTATTACCAAGATAGGCCTGATGATCTAAACCGATACTGGTAACAACAGCGATATCGGAATCAACCATATTAACGGCATCTAGGCGTCCACCTAAGCCTATTTCTAATACACAAGCATCAACTTGCTCAGCCTGAAAATGGCAAAGCGCCGCCAGTGTTCCAAACTCAAAATAAGTTAAACTAGTGTCTTGGCGCTGTGCTTCGATTTTACGAAAGCTAGCACAAATAGATTCATCACTGGCTTCTACACCATTGATACTGATACGTTCGTTATAGCGATGTATATGGGGCGAATTATACGCCCCTACTTTTAATCCTTGAGCGCGTAACATAGCCACTAAAAAAGCCGAGGTTGTGCCTTTACCGTTAGTACCGCCAACCACAATAGTAATAGGCGCAGGTTTTAAACAGTTCAGTCGTTCGGCAACTGTTTTAACACGGGCTAAGCCCATATCTATTTCAGTGGGGTGTAGGCTTTCTAGACGAGTTAGCCACTGTTCTAAAGTAGCGCTTTCAGGATTAAAGCTCATGTTATAGGGCATCCAACGCAGAACGCATGCTACCAACTAATTCACACACGGCCTTTTGTGCGGCTTCGCGATCAGTGCTGTTTGCAGCGATTAAATTAACCAGTGCTGAGCCAACAATAACGCCATCTGAAACGCTAGCAACAGCAGCAGCGGTTTCACCATTAGAAATACCAAAACCCACCCCAACCGGCAGCTCTATGTGTTGACGAATGCGGTTAAGGTTTTTGCTCACGTCGTCTAAGTCTAATGCTTTAGAACCTGTGACACCTTTGACCGATACGTAATACACATAACCGGTGCTCACTTCACCAATAAGCTTAATGCGTTGATCGGTTGTGGTAGGAGCAATTAGGTTAATCATATCGATGTCACGGCTCTGGAAGAGATGTTTAACATCAACGGCTTCTTCAGGTGGCAAATCAACCAGCAACACACCATCTACACCGGCTTGCTTAGCTTCTTCTGCAAAGGTTTCATACCCCATGCGTTCTACCGGGTTTAAATAGCCCATCAGCACGACCGGAATGTCGTTATTGGTTTGACGAAACTCAGCCACCATCGCTAACACATCACGCAATGACGTGTTATGTGCAAGTGCACGTTCACTGGCCAGCTGAATGGTTGGACCATCGGCCATAGGATCAGAGAAAGGCACACCAAGTTCAATAATGTCGACTCCCGCTTCAACAAGCGCATGCATCATTGGAACTGTTGCATCTAACGATGGATCACCAGCAGTAATAAAAGGAATCAAGGCTTTACGGTTTTGCTCTTTTAATGAAGCAAAGGTAGTACTAATACGATTCATTTACTTGTCCTTCTCTAGTGCTGCTACTGTGTGAATATCTTTATCGCCACGACCAGAAAGGTTAACCACTATGTGCTGATCAGGACGCATAGTTGCCGCTAGTTTCATGGCGTAAGCCACCGCATGTGACGACTCAAGCGCAGGCATAATACCTTCTAGCTTAGTAAGCTTATGGAATGCAGCTAAGGCTTCATCATCAGTGGCAACAACGTATTTGGCGCGGCCAATATCATGCAACCAGCTGTGTTCAGGACCAACACCAGGGTAGTCTAGGCCAGCCGATATTGAATGAGTGCCTTGAATCTGTCCGTTCTCATCTTCCATTAGATAAGTACGGTTACCGTGCAATACCCCAGGACGACCACAGTTAATAGGGGCAGCGTGATCATTTGTGTCGATACCACGGCCACCGGCTTCAACGCCGTACATAGCGACTTCAGTATCTTTTAAATAAGGGTAGAACAAGCCGATAGCGTTTGAGCCACCGCCCACACAAGCAACCAGTGCATCTGGTTGGCGACCTATTTGCTCTAAGCTTTGACGTTTAACTTCACGTCCTATAATTGACTGGAAATCACGAACCAGTTTTGGATAAGGGTGTGGACCTGCCGCTGTACCAATGACGTAATAAGTATCATCAATATTAGTTACCCAGTGACGCATGGCTTCGTTCATAGCGTCTTTCAAGGTTTTAGTACCTGAGGATACGGTTTCTACTTCAGCACCTAGTAGCTCCATTCTATAGACGTTTAGCTTTTGACGCTCGGCATCGACTTCGCCCATAAAGACTTTACACTCAAGCCCAAAACGAGCCGCTACTGTGGCTGTTGCGACACCGTGTTGGCCAGCACCGGTTTCAGCGATCACTTTTTTCTTACCCATAAACTTAGCCAATAATGCTTGGCCAATGGTGTTATTCACTTTATGTGCACCGGTATGGTTTAAGTCTTCACGTTTCAACCAGATTTGGGCGCCACCACAGTGTTCTGTTAAACGTTCGGCTAAATACAATGGCGATGGACGTCCGACATAGTGAGCCAAGTCCGAATCAAATGCGGCTTGGAACTCGGGGTCTTTACGTAATCTTTCATAGGTTTCTGTTAGCTCTTCTAATGCTGCTGTTAGCGTTTCAGAAACAAAACGTCCACCAAAAATACCAAAATGGCCACGCTCATCTGGTAACTCAATATTTAAATCAACCTTTGACACGATAAACCTCGTTCATAAATTCTTGTATTTTACTGGCGTCTTTTATGCCTTTAGTGGCTTCTACACCACCACTAACATCAACGGCAAAAGGAGAAACCTGTTGTATAGCCGTCGCAATGTTTTCTGCGGTTAAACCGCCAGCAAGGATAATGGGTTTTTGGGATTCTTGGGGTATAAGTGACCAATCAAAGGTTTCACCTGTACCGCCGGGAACTCCGGGTTTGAAGCTATCTAGAAGAAAGGCCAAGGCGCTTGGGAAGCGCAGGCTGTTCGCCACCACATCCTG
This sequence comes from uncultured Oceanospirillaceae bacterium, assembly GCA_937974825.1. Classification (GTDB taxonomy): domain Bacteria; phylum Pseudomonadota; class Gammaproteobacteria; order Pseudomonadales; family Oceanobacteraceae; genus Venatoribacter. The sequence goes on along the minus strand of CALJVD010000178.1, from coordinate 6,845 downwards.
CGTATTCCGGACACGAATGGCTTTAATATATGGCGTGTTGAATTGTTCACAGAAGTGCTCGTTCTCATCACCGTGGAATTGAATAAGATCAATTCTAACGCTATCTAAAATCTTTTGCACTTCTTCTGCGGTCGGATCGACAAAAAGCGCCGTAATAGTCACGAAAGGAGGGATAACCTGAGCTATTGCTTGCGCCTGCTCAAGACTAACGCAGCGGGGGCTAGGACCGTAAAACACTAAACCAATGGCATCGGCACCTGCCTTAACGGCAGTCAGCGCATCTTCTGGACGAGTGATGCCACATATTTTAACTCTTGTTCGCATGAGTGTTACCAACTTATAAATCTAACGATAGCGCGGGCTCAAGTAAGGAAGGGCCATAAGGCTGACTAGGAATAGCCGCATATTCTTGCGGATAATAAACGCCAACGAAATATAAACCGGTTGCCGGCGCCGTAATACCTGCTTGGCTTCTTTCTTTGGCTTCTAAAACCTCTTTCATCCAGCCGACTGGCATATGCCCTTCACCAATAGGTAACAATGTACCAACGATGTTACGAACCATATGATACAAAAAACCACTGCCTTCAACTTCTACCATAATGATATTGCCGAAGCGCTTAACTAAAATCCTATGGATTGTTTTAACTGGGGTTTTCGCTTGGCAGTCTTTTGCACGAAACGAAGTGAAATCATGCTCACCTAGCAGCACTTCTGCTGCTGCTTGCATACGCGAAACATCAAGCGGATAGCGCCACCAAGTTAACTGATCATGCAATAACGCCTGTTTAGCAGGTGCATTATTAATAAGGTATCGATAACAACGAGCTTGAGCTTTAAAACGTGCATGAAATTCGTTATCTACAGCCCCCACCCATTGAATCGCTACACCGGTAGGAAGATTAGTATTACAGCCCATCAACCAACCATAATCAGAGCGCTTTGCGGTTGTATCAAAATGAAATACTTGGTGGGTTGCATGCACACCGGTATCTGTACGACCGGCAGCAAACACTTTAACAGGGTGGTTGGCTACAATAGAAAGAGCCGCTTCGAGAGCGGCTTGTACTGAGGGTTCTGAATGATGTTTTTGCTGCTGCCAGCCGTGAAAATAAGCACCGTTATATTCCACGACCGCAGCATAGCGAGTTGTTTCAGTCATAGTGATTAAGCAAGGTTAGCCAGTAACTCCCTAGCTTCTGATATTTGCACATCAGTTCCTTCTTCAATCACTTCTTGTAATAACTCTTTAGCACCTGCGTTATCTTCCATATCGATATACGCACGAGCCAGATCAAGCTTAGTCGCACACTCATCGGTACCGGCTAAGAAATCAAACTCGTTTTCAGAAGCAGCCAGTTGATCTAGGTCGATTTCGCCCGAAGCAACAGGAGCGGCTTTTTGAGTTGGCGCTTGCGGTGCTTCTGGTTCTACAACAGGTTTTTCAACTTCTAAGGTTTCAAGTGTCTCTTCTTCGGCAGACGAAGAGCCACCTAAATCAAAGTCTAACTCGTCATCTGAAAAATCAGGGAGTTCTGAATCTAACGATAGCTCTTCACTGTCTGATTCTAAGTCCAGTACTGGTACATCTTCAGCAACTGGTTCAGAAGGCGCTTCTTCAAGCGTTGGCGCTTCAAGCTCTTCTTCTGAATCAAACTGTAGAGTGTCAAGATCCAGTTCCAGATCCGATTCGTTATCACCTGAAGAGTCGCTATCTAAAATATCTTCTAAGCTATCAAGTGAGCTGGTTTCATCCGCTTGAGTTTCTTGTAGGTCTGATACATCAAACTCTAGTGTTTCGATATCTTCTTCTGCGCTCTCGTCTAACGTAGCAAAGTCTAAAGTAGCTCCTTCAGCGTCGTCTTTAGCTGCAGCCGGAGTGGATTCAAACTCAAAAGTTTCAATCTCAGCGGCTTGCTCTAACGAGTCTTCCTCTAAAGCAGACTCATCTAGCGTTGGAACTTCTGCATCGTTGCTTCCAAGATCAAAGTTCAGAGTCTCTAACTCATCAGTAGATTCTGCTGTTTCATCTACGCTAGGAGCAACCTCTTCTTTTTCAGGAGTAGCTGCAGGCGTGTCAGACTCAGAGCTGAAATCAACACTAAAATCTAAGTTGTCAGAATCATCGTCTGATTGTTTAGTTTCAAACTCACTTACTTCTTCTATTTCAGTAGCGTCTAGTGTAGGAACGTCGTCAGCTGCAGCTGTTTCTTCAGGCATTTCTAGTGCATCTGCAAAGTCTAGACCGCCGTCAAAGTCGCTGGAGAAGTCCATATCTATTTCTTCTGTTCCCGCACTGGCTGCTGTATCAGTGTCTTCTGTTTCATCTAGTGCAACAGGTTCGATGGGAGAAGTTAAGCGTTGACGCATTGCTTCGGCTTCTGCTGATGCTTCAGCATCACCTATCACTAATAACTCAGACTCTGTTTCAACAAAGGCTTGAGCATCATCTGTTTCGGCATACACTTCGAGTAATTTTAAGTGTAGGTCGGCACGATGAGGTTCTTTTTCTATTGCTTCTTTTAAGATTTCGGTAGCACGGTCAAAGTTACCGAAAGCAATATAAATATCAGATTCTGTAATAACATCTTCTGTTTGCGCTTCATTCTTTGGCGCTTTAGATGCAACTTCTTGTTCGGCTTCTTCTGCTTGCTCTTCAAAGTCATCAGATGCAAAGCCAAGATCGTCTAATGAATCTTCGCTAAGCTCAAAGTCGTTTAGCATGGCTTCAGAATTTTCATCGAGAGCTTCTTCATCTGCTTCAGACTTAGGCTTTTTCAGTGCACGAGCTACTAACAAGGCAATTAAAAGTAATAGTGCCGCACCTGCTGCTGGTAATAATGGGTTAGCAAGTAGCTCATCAAGAATGGATTTGTCTTGTTCTTGCGCTAGCTTAGCTTGTGCTTCTTGTTCGCGACGGATTCTAGCTTCTTCTGTCGCTTTCGCCTGCTCTGCGATTAAGTCACGACCTTCTGCTTCAGTCGCTTCATCGGTTTCTTCAAGCTCTGTTGTTAAGTCTTCACCAGCAACCTCTGCACCAGCAAAGTTATAATCTTGTTCTGCAGATTCAGAAGTTTCAGTTTGTTCGGCAGCAGCATCAGCGTGTGTCTCTGTTGCGCCTGCAATAACACCGTCAGCTTGCATGCTTGCTAACTGATCGTCTTTAAGGCTGATTAAGCGTTGTAATGTTTCAATTTGCTCTTCAAGAGAAGCTAAACGCTCATTTAACTCTTCGTTTTCGCGTTGGCTTTTATCTGCATTTTCTTGAGCAATGGCTAGCTCGTTTTCTAACGCTGCAATAGAAGCAGTACCGCCCTGCTCGACATCACCTGCCGCTGCTGCTGTATCTGCTCCCTCTGTTTGTGCGGCAATTAGACGAACCTCACCACCAGACTTGCTTGTTTGTTCGCCACCCATAGTACCGGCACGACCGGTTGCATCGTACTGTGCAGTCGCTGTGGTAAGAGCTTTGTTTTGACGATTAACTTCAGCAATTGCCTCAGTCATACCAATTGAGCGAATTTGTTGCTCATCGGGAATACGTAAAACGTGATGGCTTTTTAAGCGGTTGATGTTGCCATTAATAAAGGCTTCTGGGTTTTCTTGCTGAATTGCTAGCATCATTTGCTGCGGAGAAACATCACTAGATGGGCGTGTTTCTAATGCTACTGCCCAAAGTGTGTCATTTTTCTGTACTTTATAAGTACCTGCTTCAGCGGGTTCGCTCCAGCGGTCAACTAAGACAGGTTGTTCTGGCGTAGCAACGACTAGCTCGGTCTCTTTTACCTCTGGTGCAACCACTAGAGGCTTAAAGTTTTCTTCAGAGTAAGTGGGTGGATCAAGTAATACCGTATATTCGCGTAGTACTCTTCCTGCTGGCCAGTTTACTTCCACTAAAAAGTTTAAGAACGGCTCATTAATAGCTTCACGAGTAGTCAGGACAATGCGATCACCTTCTACCTTGAAATCTATTTTAGTTAAGAAGTAGACACGGTCGACACCTGCACGCTCAAAGTCTTCCTGACTAGCGAGAGTTGGTTTGATCTCCCACTTAGTTAGCCCTTTAGTATCTACCAACTCAATTTCTGCTTTTAATGGCTGACTGAGTGCAGACTCAAGTTTTAATTCACCTAACCCCAGTGCCAATAACTGAGACGAGGCCATCAAACCACTAGCAAAGATGACGGCATTTGTTAGAAGGCGCTTCATTAATGCTTCCTTGTTGTTATGGCGAGGTGTCGCCCAATCAATTTATTTTACGTTTTTATTTATTGGGCCGGACTTACTCCAACCTCTTTCAATCTAGATATTTTGTTACTTAGTATTAACGAAAATATGTTAGCACGCAATAAAGAGCGTCTAGATTTATCACAAAACCTTATTTGAAAGAATAGCTTAGAACATAAACAATAGAAAATAAATGAGCAACGGGGCAATTTGCCCCGTTTTGTCCTCTATTTTCTAACGATCCAACAAAATTCTTAGCATACGGCGTAATGGCTCAGCCGCACCCCACAATAGTTGGTCACCCACAGTAAAGGCTGAAATATACTCAGGGCCCATCGTCAACTTACGAATACGGCCAACAGGAATATTTAATGTGCCTGTTACTTTAGTTGGGGTTAGATCTTTCATACTGGCTTCACGCTCATCAGGCACAACTTGCACCCAATCATTATGAGAAGCAATAATTTGCTCGATTTCTGCTAGAGGCAAGTCTTTCTTTAACTTAATTGTTAAAGCCTGACTGTGACAACGCATAGCGCCAACACGCACACAGATACCATCGATAGGCACTGGGTTGTCTGAACGACCTAGAATCTTGTTAGCTTCTGCTTGCGCTTTCCACTCTTCACGACTTTGTCCACTTTCAAGCTGAGAATCGATATAAGGAATAACACTGCCCGCTAAAGGCACGCCGAAGTTTTCGGTAGGAATGCTATTTCCGCTAATATAGTCGGCTACTTTTTTATCGATTTCTAAGATAGCAGACGCAGGATCGTCTAATAGATCTTTAACATCAGCATGAATGCCGCCCATTTGTTCAATAAGCTCACGCATGTTCTTAGCACCAGCACCCGATGCCGCTTGATAAGTCTGTGGGGCAACCCACTCTACTAAGTCTTTCTCAAATAAACCGCCAATCGCCATTAACATTAAGCTAACGGTACAGTTACCACCCACAAAGGTTTTAACCCCTTTGTTCAGGCTACTTTCAATGACGTCTTTGTTGACTGGGTCTAACACTACAACCGAATCTTGGCTCATGCGTAATGCAGAGGCAGCATCAATCCAGTAGCCAGCCCAACCTGCTTCCACCAGCTTAGGGTGCACTTCTTTAGTGTAATCACCACCTTGACAAGTAATAATAACGTCTAACTTTTTCAGTGCTTCAATATCAAACGCATCTTCTAAAACACCACAGTCTTTACCTGCAAAGTTAGGCGCCGGTTGGCCCTTTTGAGAAGTGGTAAAAAATACAGGTTGAATTAAATCAAAATCTTTTTCTTCCTGCATACGCTGCATCAGCACAGAACCAACCATGCCTCTCCAGCCAATTAAACCAACTTTTTGTAATGACATATTAAACCTCATCTAGAGCGGCCACTACGGCGTCGCCCATTTCTTTTGTACCAACACGTGTCATACCTTCACTGAAAATATCGCCGGTACGTAAACCTTTATCCAGTACGTTGCTGACAGCCTGTTCGATAGCATCAGCCGCTTCAGGAGCACCTAGTGAATAGCGTAACATCATAGCAGCTGAAAGAATGGTTGCTAAGGGGTTAGCTAAGTTCTGGCCAGCGATATCTGGCGCACTGCCGTGTACTGGTTCGTACATACCCTTATTATTCACATCTAAAGATGCCGAAGGTAGCATACCAATTGAGCCAGTTAACATAGCGGCGGCATCTGAAAGAATGTCACCAAATAAGTTACCCGTCACCATCACATCAAATTGCTTAGGCGCACGCACTAACTGCATTGCCGCATTATCGACATACATGTGCGACACTTCCACTTCCGGGTAGTCTTTCGCTACTTCTTCAACAATTTCACGCCATAAAACCGTAGCTTCAAGAACGTTAGCCTTGTCGACTGAGCACAGTTTTTTACCGCGCACCATCGCTGCTTCAAAGGCAACTTTAGCAATACGACGGATTTCACTTTCGCTGTATTTATAAGTGTTAAACCCTTCACGCTCACCGTTTTCTAGTGTGCGAATACCACGCGGTTGTCCAAAATAGATACCACCGGTTAGTTCGCGCACAATCAGAATATCTAAACCTGACACTACTTCTGCTTTTAAAGAGGAAGACGCGGCTAATTGTGGGAATAAGATAGCAGGACGTAAGTTGCCAAATAGCTCTAAGCCAGCACGGATATCTAATAAGCCTTGCTCTGGACGTAAGTGACGCTCTGTTTTTCCGTCCCACTTTGGACCACCCACAGCACCTAATAAAATAGCATCGGCTACTTCAGCTTTAACACGGGTTTCTTCTGGGTATGGGTGTCCGTATTTATCGTACGCACTACCACCAAGGGTAGCTTCATCGGTTTCAATACCTAAATTGAATTTTTTGCTAACCGCTTCTAATACTTTTACTGCTTCTGCAGTGATTTCAGGGCCGATGCCATCACCGGGTAACACTAATACTTTTTTTGTCATCTTTAATGTCCGCTGTGCGCTCAACTTCTACTAATAAAGCTGAGTGCATTTAAATTAATTTAACAGGCGCTTAACAGCGCCACGGGCGGTTACAAACCACCCCTACATTAGACGCTGGAACCAAGCTCCAAGCTCCAAGCTCCAAGCTCCAAGCTCCAAGCTCCAAGCTCCAAGC
>CALJVD010000177.1 GCA_937974825.1 uncultured Oceanospirillaceae bacterium | reverse complement strand
CGTTGGCGACGAGGTTCGCATACTAAGTGCGTTGACGCCTGTTGCAGTGGTGTAATTAAGGCACCATGAAGCCAAGCTTCACCGCGGTGAAACTCTACATAAGAATCAACAAGCTGCACTCGGCTGTCACGAATTGCTTTTACTTCCCAGCCAAGCAAAGCGATACCTGCTTCATGCTTCTCTTCTAAGAAATAATCGTGACGTGCTTTTTTATTTAAGGCGATAGTGCCGCCGGAATTTTTAGGTTTTTTCTTTGCATTCATGCTTGTGAGTATAACCGAGCTGATTAATAAAGGGCAGTAGCTGCCAAGGTAAAATATAAAAGATTGATCTGTCTTCGCTAACTATTTACAGCTTGAGGTTGAGCACCTTAGCTAAATCGCAGACAATAAAGCCGTTTTGTATAAAAGAGAGTGCTATGAGTCAAAGTAACGGCGGTGTGCAAAGTGCCTGGAAGGGTCGTTGGACTTTTATTTTAGCGGCAACTGGTTCGGCAGTTGGTTTAGGGAATCTTTGGAAATTTCCTTATATTACTGGTGAGTATGGCGGCTCTGCGTTTGTTTTAGCGTATTTGCTCTGTATTTTGATTATTGGTATTCCCGTGATGATGTCTGAAATCATGCTAGGGCGTGATGGACGTAGAAGCCCTATTAAAACCATGCAGACACTCACAAAAAAATATTCGGCACCACGGTTCTTTACTTCAATGGGGTGGATGGGAGCCGTCGCGGGTTTCTTAATATTATCTTTTTATAGTGTTGTTGCAGGTTGGGCGTTGGTCTATATCGGAAAAATGGCCAGTGGGATTTTTGTTGAAGCAGGTGCTGATACAGCCGCTCAAGTGATTGGAGAACTGCATGGTTCAGCTTGGACGCAACTCGCCGCACATACTGTCTTTATGGTGATGACGGGCGTGGTTGTTGCGCTTGGTGTCCATAAAGGTTTAGAGCGTGGTATTCGCTTTTTAATGCCCACCCTGTTTTTAATGCTAATTGCATTGTTCTTTTATTCAATGACCACACCAGGCTTTGGTAAAAGTCTTACTTATCTGTTTGGTTTTACTCTTGAAAAGATTAACGGTGAAGCACTAATTAATGCGTTAGGGCATGCATTTTTTACGCTTAGTATCGGTATGGGTGCCATAATGGCTTATGGTGCCTATTTGCCTGAGAAATCACACATCGGTAAAACCGTATTAATAGCAGCAACATTAGATACCGTTATTGCGCTGATTGCAGGTGTTATTATCTTTTCAATCGTATTCTCAAATGGATTGCCGCCGACAGATGGGCCGAGTTTGTTGTTTAAGTCATTACCTATTGCCTTCGGTGGTTTACCTGGTGGCGTACTGATAGGCACGGTTTTCTTTTTGTTGGTGGTTGTTGCTTCCTGGACGTCATCCATCTCTATTGCCGAGCCTGCTGTGGCTTGGGCGGTGGATAAAGGCTATTCACGTAAGGCATCGACCGTTGTGGTCTGTCTTGTGGCTTGGTTTTTGGGAATTGGCACAGTGCTTTCGTTTAACCACTGGGCAGAGGTTAAATTCTTTGGTCGTACCGTCTTCCAGAATATCGACTTTTTAACAGCCAATATCATGATGCCTTTAGGTGGTTTAATGTTGGCAATATTTGTTGGTTGGTTTATGAGTCGTGATGAAATTGCTCAGCAAATGCGTATTCGATCAGAGCGTGTATTTAGTGTTTGGCGATTTGTCTTACGCTATTTATCTCCTTTAGCGATCTTGGCTGTATTTATTCACGGGTTAGTAGGGTAAAGGGTTTTATATGACGGTTATTAGCCGTAGTGCTTTAGTGATGCACACTGCAGAGCAGATGTTTGATGTGGTAAATGATGTTCGCAAATACCCAGAGTTTTTACCGGGGTGTCAGGCTACCAGAGTGATTGATGAGAGTGATGAGTTTATAGAAGCTGAACTCACATTATCGAAAGCAGGTTTTACCCAAAGTTTTGTAACGCGTAATAGGTTGGTTCGTCCAGAGTTGATGGAGTTATCGTTAGTTGATGGCCCATTTGCTAAATTTCGCGGTCAGTGGCGCTTTCATGCGCTTTCCGATGACGCTTGCAAAGTTTCACTCGATTTAGAATTTGAAGTAACCAATCGTATTGCGGGGGCTGCGTTAAGTGCCTTGTTTAAGCAGGTGGCTAACAGCATGGTAGACGCGTTTGTTAAGAGGGGTAAACAAGTTTATGGCTAGTATGGTTTCAGTAGAGGTTGTGTATGCCCTACCTCACAACCAAAAGTTATTAACCGTTGAAGTAGAAGAAGGCACAACGCTTGTAGAGGCAGTGCAACGTTCTAATATTGCTGAGGCGTTTCCTGAAATAGATCTAGATAACCTGAAACTTGGTATTTTTGGTAAAGCCGTTCCTAAACCAGATACCCAAGAAGTGAAAAACGGGGATCGAATTGAAATCTATCGCCCGCTTATTATTGATCCTAAGCAGGCGAGATTGAACAGGGCTGCTAAAGCAAAGAAAGGTTAGAAGTCTTCCGGAACAGTGTTGTGGGTCTTTTCTTCTTTAGGAAGAGTCTTCAGCTGGTCGACTTCTGAAATCTCTTTGCTTGGAAGTTTACCAGTATAGTGCGTGTATGAGTTCTTATCATCGAAGAACACACTGATACGATAGTTTTTAGTGACTTTATCACGTACTTCTAATGTGTAGATATAGTCCCAACGCTGCTGCTCATAAGGGTTGCGTAACACTGGGTTACCCATTACGTAAATCACTTGGCGTGGTGTCATGCCAGGCTTTAATTTATCCAGCATATCTTGGGTAACAATATTCCCTTGTTGAACGTTTAACTTATACACACCGGGAAAGACACATCCGCTTAGGGTTGCAAAACCTAGTAAAATAGTCAGAATTAAAGCGAGACGCATGGAAGTGATTTGCGTTTTCATTTGTAAAATGAAGCTCAAAGTATAAAATCTCTTAGTTAGGTTAATGCTTTGGCCTGCGATCATACCTGATAATTGCTTACTGTAAAATAATTGAGGGAATCTATGTCAGAACACAATAAAGAATTGCGTAAAGCAGGTCTAAAAGTAACGTTGCCAAGAGTTAAAATCCTAAGCATTTTAGAAAATAATCCCGACGCTCACTTAAGTGCAGAGGATGTTTATAAATCGCTTATCGACAATGGTGAAGATGTTGGTTTGGCAACGGTTTATAGAGTGTTAACGCAATTTGAAAGTGCTGGCTTAGTGAGCCGACATAACTTCGATGGTGGGTACTCTGTGTTTGAGCTCGACCGTGGTGAGCACCATGACCATATGGTCGATGTTGATGATGGAACAGTACTTGAATTTACTAACGCAGATATTGAACGCATTCAGCATGAAATTGCCGAAGCGCACGGTTACGAGTTGGTTGAACACAGCTTGGTTTTATACGTTAGAAAGAAAAAGTAACAGTGTATATGTTGGGTGGGTAAGCCCAACATACGACTGTTTAATGAATCATTAGCTAGCTGCCATCGCTAGCATCTCTTCAGCATGGGCTAGGGTTTGTTGGGTAATGCTTACGCCTCCTAACATGCGAGCAATTTCTTCCGCTCTTTGTTGTTTGTTTAATAAACGTAAGTTGGTGTGTGTGGCACTGCTGCCGCTTATTTTACTTACTTGATAATGCTGGTGTGCTTGCGCTGCCACTTGTGGTTGGTGAGTAACACATAGTACTTGTCCTTGTTTACCAAGCTGTTGCAGTAGCTTACCAACACGCTCAGCTGTGCCACCGCCAATTCCCACATCAACTTCGTCAAATATTAAACTTGAAACATTACTGCTGGCGGCGGTAACTACCTGTATGGCTAAGCTAATACGAGCAAGCTCACCGCCAGACGCTACTTTAGCAAGAGCTCCTTTAGGCATGCCTGGGTTGGTTTGTACGCTAAAGCCAATCTGATCAATACCGTGCTTGTTGCCATTGTTGATATTAGTATCCACTTCGGTAAAAAACTTAGCTTGCTCTAGTGCCAAAGAATGAAAGTGTGATTCAATTTCTTTGTTGAGTTGCTTCGCGGCTTTATGGCGTAACTTGCTAAGTTGTTCAGCGGCTTTGTTGTATTGATCAGCAAGCTTCTGTTCTTGTTCTTCCAATGCTTGGATATCGTGATCGGGTAGATTAAGCTCAGCCAGTTGCTGCTCTTGTGTCTGCCAATGCTCGTAGAGTTGCTCTGGTTGAATATGATGCTTACGCGCCATGCTGTAAATGTCACTTAGTCTGCCTTCAATTTGATGTAGCCTGTGTGGGTTAATATCAATTTGATCCAAATACCCTTGTAAAGAGTTGCAGGCTTCATCAAGTTGGATTTGTGCTTGGTTAAGTAGATCACGGCACTCTTGCAGTAACGGGTGGTCGTCATCGATCTTTTCTAGTTTTTGAATAGCTATCTGTGTTAGGTAGCTGGCAGCTTGTTCTGAGCTGTCGTCACCTTGACAAGCAACCAGTGCGCTTTGGCTGTTCAACAGTGTGCCTTCAGCATTGGTTAAACGCTTATGCTCAATTTCTATTTCATCAAGCTCATCTGATTTCAAATCAAGTTCACGTAACTCATTGACTTGATAAGTAAGCAATTGCTTTTGGGCTTCGCTCTCTTCGCTATTTTCTTTTAATTGTTTTAAGCGCTTACTAAGCTTTTGCCAATGACTCCAGGCGCTTGCTACTTCCCAGGCTTGTGGTTGCAGCCCTGCGTATGCATCTAATACTTGGCGTGGTGTGTCTTTATGCAATAGGCGTTGGTGTGCCTGCTGTGAATGTACTTCAATTAAAAAATGGCCTAGGTCTCTTAGGTCGCTTGCGGGTACCGGACGATTATTAATGTAGGCGCGCGAGCGTCCTTCTTGCGTGACTACTCTGCGCAAAATAATAGTGTCATCGGTCGGAAGGTCTCTTTGCTCTAGCCAGAGTTTCGCTTGCTCGTTACTTATAAAAGATGCTGATATCTCTGCTTTGTCTGCGCCCTTGCGGATGCTATCTGACTCTGCACGTGCTCCTAATGTTAAGCCTAGAGCATCTAATAGAATGGATTTGCCTGCACCGGTTTCACCTGTAATAACAGACATCCCGGATTTGATGTCGAGTTCTAAATGTTCAACAAGCGCAAACTGATGGATAGAAAGCTGAGTTAACATACTGGCACCTAATAGCTGAGTATCTATACAGTGTTTTTATATACAGTAGTGGAATTTGTCAAGATTTTTTTAATTAATGGCTTGAAAGATGTTTGATATGCCCCATATACAGCAACAGCTATGTAAATAATTCACCTAATTAAGTGAGCTTTAACGATGGACGAACAAAAAAACCAAGAAGAGCTGCAAGAAGAGCTAGAGACTCAGGCAGCAGAGCAAACTGAAAATGAATCTGTTGATGCTGCGCAAGACAATGCGGCTGACCAGGAAGCCCCTGAAGAGCAAGAAGATGCTTTGTCCGTAGCTGAAGCAGAAATCGCTAAGCTAAAAGAAGATGTTTTACGTGCGCATGCAGAAATGCAGAACATTCGTCGTCGTGCAGATGCCGATGTTGAAAAAGCGCATAAGTTTGCACTAGAAAAGTTCTCAATAGAAATGCTAACCACTGTTGATAACTTAGAGCGTGCGCTTGCAGCATGCAATGCAGAAGATGAGGCAACTAAAGCTTTACATGAGGGTGTAGAAATCACCCTTAAGGCAATGCTAGCGTCTTTAGCAAAATTTAATATTCAAGTAGTTAACCCTGAAGGCGAGTCCTTTAACCCAGAATTACACCAAGCTATCACAATGGTTGAAAACCCAGATGTTGCTGCCAATACAGTTATTTCTGTAATGCAGAAAGGGTACACATTAAATGGACGATTATTACGTCCTGCCATGGTGGTTGTGAGTAAAAGTTAATAGTCGATTTATTTAATCGTTTATTTTTTTACCCAAGGACTTGAAAAATCTGTTGTTGGACACATATATAAAACAACAGCAAACACTTTGTGAATTTGACCGCAGTAAAACTGCTACAGAGGAATTAATATGTCTAAGATAATTGGTATCGACTTAGGTACAACAAACTCTTGTGTTGCCATTCTTGATGGTGACAAGCCTCGCGTAATTGAAAACGCTGAAGGCGATCGTACAACCCCTTCTATCATTGCTTATACAGATGACGAAATTTTAGTTGGTCAGTCTGCTAAGCGCCAAGCGGTAACTAACCCACACAATACCTTGTTTGCGGTTAAGCGCTTAATTGGTCGTCGTTTTTCTGATGATGTTGTGCAGAAAGATATTTCAATGGTTCCTTACAAAATCGTTGAAGCCGACAATGGTGACGCTTGGGTACAGGTAAAAGACGAAAAATACGCACCACCTCAAATTTCTGCTGAAGTTCTAAAGAAAATGAAGAAAACAGCAGAAGACTATTTAGGTGAAAAAGTAACAGAAGCTGTTATTACAGTACCTGCTTACTTTAACGACTCACAGCGTCAAGCAACAAAAGATGCTGGTCGTATTGCTGGTCTAGACGTTAAACGTATTATTAACGAACCAACGGCAGCTGCCCTTGCTTATGGTATGGACAAAGAAGGCGGAGACCGCACTATCGCAGTATACGACTTAGGTGGTGGTACTTTCGATATTTCGATCATTGAAGTTGCTGATGTTGATGGCGACAAACAGTTCGAAGTACTAGCAACTAACGGTGATACATTCTTAGGTGGTGAAGACTTTGACTTGCGCCTAATTGATTACTTAGCCGAAGAGTTCAAGAAAGAAAATGGTATCGACCTTAAAAACGATCCATTAGCGTTACAGCGTTTAAAAGAAGCAGCTGAAAAAGCTAAGGTTGAGCTTTCTACTAGCCAGCAAACAGATGTTAACTTGCCGTACATTACAGCAGACGCTACTGGTCCTAAGCACTTAAACGTTAAGATCACTCGTGCAAAACTAGAATCGTTAGTTGCGGATCTAGTAGAGCGTTCACTTGAACCTTGCCGTGTTGCATTAAAAGATGCAGGCCTAAGTGCTTCTGAAGTTGATGAGGTGATTTTAGTAGGTGGTCAGATTCGTATGCCACTCGTTCAGCAAAAAGTGTCTGAATTCTTTGGCAAAGAACCACGTAAAGACGTGAACCCAGACGAAGCAGTAGCCGTAGGTGCAGCTATTCAGGGTGCGGTACTTTCTGGTGATGTAAAAGACGTTTTACTACTAGACGTTACACCGCTATCTCTAGGTATCGAAACCATGGGTGGCGTAGCAACACCAGTGATTGATAAGAACACCACTATTCCGACTAAGAAGTCGCAAGTGTTCTCAACCGCTGATGACAACCAAACTGCTGTAACTATTCACGTAGTACAGGGTGAGCGTAAACAAGCGTCGCAGAACAAATCATTAGGTCGCTTCGACTTAACAGACATTCCTGCGGCACCACGTGGTACACCACAAATTGAAGTAACCTTTGATATTGATGCTAACGGTATTCTTAACGTTAGTGCGAAAGATAAGGCAACAGGCAAAGAACAGTCGATCGTTATTAAAGCTTCTTCTGGTCTAAGCGACGAAGAAATTGAAGCAATGGTACGAGATGCAGAAGCGAACGCAGAAGCTGACCGTCAGTTCGAAGAGCTAGTAACTGCACGTAATACAGCAGAAGGCCTAGTGAATGCGACTCGTAAGACGCTTGAAGAAGCGAAAGACAAAGTAACTGAAGATGAGAAAACCGCTATTGAAGCAGCTATCTCTGATTTAGAAGCCGTCTTACCGAACGATGACAAAGATGAAATTGAAGCTAAAACAAAAGCTTTAACTGAAGCATCTAGCTCATTAGCACAGCGTTTATACGCAGAGCAGGCTGAGCAAGGCCAAGCTGGCGCAGAGCAGTCTGGTTCTAATGATGACGACGATGTGGTTGACGCAGAATTTGAAGAAGTAAAAGACAAATAAGTTGATTACTGATTTAAATAACGAGTGTTAAACCTCAGTTGAAGTACACGCGGCACTTGTTTGCCGCGTTTTAATTTCAGTTCCAAAGGTGAACTATGTCTAAGAGAGATTATTACGAAGTATTGGGTGTCAGCCGAGATGCTGACAGCAAAGAGCTGAAGCGTGCTTATCGCAAGCTTGCGATGAAGTATCACCCAGACCGTAGACCAGACGATAAAGACGCAGAAGAAAAGTTTAAAGAAGCGACAGAAGCCTATGAAGTATTAGGCGACGAACAAAAGCGTCAAGCCTATGACCAATTTGGTCACGCCGGTGTCGATGGACAAGCGGGCGGTGGTTTTGGCGGAGGCGGCTTCGGTGGAGGCGGCTT
>CALJVD010000176.1 GCA_937974825.1 uncultured Oceanospirillaceae bacterium | reverse complement strand
TCGAGCCCAAAGAAGAAGTGCGTGGTGACTTAGCGCTTTTAGGTTCACAAGTACCGGTGGGCGATTTTGATACCTTGTATTGGAAACCCGTTCAGTCATTCCAAAGTATTGAAACCCCCGTACCGGTATTAGTGGTTCACGGTAAAGAAGCCGGTCCAAGACTGTGCCTAACAGCGGCTATTCATGGTGATGAGCTTAATGGCATCGAAATGATACGCCGCTTAATGTATCAGCTAGACCCTACTACTATGAACGGTACTGTCATTGGTATTCCTATCGTTAACCTCGACGGTTTTCGCCGTGGAAGCCGTTATTTAGCTGACCGTCGTGACCTTAACCGCCACTTCCCTGGCAGCGCCAATGGCAGTGCCGCCGACCGCATTGGCTATTCATTATTTAATGATGTTATTCGCCACTGTGAATTTTTAGTAGATCTGCACACAGGCTCGTTACAACGCAGCAACTTGCCACAAATTCGCGGCAACCTAAAAGACGAACAGATTTTTGACTTCAGCCGCCACTTTGGTGGCATTACCGTCTTGCATGGCGTGGGTGCAAAAGGCACATTACGTCGTGCCGCTAACGACATAGGCATTCCTGCCGTTACTATGGAAGCCGGTGGCCCTAACCAGCTAGATGAAAGTGCAGTAGATGCAGGCGTGCAGTCGATTGAAACCTTGCTAGAAAACTTAGGCATGCAAAAGAGCAAACGCTTTTGGAGCGCCCCACAACCGGTGTTTTATCAATCCAGTTGGGTTCGGGCTAATCAGGGCGGCATCTTGATGTCGAAAGTAAAGCTAGGCGATAAAGTACGTGAAGGACAAGAGTTAGGCTCTGTAATTGACCCCATCAGCAATACTGGCAGCACCATACTTGCCCCATTCAATGGGCGAGTACTGGGTATTGCCTATAACCAAGTGGTACAAACGGGGTTTGCTACTCACCATGTGGGCGTAGAAAAAGCACCGAAAGCGGTACAAGAAGAAGTGATCGAAAAAGAAGCTGAGAAAGAAAAAGAGCTTGAAGAACAGACGAATCCAATTGAACCTACCTGTACCGGAGAGCTAAGCAGCACGTCACAAGAAGCAATGCTGTTATGTAATGCAGAATAATTAAGAAGGCTTAAACGCCTTCCTAATACTCAAGCGCGCACATGATTTAATGCGCGCTTTGATGTTTATTAAAAGGGTACGTCGTCGTCGAACGAACTACCGCTGCTGCCAAAACTAGATTCTTCATAGTTTGGCATAGGCTGTGCGAAACCATCATCACTGCCGCTGGCACTTTCAATGCGCCATGCTTGTAAGCTGGTGAAGCATTTTTCTGGTTTACCTGGTGGTGTCCATAGACGACCCGACAGGTTAAAGGTTACTTTTACTTCATCGCCTATATTATAGGTGTCTAACAACGCACATTTGTCTTTTAAGAATTCCATAGCGACATAGTTTGGATATTCTTCTTTCTCGCCATCACCTGTTAGCTTGATAACAAATTCACGTTTGGTGAAGCCATTTTGTCCGTATTCACGAGTTTGGTCGATACTGTGAATAATACCCTGCGCTTCAAAACTTCTAGACATACAAAACCCTATTTATATAAATCAATAATTGGTGCGAACAATAGAGCATTGCAGCTCATGTCGTCAAATGAATCCTCTTGCTGGCACAGCCAAACAAGAGGATTTTCTTAGTGGTTACTTAGAACTTAAAGGTGGTAGACAACACGGCGCTACGACCTGCGCCCATTAGGTTAGCTAAGGTGCTGTAGCCACTGGTGGCCGAAAAAGCGGTGGCAGTAATGCTGCCTTCAATTGGCTTAGTGCTTCCGCGTTTCGTAATGATGTTAA
>CALJVD010000175.1 GCA_937974825.1 uncultured Oceanospirillaceae bacterium | reverse complement strand
CCTGCTGTTTGGCTTGCTGCGTAACGTAGCTTTGAAAGCGCCTCGGTAGTCGTACCGAGCTTCTCAGCGACATCAAGCGTTGAGTGGGCTAGATCGATATTCTTCTTAATCATGCCGCCAAACGCGCTGGCAGACATAACGATCCCAGCTGCAGCGGCAACGCGCCCCATAATACTGACTAAGCCGCTAAACTCGTTTTTAACCCTTGCAACGCTATCTGAGCTATCACGACCAAAAGCCTTGCGAATGCTTGCAGCGATCGGGTTTAAGCTTCGATTGAATTTATTGGACGACTTCTCAGCCGACTTCATATTCTTTTCAATCTTATCAAGCGACTTAACAGACTTATCAGCCGCCTTGATTGACTCTTCGGTCTCAATCGCTACCGTGTATTCGATTTCACCAACATTCATTTTTGTTTGCGCCTCGCTGCTTTTCGTGCCTCGTGTTGCTCGCGGCGTTTGATTAGGTTGTCGTAGTTGTCAACAAGTCGCTGTCTTGCTACCGCTTCAGGTGGCGGAGGGTATTTCTCATTCATCGCAAGCAAGATGCTAGTCATCGTCATGCTCCACGCTTCCCGCTGTGATACGCCTAAATGCGCCTGTGCCATTGCGGCCATCTTTTCAGGCTTGAATACAGGAGTGTAGTCGGCATCCTCTGTCGGTTTAGTGTCTGGGCGATCAGGCTGAACACCAAAGATCCCATGCCTAACCATCTGCGATGCTATGCAAATAGCGTGTACAGGGCTTACAGGAGGCTCGTGGCGCTTGTTTTGATAGCCGACCACTACACCACTACGGACTCGCGGTTTACTCTCTACTACGCCCACTAGAAGCGGGTACAGGTCTTTATCGCAGCAAGCCATTAAAATAGTGTGAGCAGCTTCCATGCGCTCAGTGTCAATTTTACCGCTGCCCATCAACGAATCAACAAGCGAGGCATGGTCGCGCAGCTTAGCCATTGCAGCCAAGCTAGGATTCAACGTATACCGCTCGCCGTCATAATCAATTGCGGCCATGCCTACTTGTGTGATGATCATTACGGGGTTACTTCCTCTTCTGCAACAACAACCACTACACCGCTCTCGGAGGCAGTCGCAGCAGCCTCGAAAGTGAATGTAACAGCGTCATCGTTCGGCGCGTCCAAGCTCATATCGTTAACGATCATGTACGCATAGAACGTGATGCCAGGGAAGATGATCTCAAACCATGCCGTAGTGTCCTTAACGGTCACGTACTCAGCAAGCAAGCTCTGAACCTGAGACATCGAGCCGTCCTTACGCACCGCAAAGCCGTCACCGCTTAAACTGAACTCCTTGTAAGATCCGATTTGTTCGCGGAAAAAACCCGCTGTAGTGTCATCAGTCACGTCAATCAAGTCTTGCGACATTGAAAGCGCCTTGGTTGTCAGACCACCAAGCGGTGAGTAGACAAGAGTTGTCGGGTCTTCAATATCGCCACAGGTATCACGGTTGACGTTGATAACGACTTCCTGACCTGTGAATTTGTTTTGCTTACAGTTTTTAGCCATAGCCAATACCTTTATTGTGTTGTGATTACTTCGAGCGTCACGGTTGCGACAATTCGATTTGATTGCGTCAGCATCGGTCCTACCACTTCGCCAACTGGGTTTACTTTCAGCATCAAGCACGTATCGGGCAGGCTTTGCGCTTTTTTCATGATGCCGTCCATCTTGCTAATTATATCTGTTTGCGCCTGCTTTATGCTAACTGATGCACTTGGGGCGCTAGAGACAATCGTTACCATAAAATGCGGCCAGCGCAGATCGTCAGCACGAGTACGACCACCCACTTGGGTGATAGCAGCAAAGGAGGACTTAGTATCCTCACTGAACGCGTACCACTCCCCCCACTGAATGACGTGCTTGTTACCAATAACGTCTCTCAGCCAGCTTTCCAGCCGCTCGATTACCACCATATA
>CALJVD010000174.1 GCA_937974825.1 uncultured Oceanospirillaceae bacterium | reverse complement strand
TCTAATTTCGTCAAGCCTGCTGGGTTAAAGTGAATACTCATTAAACCAACAGGGTCTGCGGTTACCGCATTACCTAAAGACATGGCTTTAGTATCGATAAACAGGTTTTGCGATAGCTGACCAAACGCTAACCCTGGTATCAATAAAATTAAAAAAGAGAGAATTCTCATAACGTCTGCCACTACCCTATTCTTGTTGTTTGTCAAAAGAACATGGCCTACTTATTAGTTTCTGCCCGAAGGTTTAACGCCTTCAATATCAATTGGTAATGACAAGCCTAAAATAATATCTGGTGACAATTCTGTTAAACCGAAGCCAACGTTAACGTTAGCAATGGTCTTAGGTGATACACGAATACCCAATGCCATATTGATAATGCCACTCATTTGGCTACCCGCAATCGAACTCCCCATACCGTTATTCGTTTGCAAGTTAAACTTCGTCTCATCGTTATAGGAGCCTTGGAAAGACATACTTAAAGACACATCATAAGACAGCGAGTAAGCAAACCCCATCGCAAACGACAACGCATTACCAGGATCAACAGAACGAAGAATACTACCTCCGCGAATTTGGTTTAAGCCCGACTGCTTAAAGTTATACGCTAGGCTCACTGAACCAAACAGAACCACAGGGTCAATTACTTTAGAGTAACTGCCACCGGCACTTAAACTGTAATACCCTGAACCGGTCGACAAATGACGATTTAAATCAATTTCGTATGGGCTGTCACCGGTTTTTAAGCTGACGTTAGCAAAATAAGTTTGGCTCAGTTTACCTGGCACATACTCAAAGGGCTGCCAGCGTAACGAACCACTCACATCACCTAAACCATAAGAGGTAATATCGGTATCCGACTCATATTTGGCAATCAGAGGTAAACGACCGCTTAACGTTAAGTTGTTTTTAATGCCGTAATCTAAGGTAAAGGCGTTAGTGAATGTGTGACTGGCGGATGGCGTAACGTTCGCATTAATAATATCCGAACCACCTGTGGGTGCGCCTTCTGCGTCGGTGCGTTGCTGAATCACTAAGTCTATACGCTGATCACCATAATAGGTGTAATCAAAGTTATAGTTTAAGGCAGCATCACCTTTAGGCAGCAACGAATAGTTTTTCTCTGCGGCTTGGAATACTTCTTCTAGTGCACGCTCTGTATCAGCATCACTTTCTTGTTTAGTCAGTGCATCACGCGCCTGTGATTTATCTTCTTCCTCTGCTTGTACCGAGGGCAAAGCTAGCAACAAGCAGGGTAATGCTAATATTGAGGCTCGTAGTAACATGAGAAACGTATCCCTTATTATTATATTCGTTATTATTCGTTTTTACTTACGCTTAAAGCGTAACGTTTTTTCAATTTGTGTCGGTGCGTCGTCACCAAACTTTCTAAAGTCGATGGCGTTAAAGTCTTCCTGTTTCAATCCATCTGCGGCATCTTTTTCACTCAATTCATACAGGTAAACACCTTTCTCATTGGTCATATGTTTACCATCAGAATCAAGCTTAGGCACAAGACTGGATTGATAGTTATTTTGCAGCTGAGCAATTTGGTTTGTTACGTCATGTTCAGTGCGTATCTGCCAATGTGGAAATTCTTTAAAACTGTTTTCAGCAATAATATAGTCTGCTACAAAGCGCATATCTTCTTCGCGCAGCTCTAATGCGTTAGCAGGTTTGTGACCGTTCGGGAACACAATAAAGAGTACGTTATTGTCCCATACTTCTAAGAAACGGCTCATGGTAAAAGTGATATTACCCAAGGCTGGGTCGGCAATATAAACACGGCCATTATGAACAGCACGAATAACGACAAAGTGTTTAAAACCAGCGTATTCGATCGGTGCAATTGCTGGGTGGTCAAGATTATATAAGTCTTTTTCTTGTGCTTTAAAGCCACCGGATGGGTGACCCAGTGCGGTTACTAAGCGCTTCATGTCTAACAATGAGAAACCGCGACGCTCAACAATACGTTCTGTTTCACCGAAATGTAACAAACCTTCCATCACCTGACGCTCTTGGAAGTTACGGCCTAGGTAAAAGTCGAGAATGGTTGTCAACGCCGCAGAACCACAAGAGTAGTCATACTGCTGACGAACAACGTTACGGTTTTTTTGCACTGCTAAAGGCTCAACATTAACGACCGTATCGTACTGATACGCCTCGCCAACAGCATGACGAAACGCAGTATCACCTGGCTGACGATCGGTAATAATTGCGACGTCTTTCACCATAGTGAAGGCAATAATTGAACCTAGGAGTATTATTAACACGGGCGATGGCCTTAGGCCCCTCCACACTTTATTGTTATTTTTGTGTAAATACGAACAGGCATGTTACATAAAATTACATGTCTGTCCAACTACTAAATGTGTTTTTTTAATTTTAAGTGACTAAATTGAGTATTTTAATGATGCAAAGGGTTATTATTCATCCCAATCTTCATCCCAGTCATCATCAAAATCATCCCAATCGTCATCACCGAAATCCGCTTGTGTTTGGCCGTCATTGATTAAGAATTCTCGACGCTGCATATAAAAGCTACGAATAAAAACGTATGGATCGCCTTTCACTAAGCCTTCTACATCAAGCTCTAACAGCTCGGCACGTTTAGATACTCCATAGAGTACTGCTAATGATGCATCTTCGGCATCGTTACGCCCTAAATTCCCGTAACTTATATTAGCCGTATACTCTATGCCTACACCGGTCGCATCTCGTACGTTTGATGGCCCTAAAAAAGGCAACATTAAATAAGGCCCCGAAGGTACACCCCAATAGCCTAATGTTTGCCCAAAATCTTCTTGATGCTGCTGTAAACCTATTTTAGTCGCTACGTCGAACACTCCGAAAAAGCCAACCGTGGTATTAATTACAAAACGGGTTAAGTCGGCGCCTGCTTGCAACAGCTTAAGCTGGGCCACATCGTTTACAATGGTTTTTACTTCACCCACGTTTGAAAACATATTCGAAATTGCTGTACGACCCGGCTTAGGCACAACTTTGTTATAACCGGTTGCCGTTGGGCGCAACACATAATCATCGGCCTTTTGGTTAAACTTAAACATCGAGCGGTTAAAGCCTTCCCATGGGTCGGGATTTTTTTCATCGGCCAGTGTCGGAAGCGCCACTAGAACCATTAAAAGGGTTATCAATCGCATAATAAAAAATTCATCTGTATAGGCCGCTTTAAAGATACCTATGGGCTAATGATTAGGTCGAGCTTATTTCTCGCCAACGCTTTTGCAATCGTTTTAATGACACGGGTTCATTAGTGCCTAAGGGTTGCGCAAACAACCCTACCCGCCACTCTTCAAGTAAATAGCCAAACTCCACTAAGTCGGCGTTATTAGCCATACCAGGTTGTTCTAGCTTAGCCTGATATGGCTGCCAAAGGGAATCAAACTCAATCATACTTTGGCGATCTCGAGCGAGGTTACCTTGCAGCTTATCTAACCGATAGGCAATCGCTTTTAGATAACGAGCATACTGCTTAAGCTGCTGCCAAGGTATTGTTTGCATAAAGTCTTGTTTAAACAAACGCTCTAAATGTGCCTTAGCATCGGAGCATGCCATTGCTCTGTCAATGCTAACCGATCCTTTAAGCTGTTTTAATATATCATGGCGAATCTTTAGCCATTGAATATATTCTTGGATAAGTGTTTCTCCAAAAGCAACAAGTTCTGACCGTCTTTCAAGCCGGTTATTATAGTCAGACTCTAAGCGTGGCAAAGGCTCATCTAACGGCAACAGCACATGGGTAAATATTGCCGCGATTAAGTCGTCTGTTATGTCGTTTTGATTTGCTAACCCTCTGGCAAGCAGCCAGTAGTTTGCCAGCGCTTTTTGGATAATGCTTTTTAACATACGCTCTTGTTCTGGCAAGGCTTTACGCATTAGCCATAACAAGCCTTCTCTATGGCTTTGTTGAGCACTTTCTTGCTTAGCTTCAACGGTTAGCTCTATTTGCTTATTACTGACCTTTAAGCAAGGGTAGGCTTTGATTGGTAAACCTTCACTGGTGGTTTGAATAGAGTCGGGTAAGTCACCAAAATCCCAACTGGAAATATCCGCTCGTTGAAACTCTTGGTGGGTTAACGCCATCACCTGCTCTTGCCCTTCTGCGCCCCACTTTTCTTTAAGTGCCGATAAATTACGACTTTGTGCAATTTCTTCACCGTCTTGCAGCACTTTAATGTTCATTAAAAAGTGCGGCGTTAACTCTATAGCGTATAAATCAGTCAGCTCAATCGGTGGATGCACCTTATTATTTATAAAGGCGAGTAACTGAGTATAAAGCCCGCTCTTGTTAGGGTTAGACTGCCTTAAAAACTCTTTAGCGGTATTAGGTACTGGTACAAACTGTTTACGCACTGCCTTTGGTAGGCCTCTTAGAATGGCTTCTACTTTGTCTTGTATAAAGCCCGGCACCAACCACTCAATTTGAGCCTCAGGCACCTGCGATAACATAGCAACAGGAACCGTCAAACTAACACCATCATCAATGGCATTTGGGGCAAAGGTATAAGACAAAGGAAACGCCATGCCCTGCCACTCAAGCTCGGTTGGAAAGTCTCCTACGCCAATACCGGCGGCTTCGTCACTGAGTAGCTGTTCACGAGTAAACTCTAACGCTTGCTTTTGCTTAGCTGTCGCTTTTTTGTACCAACTTTCTAGGTGTCTTTGGCTAATAAACTGCTTAGGAAGGTGTTGATCGTAAAAGTTGGCTTGCCAGTTGTCGTCTATTACTAAATCACGGCGGCGGCTTTTTTCTTCGTATTCGGTAACTTCTTCCAGCAGCTTAATGTTGTGCTGGTAAAAGCCAACCTTGCTGTTAAATTGCTGTGCCACTAAGGCTTCTTGAATAAAAATGGTACGGGCGGTTTCTGGCTCTATATTGGCAAAGTTAACCCGTTTTCTTGGGTTAACTACTAAACCATACAAACTGCTTTGTTCGTAAGTCACTACCTGACCACGTTGCTTTTCCCAGTGCGGTTCAAAATACTGATACTTCAATAAGGGTTTACCCAACTCTTCTAACCATTCAGGTTGGATTAGCGCCACCGTTCGGGCAAACAGCTTGCTGGTTTCAACCAACTCGGCGGCCATAATCCATTTCGGTCTTTTCTTTGCTAAGCCCGACCCCGGATATATTAAGAACTTACGGTTACGTGCCCCTAGGTATTCTTGACCTTCAATCTTAAAACCGACTTGGCTTAACATGCCCGACAATAATGATTTATGAACCGCCTCGTACGAGCTGGGTTCTTTATTAAGCGCTAATCCAATGCCCTTACAAAGCAACAGCAGTTGGCGATGCGTTTCGCGCCATTCACGCAAGCGCATAAATGACAAAAAGTGCTTAGTACACCATTTTCGATACTGCGAACTTCCTAGGTCTTGTCGTTGCTCTTCGGCCAATTCCCATAAGTTTACGAAGGTTAGAAAGTCTGACTCTTCATTACGCCATAAACGATGTTTTTCAGCCGCGGCTTGCTGCTTTTCAGCCGGACGTTCATGCGGATCTTGCCCACTGAGCACCGCCGCAATAATAAGCACTTCTTTTAACGCGCCACGCTGGCTGGCTTCTAATAAGATGCGACCAATACGCGGGTCTACCGGTAAGCTTGCCATTTGCTTACCGCGTGGCAACAGCTCGCCTTTATCGTTCACTGCGTCTAGCTCTTGCAACAGCGTTAGGCCATCTTTAACGAAGCGGTCGTCGGGGACATCAATAAATGGAAAGTCTTGCAGCTTACCTAAACGCAGATGCAACAACTGCAAAATTACCGAGGCTAAGTTTGTACGTTGAATTTCGGGTTCGGTAAACTCGGGGCGATTTAAAAAGTCTTCTTCTGAATACAAACGAATACACACGCCCGGAGCGGTTCGACCACAACGCCCTGCTCGCTGATTGGCACTGGCTTGTGAAATAGCCTCAATCGGCAAGCGCTGTACCTTACTGCGGTAACTGTAGCGACTGATACGCGCTGTACCAGCATCTACCACATAGCGAATGCCAGGCACGGTTAATGAGGTTTCAGCAACGTTGGTGGCTAAAATAACTCGGCGCCCCCCTTGCGGGTGGAATATTTTCTGCTGTTCTGACGCGCCCAAGCGGGCATAAAGGGGAAGTATTTGCGTGCTGGGTAAGTTTTCTTTTCGTAGAAAATCGGCGCATTCGCGAATTTCACGTTCGCCCGACAAAAACACCAACACATCGCCTATTTGTTTCTGTTGTCGGTCTTCTTCACGCAGCTCGGCTAAGGCTTGGCTAATGCCTTCGAACTGAGTTAAATCGTCTTCATCTTCTGCGTCACTTAATAAAGGCCGGTAGCGCACTTCGACCGGATAGGTACGCCCTGACACCTCAATTACCGGTGCATTATTAAAGTGCTGCGAGAAGCGCTCTACATCGATGGTTGCCGACGTAATAATCACCTTTAAATCTTTACGTTTTGCCAGTAGCTGTTTTAAGTAACCGAGTAAGAAATCGATATTTAAACTGCGTTCGTGTGCTTCATCAATAATAATGCAGTCGTATTCGTTTAAGAATTTGTCGTGCTGCGTTTGCGCCAACAAAATACCGTCGGTCATGACCTTAATACGGCTTTGCTCACTGCTTTGGTCGGTAAAGCGCACCTGATAGCCAACAAGGTCTCCTAGTGGGCTATTAAGCTCTTCGGCAATACGTTGCGCCACTGCTCGAGCCGCCAGCCTTCTGGGTTGCGTATGACCAATTAAACCTTTCACGCCGAAGCCAGCTTCTAAGCAGATTTTGGGCAGCTGAGTGGTTTTACCCGAGCCCGTCGCACCGGCCACGACCACCACTTGGTTGTTTTTAATAGCACTCAGAATATCGTTGCGTTTTTCGCTAACCGGTAAGTCTTCTGAGTAGCTCAAGGTAACAGGCTGGTTGCGCTGCTGACAGAACGCTTGGCTACGGTCGATGCGTTTAATAATCTTGGCTAACAAAGCATCCTTTTTCTCACCTGCAGGCATAGATTGCCACTGCTGAACCGTGCGGCGCAGTGGGTACTTGTCTTTCAAAAGACAATGCTCAATGGCTTGATACAGGGAGTGTTGAGTAGGAGTTTGTTTGGTCAAGATCAGCCTCAAATAGCCAATAAATAGGAATTGAACAAAACAAAAGCGCCCCAGTAAAGGGGCGTTTTTAAATAGACCCTAAGCGGGTCGTTTTTTTACTCTGTAGATCGTCTTCTTTAGGGCGACAAATGCAACGCTTTAATGGGCATCTTACGATGCCATGTCGGGCTAAAGCCGCGACCTACATTGGGCGAGTGCCGCAACTAGCATAAGCACCGCGCTTATCTATTGTAGGTCGTCCCTTTAGGGCGACAAATGCAACGCTTTAATGGGCATCTTACGATGCCATGTCGGGCTAAAGCCGCGACCTACATTGGCCACATTAGCTTTGTTTTGCTATTTCTTCGTCACGCAACTCACGACGTAAAATCTTACCAACGTTTGTTTTTGGTAGTTCGTCACGGAACTCAACAAAACGCGGTACTTTATAAGCCGTTAGGTTTTCACGAGCAAAGGCTTTAACGTCTGCTTCTGTTAGTTGCTTGTTAGTGGTGGTAACAAACACTTTAACAATTTCAGAGGACTTAGCGTCTGGTACACCAATCGCGGCAACTTCAACGATGTCTGGGTGAGACGCAATCACGTCTTCTACTTCGTTCGGGTATACGTTAAAGCCAGAGACGATGATCATGTCTTTCTTACGGTCAACAATTTTTATGTAGCCGTCTTCGTTAATCACAGCCATGTCACCTGTTTTTAACCAGCCGTCTGCATCAATGGTTTCTGCAGTGGCTTCAGGACGCTGCCAGTAACCTTTCATTACCTGCGGACCTTTAACGCATAGCTCACCCGCTTCACCAATAGGCAGGTCGTTGCCGTCTTCGTCTACTACCTTACAGATAGTACTTGAAACTGGCATACCGATGGTACCTAGCTTCACATGACCCGGTGGGTTAAATGACACAACTGGTGAGGTCTCTGTCATACCGTAACCTTCGGCAATTTCACTGCCTGTTACGTTTTTCCATTGGTCTGCTGCTGCTTTAGTGAGCGCCATACCACCAGAAATCGTTAGTTTTAAACCGCTGAAGTCGATTGCACGGAACGCTTCTTGCTGACATAAAGCAACGAACAAGGTGTTTAAGCCAACAAAACCACTGAACTTGGTTTTTTGTAGTACTTTGATAAAACCAGGAATATCACGTGGGTTTGGAATTAACACAGAGTGGTTACCGGTTTCTAGCATTACCATGCAGTGAACGGTAAAGGCATAAATATGATACAGAGGCAGCGGAGCAATAACGCTTTCGTTACCTTCTTCTAAAATCATTTCAAACAATGCACGACACTGTAGCATGTTAGAAATTAAGTTACGGTGCGTTAGCATTGCGCCTTTGGCAACCCCAGTCGTACCACCGGTGTACTGAAGCACAGCAATGTCGTCAGACTGTACGCTAACAGCTTTAAAGGTTTGACCTTCGCCTTTTTTAAGTGCATCACGCAGGTTAACCGCACCTGGAATATTAAAGGCAGGCACTTCTTTTTTAACGTACTTCAACACGCTGTTAATAAGCGTACGTTTAACCGCACCGTGCATGTCACCTACTTGCGTAACAATCACATGCTTAATGCCAGTGTTTGGTACCACTTTTTCAGCTTTATCTGCCATGTTAGCCAGAACAACAATGGCTTTAGCGCCTGAGTCGTTAAACTGGTGTTCCATTTCACGTTCTGTGTACAGCGGGTTAGTGTTAACCACAACGATACCAGCACGTAATGCACCAAAGACAACAATAGGATACTGAAGGATGTTTGGTAATTGAACGGCAATGCGGTCACCAGGCTGTAGGCTAGTTTCGTTTTGCAAGTATGCCGCAAACGCAGCACTCTTAGCGTTTAACTCGGCATAGGTTAACGTTTGACCTAAGCAAGTAAACGCAGGGTTGCCAGCATAGCGCTGTACAAAGCTGTCAAAGATTTCAACTAATGACTGATATTCATCTGGATTAATGGTCGCTTGAAAACCTTCTGGATAGCGCTCACGGAAAAATTCTTCGTTCATTACCGTCTCCTAAAACATCTTGATTCGTGATTTTATTATCTTGGCATCAAGAATGAGTAAATTTTATGTCAAAAAGTAGCAGCAGTTTACTCGTTTTATTGCCAATCGGCAAAAGGGATATGCTATTTTAGTGCCTTTAAAAGGAAAAAATAAAATGAAACAACTCCAGACAGTCACCAGTATTGATCAACAAGTGTTCAATGTTCGATATTGGCCGTGCGACTCCCCAAAAGTTCGAGTGCAAATTTTACACGGCATGGCAGAACATTGTGACCGTTACGATGCATTTGCCCAAATGTTAAACCAACACCATATAGAGGTAATTGCTCATAACCATCGAGGGCATGGCGACCGTATTAGCACTACCCAACCCCAAGGGCACTTTGCCGACCATAACGGCTGGCAACTGGTGCTAGATGACGTTACCAGCGCCCAGCAAGTCGGCAAGCAAGACGTACCACTATTTATACTTGGGCATTCTATGGGGTCTTTTATTGCCCGTGCTTGGAGCGCACAACACCCAAACAAACTCGCTGGCTTATTATTAGCAGGCTCTAATCAACAGCACCCTGCCCTCTTTTATGCTGCGCGCGGGCTTTCTAAAGTATTAAGCCTATTGCAAGGCAAACAGCATGCTTCAGCCATTATGGATTTTATGTCGTTCGGAAGCTTTAACCGCGCCTTTAAACCCAACCAAACGGAGTTTGACTGGCTGTGCCGTGATATAGAGGTATTAAACGCCTATATCGCCGACCCGTACTGTGGTTTTTTATGCACCACTCAGTTTTGGCATGACTTTATGGGTGGACTCACCTACGTGACCAGTCAGGCTGGCATTGACGCATTAAATAAAGAACTGCCTATTTATATTTTAGGTGGGGATAAAGACCCTGTGGGACAAATGGGTAAAGGGTTGGTTTTATTGGAACGAGCTTTAGTTAAGGCTGGAAATAATAACGTGCAGTTAAAGATTTACCCGAATGCGCGACATGAAATTTTGAATGAAACTAATAAAGAAGAAGTGTGGCAGGATTTGGTTGAGTTTTTAATGGGGGTTGTTTAGTGAGGGGTTGTGAGTGATGGGTGAAGAGTAATTGCTTTACTTGTCATCTAAAAATGTAGGTCGGTCTTTAGCATCCATCACAATGTAGGTCGGTCTTTAGGCCG
>CALJVD010000173.1 GCA_937974825.1 uncultured Oceanospirillaceae bacterium | reverse complement strand
ACTAAGAAATTAGACAGAGCATGGCACATAAAACAGCTTACAACGCATCGACCACAGGCACCCTTTAATGACATCTAAAACATGTGCAATTATCGACTACGGTATGGGCAATTTACACTCGGTACGCGGTGCGCTTGCCGCCGTTGCTGATACCACCGATATCGTTATTAGTAGTGATCCTGCTGAAATCTTAAAGGCCGACCATATAGTGCTGCCCGGTGTGGGTGCGATGGGTGATTGCATGGGTGAGATTTTGCGTCTTGGCATCGACCAAGTAGTGCGTGAAGTCGCCAAAACCAAGCCTTTATTAGGCATCTGTGTCGGCCAGCAAGCCATGCTCGAGCATAGCGAAGAAAGTGGCGGTGTCGATTGTTTAGGCTTGTTCGAAGGGCAGGTAAAGTTTTTTGGTCATGACCTGGAAGAAAACGGTGAACGATTAAAAGTACCGCACATGGGCTGGAATAACGTGACACAAATCGCCCACCCGCTTTGGCAAGGCATTGACAACAACAGCCGCTTTTACTTTGTTCACTCTTATTATGTTCAGGCAAAAAACCGCTCGCAAGTGTATGGCAGCTGCCAATATGGCCTTGAGTTTGATGTCGCCTTAAGCCAAGACAATATCTTTGCTGTGCAATTTCACCCTGAAAAAAGCCATTCGGCAGGCTTGCAGTTGTTAAAAAACTTTTTAGCTTGGAATGGTGAAGGAGCCTAGTCATGCCATTAGCAAAACGCATTATCCCCTGTTTAGACGTTGACCAAGGCCGAGTGGTCAAAGGCGTTAACTTTGTCGGCATTCGTGACGCCGGTGACCCAGTAGAAATTGCTAAGCGCTATAACGACCAAGGCGCAGATGAACTGACCTTCTTAGACATTACCGCCAGTCATGAAGACCGCGGCACCACCGTCAATATGGTTGAAGCCATTGCTGAAAATATCTTTATTCCCCTCACTGTCGGTGGTGGCATTCGCGAAATTGCCGACGTGCGTCGCATGCTAAATGCTGGCGCCGACAAAGTATCCATCAACTCTGCCGCCGTATTTAACCCTGACTTTGTAAAAGCTGCCTCCGACAAATTTGGTGCGCAATGCATTGTGGTTGCCATTGATGCCAA
>CALJVD010000172.1 GCA_937974825.1 uncultured Oceanospirillaceae bacterium | reverse complement strand
CCCAGGACGGGGTGAATGCCGGTTTCGTATGGAACGAAAACCGGCCTGTAGGCTCAAATGCCGCATCGATCCCTAGGACGGGGTGAATGCCGGTTTCGGTTCGAATGAATACCCTACTTGTATTTC
Source organism: uncultured Oceanospirillaceae bacterium (assembly GCA_937974825.1). GTDB lineage: Bacteria > Pseudomonadota > Gammaproteobacteria > Pseudomonadales > Oceanobacteraceae > Venatoribacter. Next base: position 6,792 of record CALJVD010000172.1, on the reverse strand, counting down.
TTTGCCAGAAAAAAAGCCCCATGGGTTGAATCCCACAGGGCTTGTCTTTAATAACGAGCTATTAACTGCGCTTATATCTCATTACTGGACGTTACAATTTTAACAGCGTGTACATTCGCTTTTTTTAAGGTGGGGTTTAATGCACGCATTTCTGGGCCTAACTTAGCAAGCTCACTTGCACGGTTACTTGGAGAAGGGTGAGTGCTTAAGAATGCTGGTGTGCCACCGCCACCTGCACTTTCCATTTTCTTCCATAAGCTTACAGCCGCTTCAGGAGCGTAACCAGCACGTGCGGCTAGCTCAATGCCTATTCGATCTGCTTCGGACTCTGCAGTGCGGCTATTTGGAAGTTCTAGTGCCAGTTTAGCTGCCATGGCAGCACCGCCTAATGCCATTTGGTTGCCTTCTACTACTTGTGAAGTGACGGCTAACCCGGCATTCATAATAGTGGCACGCGACATGCGTTCTGCAGTGTGGTTAGCAAGGGCATGGGCAATTTCGTGCCCCATAATTTGGGCGATTTCGTCATCGGTTAGGTCAAGTTGCAAAACGATACCGCTGTATATCGCCATACGACCACCGGCCATGCACCATGCGTTTAGGGTGTTTGGGTCATCAATAATTGCCACACTCCATTTCCAATCTTTGCTTTGTGGGTGTTGAACCACCGCTTCATTGATTAAGCGACCAGTAATGGTGCGAATTCTATTTACCCATGCTGGGTCCGTGACTAGTTGCTTATTCGTATCCAACTCATTCATTGTGCTCATATAAGCTTTTTCAGACTCAACGATTGCAGATTCAGGGGATACGATCATTAGCTGTGAACGTCCCGTAGGTGTAGTTGAGCAAGCAGTTAGGGTCGTAACTGCAGCAATTAGCAGTAGCCAGTTTCTCATTAAGGACTCCAATGTACATTGATTGTTGATTTTATTTTGCCTGATTTAACCTGTTAATACACCACCCATTAAAGGTATAACTACAACTTAACACAATAATAATCTAGGCATTTCTATGAAGAAAACACTCGCATTAACCCTTCCCTTGTTGGCCATGTTTTTATTCGGTGGATTACTGAGTAATTACGGTGAAGTAGGGCAGGTAATTTATGATAAAAGCATGGCTATAGAATCCAGCGTTGCAGGGTTAGAAGCTAAGACAGCGGATATTGGTGAGATGAATATCGCTTACTATATCAATGACAACCCCACTAAACCCACTATTGTGATGCTGCATGGATACAGTTCTAACAAGAATATTTGGAACCGTTTTGCTAAATACTTTACTGATGATTATCAATTGGTAGTGCCTGACTTAGCCGGGCATGGTGATACTCCTTTCAAAGAAGAGTGGAGTTACAGCATGCCTGCACAAGCGAAGCGTGTAGTTGCTTTACTTGATGAGCTAGGTATTGAACAAGCGCATTTTATTGGCAACTCAATGGGCGGTTTCTTAACTGCTAGACTGGCAATTGATTACCCCGATAAAACTTTATCGGCGGTGATGGTAGATGCGGCTGGTGTAATGTCACCTGAACCAAGTGACTTATACAAAATGATTGAGCAAGGTGATAACCCTTTCTTGATTAATAACCGACAAGATTTTGACGCCTTCTTTGCTATGACCATGCATAAGCGTCCTTTTACGCCGGATATAGTGCTTGAGGCACTTAGCAATGGCTATATCAGTCGTCGTCATCAGTTAGAAAAAATATTTAATGACTTTTCACAAAGCGATTACGTTCAAGACCAACTTGATATGTTAATTGCACCTTCAATGGTGTGGTGGGGCGATAAAGATCGCTTGTTAGATATTAGTGCCGTACCCATTTGGAAAGCAGGAATTTCTAATGTGCAAGTACATATCTTTGAAGATGTTGGGCATATGCCTATGATGGAAGTACCTAATGAGTCAGCACAAGTGTATCGTGCCTTCCTAAATAGCTTATAAGGTTTTCTATCTCATTAATACCAATGGTGCTACTCTCTAATAAGACACATTATTAGGGAGTGGGCGTATGAGCAAGTTCAGAATTGAACAGGATGGTATGGGTGAATTAGCCGTACCAATAAACTCGTTATATGGTGCACAAACCCAAAGAGCCATCAATAACTTTCCAATAAGCCATCAACCCCTCCCTCTAATATTTATACGTGCTTTATTAAAGATTAAACGCTCCGCTGCCCTTGCCAATGCTTCCTTAGATGCCATTAGTGAAGATATCGCTACGGCTATTATTCATTCCGTCGATGCACTTCTTAAAGACGAACATCTTATGCAACACTTCCCCGTGGATGTGTTTCAAACCGGCTCTGGTACAAGTACTAACATGAACGCTAACGAAGTATTAGCGAATCTTGCCAGTAAAAAGTTAGGTTACGAAGTAAATGCAAATGATCATGTTAATTGCAGTCAAAGCAGTAACGATACTATTCCGACCGCTATTCATCTGAGTGCAGCATTATTACTGGAAAATGAGCTGATTCCTGCGCTAGTCCACTTACAAACTGTCATTGAACAGAAGGCTGCAGCGCTATCAGACTACGTAAAAACCGGGCGTACGCATTTGATGGATGCCATGCCTATTCGTATGGATCAAAGCCTAATGTCATGGGCGGCGCAGCTTGAATTGAATATTAATCATTTACGTAACGTTCAGCCGAGCGTGCAGAAAGTAGCACAAGGAGGCACCGCAATTGGCACAGGTGTTAATGCTCTAGCAGAATTTTCACAGAGATTTTGCAAGGAGCTTACCCATTTAACAGGGTTAACCTTCGAGCCAGCCGACAATCAATTCGCATTAATTGCCAGTCAAGATACAGCAGTGGCGTTATCGGGGTTACTTAAAGCAACGGCCGTGAGCATTATGAAAATATCGAATGACTTACGTTGGATGAATTCAGGGCCATTATCAGGATTAGGCGAAATCGAACTGCCAGCCCTTCAGCCAGGTTCGTCCATAATGCCAGGTAAAGTGAACCCAGTCATTCCAGAAGCCAGTGCCATGGTGGCAGCACAAGTTATTGGTAACGATGCGGCTATAACAGTGGCTGGGCAATCGGGTAACTTTGAATTAAATGTCATGTTGCCGTTAGTGGCACGTAATCTTTGTGAAAGCCTAAGCTTACTTGCTAATGCCAGTCGTTTACTGGCAGACAAAGCTATTGCTGGGTTCACTGTGCAAGAAGATAACTTAACCAAGGCATTAACGCGCAATCCAATATTGGTTACCGCGCTCAATCCAATCATTGGCTACAAACAAGCGGCCGCTATTGCTAAGCAAGCCTATGCAGAGAAGCGACCTATTATAGAAGTAGCGTTAGAGAATACCGACTTAAGTAGAGAAGAATTAGAAGGTTTATTAGACCCTAAAGGTTTAACAGGAAAGTAACTTAGAGACTATAACGCTGGTGACACCAAACAATGCCCGAAACCAAGATGTCGCTAGCACAGTCTATTGCATCACAATGCAGTGCTTCAATACGGGCTTGTGTGGCAGTGATAATAGCTGAGTCACCACGATAGCCATACTGACATAATTCATTAGTACGCTTTTGCCATAACTGTTGCATAAGCAAAAGATCGTTACCATTAATGCCCTGTTGGTTGTTACTCTCAGAGCGTACTTCCACAATAAACACACCAGGCGATACCACCTCTTCATAAGCCACAGGCTTAACTGGCTCTATGATGATAGGAGTTGTCTCAGGGGTTTTGTGTTCTTCTTGTTTAGGCTGTTCTAGTTCCGGCTGGGTAGCCGTCAGCGAACAGGCGCTTAAAAAGCCCATTAGAAGAATAATAATGTAAGTACGAAGTGCCGGCATGATCAGAGTTAATTAAAGCAAAGATGCTATTCTGCCCAAGCAAAAGCAAAGGGTAAAGGAATAAGCGTTAATCTGAGATTATATGCGCAAAATTTGCTTGGGTTAACTGTGCCAAGTCTTGAGGGCTAAGCTGTATATCTAAGCCACGTTTACCAGCGCTCACAGCAATTTGTCTGTAGTGTTCGGCACTGCTATCAATAATGGTTGGTAAACGCTTCTTTTGTCCCAAAGGGCTGATGCCACCGACGACATAGCCTGTTGTTTTCTCGGCCAATTTAGGATCGGCCATTTCAGCTTTTTTAGCCCCTAGTGCTTTAGCGATAGACTTTAAATTCAATTGATGCGACACAGGTAATACAGCCACTGCTAAATTACTTTTATGGCCCGTTAACCCAACCAATAAAGTTTTGAATACTTGAGAGGGATCCATGCCCAGTGCTTGAGCGGCTTCTTCGCCATAAGATTGGCAGCTAGGGTCATGTTCGTATTCAAGTACCTGGTATTGAATATTTGATTTCTTGGCAAGGTTAATGGCTGGCGTCACTTTTGTGCTCTTCTAGCGGTAAGGTTAATTTAAAACGTGGCACTGTGCCCTGTTCGGTGGTTACCGTTTCTGTAAACATAGAGAGTGGTCTTACCCATAAAGAATAATCACCATAGAGAGCTTTATACAGCACTAGGTGCTCTTGAGTTTCACTATGCTGAACAAGGCCAAGAACTTGGTAGTCCTTGCCCTTGTAATGGCGGTAAATCCCTTGGGTTAAGTGCAAAGGTTTCATATTATTTTAACTGAAACCGAACTTGTACGCGGCCATTAATGGTGTGTTTTTGCAGTAACATAGGTGCAGGTGCGATCTCTGCGCTGTCAGCACTTTTAAGCATACGTGCTTCGGCTCTTAAGGGCGTGAAGTGTTGCACTTGCTCATCAATGCTAATGACTTTACCTAAGCGTACGCCTAGAGTTTTGGTCATGCTTTCAGCCTTGTGCTTCGCTTGCTGTAAAGCAAGGTTGGTCGCTTTTAAGCTAAGGGCTGCAGGATCATCAAAGCCACTTTGGGTATGTTGAACATGAATGTGCTCTTGCTGCAGCAACTGGTGCAATAAAGGTGTATGGCTTTCTAAGTTACGCAAAGTGATTTCAACATGACGAGACACCTTTTCGCCGCGAAGGTGGCGCTTGCTGTTTACCCATTCATATACAGGCTGATTAGTGAGTCGAGCTGCTTCAATACTATCTTCATCAATCACCAAACTTTCGGTGATTTGTAATAAAGAGTTCATGGCAATGTCGACTTTCTGCTTTGCTAAGCTAGCGGTTTTATCTTCAGCACTGACTAAAATTTGAATGGTTAAATAGTCGGGCCAGGCCTCTACTTGCCCTTCGCCGCTGATGTTAATATAGCGATCCTTGGCGCTAGCGGGCATGGCTAAAAAGAGTGCACTAACAAGCGTAAGGATAAGAGCAAATTGTGTGTTTTTCATAATAGGAATCTCTTAAGGGTATTGAGGCTTAGAAGTGTAAAAAGCCTTTATGTTCCGGCAGCAGTATTTTTTGGTTGTTTTTATGAAGAGTTACAGGCTCTGCACTCGCTTCTATCACTTTACCAATGCAACGTAAGCCGCTGTGGTCAGCACCTAGGTTGAATATATCGTTATGTTGCTCGGCAGGTGCCGTGAATAATAGTTGATAGTCATCACCGCCAGTAAGGCAAGTTACCCATTGCGGATCGCCTTGATCGACCGCTGTTGGGATGCAATCGGCATCAAGAGCAAAGCTAACCTGAGATGCTCTGGCAATATGGGCTGCATCTTGCAATAAGCCGTCAGAGATATCCATGCAGCTGGTGGCTTTATCGAGTAGCTGTATGGACAAAGGTATTTGAATCTGTGGGTAATAATAATGTTGGGCAAACCCAGAAGTATCATCGGGCTGGTTCAACACTTGAGGCAAGGCCAGCGCAGCTCGACCAATGGTATCGGATACCCAAATATCGTCCCCGACTCGAGCACCGTCCCTGCGCAGCGCTTTACCGTCTGGAACCCAACCGAATACCACCATGCTAATGACAAGCTCAGAGCCTTTTGTCGTGTCGCCTCCGAGTAAACTGATATTCATTGCATGTGCACAACTTCTAAGTCCTTGGCTAAATTGAATCAACCAATCGGTATTGGCATTCGGCAGTGTTAAACCTAAATGAAATCCGTAGGGCAGAGCACCCATCGCGGCTAAGTCTGATGTAGCACAGCGTAAGCAGCGCTCGGCAATCAGTTCGGCTGGAGCGTTAGCGGGAAAGTGTATGTTGGCAACAAAGGTATCAATACTTTGTGCTAGGGCGTGCTGTTTAGGCGGGGTAACGACAGAACAGTCGTCACCCACAGCCACCACAGTATTTTTGTGCAGTGGAAAGCCTTGGCTGAAAAACTGCTTAATCAATGCAAATTCATTGGCTGATTGAGCGCTCATCTTCCTAAGCTCCACTGTTGTTTAACGGGGACCGCGAATCTCGACTTTGCGCTCACGTTGAGCCAGCTTATCTAACACTCCGTTAATAAACTTATGGCCATCGGTTGCACCAAACTTTTTGGTAAGCTCGATCGCTTCGTTGATGACCACTTTGTATGGAACATCAACACGGTAAATCATTTCGTAAGCACCAAGGCGTACGATGGCTAACTCTACCGGGGTCATCTCATCAAGACGACGATCTAAAAGAGGCGTTACTTTTTCATCGATATTAGACTTTTCGCGAGGAATACCATGCAGTACGTCGTTGAAGTATTCCAAGTCGACTTTGCTCATGTCATTGTCTGTACGAAACTCTGTTTCGATGCTAATTAAGTCAGCTCCTGCCATTTGCCATTGGTACAGTGCTTGTACCGCATAATGCCGAGCCTTACGACGGGCTGCGGGGGTGGCTTTTGACATGGGTTAACCTTCCATTGCTTGTAGTAAAGAAACCATTTCAAA
>CALJVD010000171.1 GCA_937974825.1 uncultured Oceanospirillaceae bacterium | reverse complement strand
CAACTAATTTGGTTTTGAATGTTACCCCTGGTAGCGGTAAGACCGAGATGCTGTCAATTCATGCGCCAGTGTGGGCAACACTTAAAGTAAAGAAGTCACGCTTCCTTAACCTGTCGTACAGTGACTCGCTGACTAAGCGTAACAGCCGTAGAGCGCGTGACTTGGTTAAGTCTCAAGAGTTCAGCGAGTTATGGCCTAACGAGTTCGGGATCAACAAGGACGATGAATGGCAGTTAGTTGATGATAAGGGTAAGACTAAGACAGAGGTCGTCAGCCGATCCACTCAAGGGCAGGTAACAGGTTCCCGTGGTGGCTATATCGGTCCTGAGTTTTCAGGCTGGATTGCGCTTGATGACCCTGATAAGCCAGACTCTATGTTCTCTGAGCCTAAGCGCAAGAAAGTGCATGACCTACTGGTTAACACTGTACGCTCAAGGCGTGGAGACAAGTCAAAAGACCACCCTACCCCAGTAGTGGTTATTCAGCAGCGCCTACACGAAGATGACTCAACCGCATTCCTTATGCGCGGTGGCATGGGTTTAGAGTTTGAGCAGATTAGTATTCCAGCGCTGATTAACCAAGAATATATCGACTCGCTACCTGAGCCGTTCAGAACGTATTGCATAAACGATGTTTGTCACACTGAGCAGATTGATGGCTACTGGTCGTTCTGGCCTAGTAACGAGGATATTGGCGACCTTATCGCTCTCAGAGAGAGTCACCCTTACACGTTCTCAAGCCAGTATATGCAATCACCTGAATCGCTTGAGGGTGGCATATTTAAGTCGGGTGACTTTGCTTTCTACGGAACGCCAGAAGAGTGCGCCCAAGACTCAAGCCTATTGCCATTGCCGCAGTTTGAGTACCGTTTCATCACAGTCGATACAGCACAAAAAACAAAGGCGCGAAACGACTACACGGTGTTTGCTGAGTGGGGCTACTATGATGGTCGCATATATCGCTTAAGCTACCTACGCGGCAAGATGGAAGCGCCAGAGCTAAGGCAGCAGTTTGAGTCTTTTTGCCGTGCAGCTTGGGCTAAAAATAGCTTGGAGAATGGCAACCTGCGCTCGATTAACGTAGAAGACAAGTCGAGCGGAACGGGTTTGATTCAGGAAGTGTCGAACAAGTTACCATTGCGAATTACAGCAGTGCAACGTAATACCGACAAGCTAACCCGTGCAATGGACGCACAGCCGCACCATGCCGCTGGCAAGGTCGTGCTGCCTTATGGTGATGAGCATAACTATGAGTTCGTGTCCGAGGTCGTATCATTCAAAGATGACGACAGCCACAAGCACGATGACCAGACTGACGTTATGATTGACGCCATTGATATTGCTATAATCAAGCCTAATGTACAGCACAGCAAAGCTGGCGTATTACTCCCCAAGAGGTTTAGAAGATGAAACTAACAAAGCTAGCTGCTGCGCTGGCAGTAAACGCTGTAAGCCGGATAAGAGAGTCGCGGCTAATGAATTGGCACTCAGGTTTAGATGGCAAACGTTCGCGCGCGTGGTGTGAATATGGATTTAAGTCCGACCTTTCTTTTTTAGATTATTATGGTGCATACGACCGTGACGGGCTTGGTAATGCCGCTATCGAGCTGCGTGCTGACACCGTGTTTAGCAGCGACCCGTGGATCATCGAAGGTGACGAGCGAGCAGAGAGCGAAAAATACACAGCGACCGAGCTTGAGATTAACCGTTTCGCCAAGCGGGTTAAGTTATGGCAAGCGATGAAGCAGGCTTACATCATGGCGCTGGTTGGCGGGTGTTCATACCTTATCCTTGAGTTAAAGGACGGCAAGCGGCTAAGCGATAAACCCAGGCTGTCGGCTAAGACGTTGGACACTGTAGACCGAATTATTCCAGTGTGGCGTAACCAGATTGAGGTTAAAAACCGCACGGCAGACGGTATTGTTACAATGTATCAATACAAAGAGCCGCAAGAGGACGGTTATCACCCAAAGCATCGTGACGTACACCCCGACCGACTAGTAACGATCGGCTGCCCTCAACTTGGGCGACCAATGCTAAAGGCTGGATTTAATGCCCTGGTAACAATCGAGAAAGTAATCGGTGGTGCTGGTGAGTCGTTCCTGAAAAACGCAA
>CALJVD010000170.1 GCA_937974825.1 uncultured Oceanospirillaceae bacterium | reverse complement strand
GAGCGTTCTAATCTTTGGTCAAGAGAGTCTAAAAGTTGGTTAAGCTGCTGGACTAAAGGTTGAAACTCGTCAGGTGCTTGTGTGTGAATACGAGAGATTGCACCGCTTTGCAGCCCTTTAAGTTCTGTCTTCAGTGAAACTACGGGGCGCATGGATAGGTTGATGCCAATCCAAATAACACCCACCAACAATAAAATAAGTAAAAGAGAGACCACCGCCGTCCAAGTATGCAGGTTTGCTTGGCTGGCTTTTAAACCGTGCATGTCTTCGGCAACTATGACGGTAATAGGCACACCAGCAATATGAAATGATTGTCGATAAGCAAGAATGTCGCTGGGGGTGTTGTTCTCTTTGTTACGAACTTTAATGAATTCATTTTTATTTGAATCAAGTAAAGGACGTAATAGTGGCTGCCACTGCTTAGGTGATATGACTGTTTGAGCGGGCGAGTGTATGGCGAAAGAATGGTGAAATACTTTTTCAAAATAGTCACCGGTTTCTAGCATATTGATCTGACCATCGACTTGGTGCAGGTGGTGTTCTAAGAAAACAACTTCCTCTTTTAGGCGACTTTCAACAAAATCTTGCGACATCTTCTCTAAAAGAATTCCGTGGATAAGCCAAGCAATGGCCATCAGGCCAATGCCTGCAGGCAGTAACAATAAGAGCAAAGTGCCTTTAACGGAGGTGGGTTTTTTAAACAGCGTCATTAAATAAATACCCCTGCCCGCGACGGGTAACTATGGTCTCAGCACCGACCAGTTTTCGTAAGCGACGAATATAAGCTTCAATTACGTTTTCGTTAGGGGTGTCGTTAAGGTTGTAGAGTTGTTCTATTAATTGTTCTTTAGAGAATATTTGGCCAGGGCGGCCCATTAAACAGCGCAACAATCTAAATTCTGTGCCCGTGAGGCTGTGCTCGCCATCACCTGCAATCTTTAGGTATTGTCGGTTTTCATCTAACTCAAAGCGTCCGACTTTAACCGTCGAGAAAACTCGGCCTTCGCTTCTACGCATAATGGCGTTTAGCCTAGCAATCAGTTCTTCTGTTTGGAAAGGTTTGGCTAGGTAATCGTCTGCGCCTGCTTTTAGGCCGTTTACTTTGTCTTGCCAGTCGTCCCGTGCCGTTAGAATAAGTACGGGTAAACTCATGCCCTGGGCGCGCCACTGTGTTAAAACATCCAAGCCGTTACCATCGGGTAAGCCAAGGTCGAGGACGCAAGCTTTGTAGTCTTCTTGCTCACCCAGCAAAACCGCTTCTTTGGCGGAAGTGGTGGTATCAACACTGAAGCCAGATTTTTCTAGCTGGCTGGTCAAACCTTCAGCCAACAGCCGATCGTCTTCTACCAACAGTAATCTCATATAGATACCTTGCCTCAGCCTTATGTAAGCATATTAGTTTGGTTTAATAAGTTGGCCATATCAACCGTATAGTTTAAGCGGTTAATTAAAATGCACAGTTCAAATCAGCTGTTTGGTTTTTAATTTACCTATTTTCAGTTTGAATTCAGTTAAGGGTGTTGTAATGAAATAAATAGGGATGGATGAGGCTTATAAAATGATGCAGCACAGTATGATTAATAGCGCTATGGGATCAGGACATTGGTTATGGATGTTAATGATCGCCCTCATTGTCATTATTCCTACATGGCGAATCTGTCAGCGAATCGGTTATTCAGGCTGGATGGGGTTACTTATCTTATTTCCGCTGATTAATTTAGTCTTATTATATTTTATTGCATTCTCAGATTGGCCAGTAAATAAAAAAGGAGAGCGAAATGAGTGAGCATACAGTCAAGGATCCAGTGTGCGGTATGAATGTGGATCCACACGAAGCAGAGTACCGTAGTCATCATGCAGGTAAACCTTGGTATTTCTGCTCAAACAGTTGTCTATCAAAATTCGAAGATAACCCTCAACAATACTTAGGGGGTAAGCCACAGCCTGCAGAGCCAGCAGTTGTTGGCAGCATTTATACCTGCCCGATGCACCCAGAAGTGCGTCAAGAAGGCCCTGGTGATTGTCCAATTTGCGGAATGGGGTTGGAGCCAGAGGAGGTTAGTTTAAACGATGAGCCCTCTCATGAGTTAGTCGATATGACACGTCGTTTCTGGGTAGGGTTAGTGCTTACTCTTCCAGTGTTTTTATTAGAGATGGGCGGCCACCTGTTTGGAATAGATCACTTATTATCTCCACAAACCTCTAACTGGATTCAACTTGTACTAGCAACACCGGTCGTTGCTTGGTGCGGTTGGCCGTTCTTTGTACGTGGTTGGAATTCAGTACTTAGCCGTAATCTTAATATGTTTACCCTGATTGCCATTGGCACAGGGGTTGCGTTGGTTTATAGCATTGTAGCCACTCTAATACCGCATACCTTCCCTGATGCCTTTAGGCAAGTGGATGGTTCAGTGGCTGTCTATTTTGAAGCAGCTGCTGTTATTGTTGTGTTGGTTCTACTTGGACAAATATTAGAACTACGAGCCCGTGAAAAGACCTCAGGTGCGATTAGAGCCTTATTAGATTTAGCGCCAGCGACAGCAAGAAGGTTAACTGACACTGGCGAAGAAGCTGACGTTTCGCTTGACCAAATAAAAGTAGGAGACCGCTTAAGGGTGCGCCCAGGCGACAAAGTACCTTTAGATGGTGAAGTGCTTGAAGGCCGTTCTAACGTCGATGAATCTATGGTTACGGGTGAACCGCTAGCAGTCACTAAGCAAGTCGGCGACCAAGTAATAGGCGGCAGTATTAATCAGCAAGGTGGCTTTATTATGCGTGCTGATAAGGTTGGCCGTGACACCATGCTCTCACAAATAGTGCAAATGGTGGCTACTGCCCAACGAAGTCGTGCACCCATTCAAGGCTTGGTCGATAAAGTTTCCAGTTGGTTTGTACCCGCCGTTATCGTTATTGCCGCCATTGCCTTTGTTGTCTGGTCTATTTACGGGCCGAACCCGCCTATGACTTATGGTTTGATAGTGGCAGTGAGCGTGCTGATTATTGCTTGTCCTTGTGCCCTAGGGTTAGCAACCCCCATGTCTATTATGGTTGGTGTTGGTCGTGGTGCTCAGAGTGGAATATTAATACGTAATGCAGAAGCGCTTGAGCGCATGGAGAAGGTTGACACGGTGGTGATCGATAAAACCGGCACGTTAACTGAGGGTAAGCCTCAGGTAACTAAATTAGTTCCTCTAAACGGTTTCAGTGAGACCGAGTTGATGCACTACGCTGGGGCGCTAGAAAAAGGCAGTGAGCACCCGCTAGCGCACGCCATCTTAGAAAAAGCAGCCAGTATGAAGCTAGAACTTGCCGATGCCGAAGGGTTTGACTCCCCTAACGGTAAAGGGGTGGTTGGTAGAGTAGACGGCAAAAAAATTCTATTGGGTAACCGCTTACTTATGGAGTCAGAAAACGTAGATACGACTGCATTTGATGAACAGGCAGATCAATTACGTAGCGATGGCGCAACTGTAATTTTTGCCGCTGCCGAAGGGCAAGTGTGCGGCTTAATTGCGATTGCTGACCCAATTAAAGAGACAACAAAGCGTGCTATTGCAGCTCTACACAAAGAAGGACTGCGCGTAGTAATGCTAACAGGCGACAACCGAACGTCAGCAGAGGCCGTTGCGCGTAAGCTGGATATTGATGAAGTTGAAGCCGAAGTGTTACCGGAAGATAAAGGAAAGTTCGTTCAGCGCTTAAAAGAGCAAGGAAAAATTGTGGCAATGGCAGGAGACGGTGTGAATGATGCACCAGCGTTAGCTACAGCTGATGTTGGTATTGCCATGGGAACGGGGACTGACGTTGCTATTGAAAGTGCCGGCATTACCTTATTACGCGGTGACTTAATGGGTATTGTCGAAGCGCGCCAATTATCCATAGCAACTATGCGCAATATTCGCCAAAACTTGTTCTTTGCATTTGCTTATAACGCCGCAGGAATCCCTATTGCTGCTGGTGTGCTTTATCCATTTTTCGGAATTCTTTTATCACCAATATTTGCAGCCGCAGCGATGTCACTATCATCCGTGAGTGTTATTGCTAATGCGCTGCGCTTGCGTGTGAGTAAACTAAAGTAAACGCATAAATATTACATAAATTTAACTAGAGGTAACGCCATGTTTTTAATTCTACGTCGAGTGTTCTTATTAAAACTTACTATGTTGGTTTCTCTGTTCACGTTGGCTGGGCTTTCTTATACAGCGCAAGCAGAAACAAAGCAGGTTTCCAGTCTCGATATCGCCTTGAATGTCTATAAAGATCCGAATTGTGGCTGCTGTAATGATTGGATAGACCATGCCAATGAACGTGGATTTAAAGTGAAGTCTCATAACAGCAATAGAATGCACGAATTAAAAATGGCTAAAGGCATTAAGGCAGAATATCAGTCTTGTCATACCGCTATTTCAGCGGACGGTT
>CALJVD010000169.1 GCA_937974825.1 uncultured Oceanospirillaceae bacterium | reverse complement strand
GGAGCTGGGAGCTGGGAGCTGGGAGCTGGGAGCTGGGAGCTGGGAGCTGGGAGCCTAGTGTAGTTTGCGCCAGACTCTAGACCCCAGGCACTAGGCTTTATAGCCAGCACTGCCCTAGCTTTATAAGTAAACTTAAAAAATTAATAACATCGCAGAACAAAGGCGTTCTGGGTGGGTAAATAGGAAAATAGGTATGAAATTCAGCGAACAATGGTTACGCGAGTGGGTTAATCCTTCAATCACTACTGAAGAACTATCTGCACAAATTACATTAGCTGGTTTAGAAGTTGATGGTATCGAACCAGCAGCAGGCGAGTTTAGCGGTGTGGTTGTCGGTGAAGTAGTGACTAAAGAACAACACCCAGATGCAGACAAACTAAGCCTATGCCAAGTTACAGACGGAACAGAAACCTTCCAAGTGGTTTGTGGTGCGCCTAACGTTCGTGCTGGAATGAAAATACCTTTTGCCAAAGTGGGCGCGGTCCTGCCTGGTAACTTCAAAATTAAAAAGGCAAAGCTACGTGGAGTTGAATCCTTCGGTATGCTGTGTGCTGAAACTGAATTGCAAATTGGTGATGACAGCTCAGGTTTAATGGAGTTGGCCGCCGATGCTCCGGTTGGCACAGATTTACGTAAGTATTTAAATCTTGATGATCAAATCATTGAAGTCGATTTAACCCCTAACCGCGCCGACTGTTTAGGTATGGCAGGCTTGGCACGTGAAGTGGCGGTATTAAATAAACTCAGTGTAACCGAACCTGTTATTGATGCAGTTGCTGCCAAAATTTCAGACAAAGCACAGGTTGATGTGTTAGCCGCAGAAGCCTGTCCTCGCTATCTTGGCCGTATTGTTAAAGGCGTTAATGTAAAAGCCAGTACGCCTTTATGGATGGTAGAGAAGCTACGCCGTGGCGGTATTCGTTCTATTGATCCTGTGGTCGATATTACCAACTTCGTATTGTTAGAGTTAGGCCAACCAATGCACGCGTTCGATTTAGCTAAAATCGATGGCGGGATTCGTGTTCGTATGGCTGAAGAAAATGAAAAACTGACCTTATTAGACGGTCAAGAAGTAACGCTACAAACCAATACCCTAGTTATTGCAGACCACAGCAAAGCTTTAGCTATGGGTGGCATCATGGGCGGGGAAGGCTCAGGGGTTACCGAAGAAACACAAGATTTATTATTAGAAGCGGCGTTCTTTGCTCCTTTAGCCATTGCTAACAGAGCTCGTCAGTATGGTTTACATACCGATTCATCGCACCGCTTTGAACGTGGCGTCGATTACCAGCTGCAGGCGAAAGCAATGGAGCGCGCTACCGCATTAATTATTGAAATTTGTGGCGGTGAAGCAGGTGAAATCACAGAAGTTGTCAGTGAAGAAAACTTACCTAAAAAAGATAAAGTATCATTACGCGCTAGTCGTTTAGAGCGTATTTTAGGCACACAAATAGACGCTAAAGAAGTAGAAGAGATTTTAACTCGCTTAGGTTTAAGTGTTGAAGTTGAAGCCGAAGGGTGGAGCGTTACTGTTCCTAGTTATCGTTTTGATATCAGCATTGAATCTGACTTAGTGGAAGAAGTGGCACGTATCTATGGTTATGACCGTTTGCCTACCACGACACCTTCTGCGGCCATACCATTAGCTAAAATTCCAGAAAACCGTTTAGCCATTACTGAACTGCGTCGTGAGCTAGTCGCACGTGGTTACCATGAAGCTATTACCTATAGTTTCGTTTCACCTGAAATACAAAAAGCGTTGGATCCAGAGCATGCACCTATTGCATTGATGAATCCTATTTCGGCAGAAATGTCGGTGATGCGTACCGATTTGTTCGCGGGCTTAGTTCAAGCGATAAGTTACAACCTAAAACGCCAGCAAAGCCGTGTTCGCTTCTTTGAAACGGGTTTGCGTTTTGTGCCTCAAGCAGACGGCACTCTAGAACAAACACCAACCTTAGCCTTAGCTATCACGGGTGAACGTTTAGAACAGTCATGGTCTGACAGCAGCACGCCTGTTGACTTCTTTGATTTAAAAGGCGATGTGGAATCATTACTTGCACGTACAGGTAAGTTAGCTTCTTACCGTTTTGTTAGTGTGAAGCATCCAGCATTGCACCCAGGTCAAACAGCACAGATTGAGAAGCAAAATGAACAAGGAGAGTGGAAGGTTGTTGGTATTATGGGTGCATTGCATCCTAACCTACAAAAGCCACTAGGCTTAAAACAGCCGGTCTTTTTGGCTCAAATGTGCCTAAATGAAGTGCAAGACGTGCAAGTGCCAAGCTTTAAAGAGCTGTCTAAATTCCCTGAGATGCGTCGTGATATCGCTTTGATAGCAAGCAAGGAAACTCCAGTGGCTGATGTGTTAAGTACAATTCGTGCCAATGCAGGAGAGTACCTCACTAAACTAAACATTTTTGACGTATATGTGGGCAAAGGTGTTGATTTAGATAAGAAAAGTTTGGCTTTGGGCTTGACGTGGCAGCATCCTTCGCGCACATTAACTGATGATGAAATTAATCATTACTTGTCATCAGTTCTGGCTTCTTTAGAAGAAAGCCTAGGAGCGACGCTTAGGAGTTAGCATGAATGCTTTGACCAAGGCAGAATTAGCAGAGAGGCTTTTCGAAGATCTTGGCTTAAATAA
The DNA here is from genome assembly GCA_937974825.1 of uncultured Oceanospirillaceae bacterium. GTDB lineage: Bacteria > Pseudomonadota > Gammaproteobacteria > Pseudomonadales > Oceanobacteraceae > Venatoribacter. The sequence continues at coordinate 2,237 of CALJVD010000169.1, read as the reverse complement.
ACGTGAAGCGAAAGATATGGTGGATGTCTTCTTTGATGAGATCCGCCAAAGTCTGAGTCAAAATGAGCAGGTCAAATTATCAGGGTTTGGTAACTTTGACCTTCGTGATAAAAGTCAGCGACCTGGTCGCAACCCTAAAACAGGGGAAGAGATTCCTATTTCTGCAAGACGGGTTGTTACCTTTAAGCCAGGCCAAAAGTTAAAGTTGCGGGTAGAAGCCTATGCTGGAACCCAGCCACAATAATCAATTACCTCCGATTCCTGCTAAACGCTACTTCACCATTGGTGAGGTCAGTGAGCTTTGTGATGTAAAACCTCATGTTTTACGTTATTGGGAGCAAGAGTTTAGCCAGCTAAAACCGGTTAAGCGTCGAGGTAATCGTCGTTATTATCAGCGTCAAGATGTGATCTTGGTACGAGAGATACGTTCGTTATTGTATGAAGAAGGCTATACCATCGGCGGAGCACGTCAGCGTTTATCAGAAGATACCGATACTGGTGCTGTGGCTATGGACCAAGCATTAATTAAAGATATGCTAGCCGAACTTAAAGAACTAGCAGATCTGCTTGAACCAAAGTAGTAGAGCCAAGAAAGCTTTATCTTTTCAAGAACTTAGGTATAATGCGCGGCGTCTCAACAGACATATATCGGGATGTAGCGCAGCTTGGTAGCGCACCTGCATGGGGTGCAGGTGGTCGGAGGTTCAAATCCTCTCATCCCGACCAAATTCTAAAAGGCCACTGAATCAGTGGCCTTTTTCATTAGAGTACATTTCGTAACATTAATTACTGTTCTCTATCGTATATTGCTATATGAGAATATAGTATATTTTTAGATTCTCGATCACATCTCTTGTAAGGCATCTCATGTTACCTTTTACCGTTTGGGGGTTAGCGCTGGGGCAAGCGTTGCTTGTAACCGGCAATATCTTATTAGTTACTGTTACGGCACTTATTGGTCAGCAGTTAGCACCATCTGCTATGTGGGTAACCTTACCCGTGGCATTACAGTTTTTAGGCTTAATGAGTGCTACCTTACCGGCAGCGCTGTTAATGGGGTGGCTTGGGCGTAAACTGGGTTTTTTTGTGGGAAATCTAGTTGGTGTAGCCGGTGCATTGTTGGCGCTCTGGGCACTTTCAGTCAGTAGCTTTTGGTTATTTTGTGTCAGTACTGCCTTACTGGGAATGGCAATAGGTGTTGGCCAGCAATATCGTTTTGCAGCGGTGGAAGCAAGCCCAGCCGATAAAAGTGCTCAAGCCATTGGTCTGGTGATGGGAGGCGGGGTACTTGCTGCCTTTTTAGGGCCAAACTTGGCAGTATGGGCTAAGGATATATTTGTTGGTCAGCCTTTTATGGGACCGTTTGCTGCCTTGGCTGGTTTGTATGCGTTCACTACTCTGTTGATTTTGTCCTTGCCATTACCTAAGCCTCTCTCTGCAAAAGAGCAGCAAGGTGGGCGTGGTTATTTAGCACTGATTAAGCAACCTTTGTTACTCAGTGCTGTTGCGTCAGGAAGCATCGGTTATGGAGTGATGGTGTTGGTTATGACAGCGACCCCCTTAGCGATGCAAGATTATGGGTTCGAATTTTCTGATGTTGCCAGTATTATCCAATGGCATGTGTTAGGAATGTTTGTACCATCGTTCTTTACCGGTCATCTCATACGCTGGTTTGGCTCGGTAAAGGTCATTATTTTTGGTTGTTTAATTCTGCTAGGTACAAGTGTCATTACCCAAATTGGGTTTGAGTTTACCTATTTCTTTGTTGCGCTAGTGGCATTAGGAGTAGGGTGGAACTTTACTTTTATTGGTGCCACGCATTTGCTTACTCAAACCTATAAGCCCAGTGAGCGTGCACGAGTTCAAGGCATGAACGATATGTTGGTATTTGGTTTCTCTGCGCTAGGCAGCTTGTTTGCAGGGTCCATGCAACTCTTGTTAGGTTGGCAGACCTTGAACCTATTGATGATTCCGTTCATCTTGTTGGCAGGTTTTTTAGTGTTATTTAATGCCAAAAAAGAGAGTAATTTAAGTCAGCAATAGCTCTCCGTGTTATCATGCAAAAAACGCATCATTAATGAGTGATCGATCAGATGTGTACCGTAAAAAATAGAATAAGGTGAAAGTATGAGTGTTAGTTCTAACACCGGAACCTCATTAAGAGAAACGTTTTCAGGTCGTAGTGCGTTTATTTTCGCAGCCATTGGCTCGGCCGTTGGGTTAGGTAATATTTGGCG
>CALJVD010000168.1 GCA_937974825.1 uncultured Oceanospirillaceae bacterium | reverse complement strand
ATTGCTCAGCTTCGCTATCATTATTGACTTGATACCAGAATTGAACCGTAGTGCACGCGGCATCGGCAAGCCAAAATAAAATCCTCACCGCGCTGTGCGTACCACCACAAAACAGCCGCGAAACGGCGTTGGCTTTAATAAGCTGTTAGGCATCAATTGACTTACTGTCTACATGACTATTTAGTTGCCGCCACCGAAGACTGAAAACGGGAAAAGAATAACAACCACAGGCTTGGGGAAAACGATACCCGTAACCACTCCACAAACGGCAATAACCGATGCCCAAATTACCACCTCGCCGAAAGGAGCCGGGGTTGCTCCGAGAACGACACGACCGAATACACCAATCCAGAAGCCTCCTATACCGCCGACGAGCGCACCCACAGCCCGTTCTTTAATGGTAACTGGCGACTGCCACCACTCGCGCAATGTCTGAATATTTCGTTTAATGAACATCGATTTCCCTTGCTGTCTAACGCTGAGCGCACCGGTGCTCTTGACGTAGCGAAGCGAAGAGAAGGGCACCCGAGTGGCGCGCCTGGTTAGCTGCTCTCAAGCATGTACGCACGAAGCTGCCGCTCATCTCGCATGACATACAGGATAAGAACCTGCTTCTCATCCTCACGATAAAAAACGCGACACGGTGGAACCACTACTTCCCTGTATACCGAATTAGGGAGTTCTGGGGGTATCCTTCCGGATTTGGGAAAATTTTCCAATCGGTCGGCTTTATCGAAAATCTCTTCTACCAAGCGGCTTGCAGCGGCGGGATTATCCAGAGCAATATACTCTGCGAGTTCGTTTAACTCTTGAAGCGCCGGATCAGTCCAGATTACTTCAGCCATTTACTCATTTTCTCTCTGGCGTCACTTTGGTTGTACGTTCTTCCCTCAAATACAGCGCGCTCTCCTCGTGAGAGCCCTTCAAGCAGCTCGAGTCGACGCCGCATGAACTCGTAATCCTGCACATCAACAAGATAAGCCGATGGCTGGCCATGTTCCGTGATCAGTACTGGCTCTTTGGACTGACGCAGGTCTGCCAAGATTTTTGTAGCTTGGCGCTTAAGGTTTGTAACAAGTTCAACTTTCATGGGCTCACCCTGATCCAAATTCACAGTGACACTATAGTATCACTTTTCAGGCGAAGCAATCGCAGC
>CALJVD010000167.1 GCA_937974825.1 uncultured Oceanospirillaceae bacterium | reverse complement strand
AACACGGGCGATAGGTTACTTAACGATGATGCTGATTTTACTTCAGTCATTCTCGATGGTCGCCAATTCGCTGGATATTCATATTGTTGATTTACAATCTCTACAGCACGAACATTCTCATATTCTTTCTCATGAAAACATTCCAGTCGGCCAACATAATTCGGCTGACTGTCATATCTGCGGCCATTGTAGTGGTACCCACGCCCAATGGCTAAGCCAATATACCTCTGTAGATGCGAAAGCTCTGCAAGCAGCCCATCAGTTTTACTACCTACAAACTAAAATTAGCAGTCCGGTTAATCAGCTACTGCGCCCGCCTAAAGCCTAATATTTTAATTATTCACACTCTCTTCTTAACAATTAATTAAGAGGCGAGCAGGTATTTAATTTTATTAGGACAAACCATGATCTTTCTTTTTCTTAGACCACTGCTGTGTCTAAAAAGCACCGGCTTGGACGTTTTACGTACAGCTGCAGTGATGCTTATTATCGCTAACGGCTTAAGTTTTTCTGCTAAAGCTCATAGCTATGCAGTAATAACACTGGATCAGGCCATCAAAAAGACACTGACCAACAACCCGCAACTGCATGAGTTTTACTATCGCGAACAAGTTCTCGTGGGTGAAAGTAAAACAGCAAAACTCACACCCGGCTACAGCGTTGATGCTGAAGTTGAAAATTTTCTTGGCACGGGTGATTTGTCAGGCACTCAAGAGGCCGAGTTTAGCCTGAGCCTTTCTTCTGTGATCGAACTGGGCGATAAAATTCATGCCCGCAGTCAATACGTAGGCGCAAAACAGCAGCAACTTAGTGTAGAAAAACAGCTGCTTTCGCTCGATGTTCTAGCCGAAGTAACTCGTCGTTATATTGACGTGCTGGCGCAACAAGAAACTTTAAAGGTTCTTATTGAAGCTCAACAGCTGGCAGAAGATGCACTGCAAGCGGTCACCAAAAGAGTAAGCGCTGGCGCTTCGCCCTTGTTTGAACAAAGACGTGCGCAGGCCGCCCTTGCTGAGGCAACGCTTAATACCACCACCGCCAAGCAACAATTGCATACCCATATTAAAAGCTTAGCGATTATGTGGGGCGAACAACAACCGAGCTTTAATAAGGTAGAAGGTGATTTATTTCTATTAAAGGAGTCGCCCAAGTTCTCTGAGCTCACTGACAGGCTCAACAACAGCCCTTACCTGCAGCTTTTTGCCGAACAATCTCGCTTACAGGCAGCTGAACTGCGCATAGCAAAAGCGGCTAATAAGCCGAATATCAGCTGGAGTGCGGGTATTCGCCATATCAATGGCATGGACGAAACCGCCTTGGTGGCCGGTGTTAGTATTCCACTGCTGAGCCAAAGTCGTAATGCCGGTGCCTATGAATCACAACGAGCCCGAACGGAGCAGATTGAGCAGCAAAAACAAGCCAGCTTACGCAGCCTTTACCACCAGCTTAATCAAACGCTGAATGTCAGAAACCGGGCTTTGTTAGAGGTTTCTAGCTTTCAACAAGGCATCATTCCGCCACTTAAAGAAGCTCTATCACTGGTTGAAAAGGCCTACAGCAATGGTCGTTTTAGTTATTTGGAATGGGTCACCACTCGCCAAGAGCTAGTAGAGGCCCAATACGCACTTATTGCAGCGGCCAAACAAGCCCACCAGCGTGCTGCTGACTTAGAAGCGTTAACGGGTATTTCTATTACCTCTGTTCCAAGCTCAGCCCAAAACCCAAACACAGATATCGCAGCACCTATTTTCAGTGAGAATCGATAATGAATAGTATTAATTCAAGCATCTGGCTTAGAGAAAAAACGCTCTTACTAGCATTAATGTTGGTTATTTTTATCCCTTTAACGAGCGTTGCTCAGGGTGCTAATGGCTCACTAAACCAGCCTCACAAGCAATCTCAAGAAGAGCATTCAGGCGCACATAATGTGGTCATTATTTCCGACGCTATGGCCACTGCTTCAAACATAGAAACCATGGTTGTTAGTGGCGGCGAGTTAAACATCAGCAGCAGCGTTTATGGCAAAGTAATAGCCGACCCTGCCTCTGTTAGCCATATTCGCGCCCGCTTCGACGGTGTTATCACCGACGTTAATGTGAACTTGGGCCAGCAAGTTAAGAAAAACGATGTATTGGCCAACATAGAATCCAACGAAAGCTTAAGGCGTTACCAAGTTAGCTCACCGCTTACAGGCACCGTCATTGCCAGAAACGCCAACAGCGGTGAACTCGCTAACGGCCAAATACTGTTTTCAGTAGCCAACTACAATACCGTTTGGGTAGAGCTTAAAATATTCCCCCAACAACGGGCTGCCATTCACCCTAAGCAACTTGTCATTTTAAGCAACGCCGGTTTTTCTCAACAGTCTTCCATTAGCCATATTATCCCTGCCGCCGATGACAAACCTTACACACTCGCTTACGTGAAATTAGAGAACAATAGCGAAAACTCAGAATCTCAGTGGCCAATAGGTGCATGGGTGAACGCTCAGGTTATTACCGCCAGCAGACAAGCCGCCGTGATTATTCCCAAACTGGCCGTGCAGCAATTCCAAGGCCAAGCGGTAGTGTTTGTAAAACAAGGCCAGCAATACCGCCCTCGCCCAGTACGCTTAGGTCAGGCCGACACCGACAACTATGAAGTGCTGGCAGGCTTAATTGCTGACGAAGAAATTGTCACTAAAAACAGCTTCTTAATAAAAGCAGATTTAGAAAAGTCGGAGGCTGGCCATGCGCACTAATTCATCCGCCCGCCCAACAACTAATGCAATGGAGTCTTAGTATGATTGAAGCCATTGTCCGACACTCAATTGATAAGCGTGGCATTGTTCTGGCCTTCATACTGCTTATTGCAGGTATGGGGATTTGGAGCTATCAGCAACTGCCCATTGATGCCGTACCCGACATTACCAACGTCCAAGTACAAATTAACACTCAAGCTCTGGGCTATTCGCCTTTAGAAACAGAGCAGCGCATTACCTTTGTGGTAGAAACCGCACTGGCAGGTTTGCCTAATCTTTCTTATACGCGCTCGTTATCACGTTATGGTCTTTCGCAGGTTACCGCTGTTTTCAGTGAAGATACCGACATTTATTTTGCCAGAAACCTGATTAACTCGCGCTTAGGCAGCATAAAGAACCAACTGCCACAGGGGCTAGACCCACAGATGGGCCCCATTGCGACGGGCCTGGGTGAAATTTACACCTACAGCCTTAGCGCCAAGGAAGATGCTTTACAAAGTAACGGCCAAGCCTACGACACCATGGCTTTGCGTGAAATACATGACTGGATAGTTAAACCGCAATTGGCCTTAGTCAAAGGCGTCACCGAAGTGAATGCCATTGGCGGTTACACCAAGCAATACCATGTGAACCCAGACCCAATAAAAATGCTGAGTTTTGATATCAGCATGGCGGATTTATTAACAGCGCTTGAGCGCAACAACGCCAACCAAGGGGCGGGCTATGTTGAACGTAATGGCCAGCAAATTTTGGTGCGCTCGCAGGCGCAACTTAAATCGACCCTAGACATTGGCAAGGTCGTTATTAAACGCATTGATGGTGCGCCTATCAGCGTTAACGATATTGGCGAAGTGATTATTGGCAAAGAACTGCGTACCGGTGCCGCCACCTTAGAAGGCGAAGAAACCGTCTTGGGTACGGCCATGATGCTGATGGGCGAAAACTCACGCGCAGTCGCTTTGGCGGTGGATGAAAAAGTAAAAAGCATTCAAGCAAGCCTGCCAGAGGGCGTGTTTATTCAACCCGTGTACGACAGAACCACTCTAGTGGATAAAGCCATAAAAACCGTACAAAAGAACCTGTTTGAAGGGGCTTTGCTGGTAATTGTGGTTTTATTTATTTTACTAGGAAATGTTCGTGCCGCTTTGATTACCGCCGCCGTTATTCCATTAGTAATGCTGGCTACCATTACCGGCATGGTTAAAACCGGTGTATCAGCCAACCTAATGAGCTTAGGGGCGCTCGATTTTGGTTTGATTGTCGATGGGGCGGTTATCATTGTCGAAAACTGCGTGCGCCGCTTAGCCAATGAACAAAAACGCACTGGGACAATTTTGGCCTTAAAAGAACGGCTGCAACTGGTGTTTCAGGCAACCAACGAAGTCATTCGCCCTAGCCTATTTGGCATGCTGATTATTACCGTCGTTTATATACC
>CALJVD010000166.1 GCA_937974825.1 uncultured Oceanospirillaceae bacterium | reverse complement strand
AGTGGCAGTTATCAGCGAGAGCGCTTAGGAGTTTCAAAATGAGCAATAAAACGAAGGGGATAATTCTTGCAGTGTAACTACCCCGTAAAATAATACAGCCCACTCGTAGAATTTCTTTTAAACTAAAACAAATGCCGTTATTACAATCGACGAATTTTTATCAATGAGTAGAAGTAAATATGACGCTTTTATTAGCAGGGATAATAAAAGCAGAGACAGCGTAGAGGAATTTGAAATAGATAACTGGCTAGAAATTATACTTAGTGGCGAGGGTAATTTGCAAAGCACTATTTAGACTATCAAGATATGACTCTCAATTCTATATCAATAAATCTTGATATAGCTATTAAATCAGTCTAAACTCCCCTGCTATGACCTTAATAGCAACCCCAGTACTTCAACTAGAACAACTGTCGCAGATGAATAAAGCTGCGGGCGATTCTTTGCGCCTGGGAATTTTGCAGCTGTTGGGCCAAGGTGCTTTTGGTGTATTAGAGCTGAGTCAGATTTTTGAAGTGAAGCAGTCGGGCATGAGCCATCACTTAAAAGTGTTAGCGCAAGCGGGGTTGGTTAGCACGCAGCGTGAAGGCAACAGTATTTTTTATAGGCGCCCGCTGTTAGCAGCGACTGATGAATTAAGCAGTTGGTTAAAAGCGTTATTTCAAACCATTGATGAAGCAGAGATTGGTTACAACCAAGAGGCTGTCGAGCAGGTTATGCAAGAAAGAGCGCAAGCCTGTGCTGATTTTTTTGCTCGCCACGCCCATGAGTTTAAAGAGCAACAAGATTTAATTGCTTCGTACGAGCAATACGGAAGTGCGTTATCTAAGTTATTAGAAACTCTACAAGTGTCTAAACATATTAGTGGAAAAGGTCAGGCGTTAGAGATAGGGCCTGGTGAAGGGGCATTTTTACCTGAGCTCGCTAAATATTTTACGCAGGTTCAAGCAATCGATATCTCGCCCGATATGCTGCTTAAAAGCCAGCAAAAGGTAGAGCAAGAAAAGTTAGACAATGTGCATTGCTCGTTAGGCGACACTGGTTCACTGATTAGTACGCAGAACCAACAATACGAATTTGCCGTAGCGAACATGGTATTGCATCACGTACCGTCACCCAGAAATATTTTTTTAGATGTTGCACAGCTTTTGCAATCAGGCGGCATGTTTTTAGTCACTGACCTGATACGCCATGAACAAAGCTGGGCAAAAGATAATTGTGGAGATTTATGGCTGGGTTTTGAGCCTGAAGACTTAACCAATTGGGCACAAGATGCAGGGTTAACAGAAGGACAAAGCCAGTTCTTAGGCTTAAGAAACGGTTTTCAAATACAGTTTAGGATATTTAATAAAGCTAGGCGCTGAGCGCTAGGGGCAGAGCGCAGTCAATTATGCGCCAAGCTCTAAGCACCAAGCACCGTGCGATAAACGAGGAAAAACAATGAGTGAGTATTCGATTTTTACTTCTGAATCCGTTTCAGAAGGCCATCCAGATAAAGTAGCTGACCAGATTTCGGATGCTGTGTTAGATGCCATTATCGCCCGAGATCCACATGCTCGTGTGGCGGTGGAAACCCTAGTGAAAACAGGTATGGCGATTATTGCTGGCGAGCTAACAACCACTTGTTACGTTGATTTAGAAGATATCGTACGTGAAGTCATTACCGGTATAGGGTACAACAGTTCAGATGTTGGTTTCGATGGCGCAACCTGTGCAGTACTTAATGGAATTGGTAAACAATCGGTTGATATTAACCAAGGTGTTGACCGTGCTAAGCCAGAAGACCAAGGCGCGGGTGACCAAGGACTAATGTTTGGTT
>CALJVD010000165.1 GCA_937974825.1 uncultured Oceanospirillaceae bacterium | reverse complement strand
GTTACCGCCATATAAGGGCCATCCCAGATAGGGCCGAAATAATTCCAATAGCGTCGAATAAACTGAACTTGGCTAAAGGGTGGGTTTTCCTCGTATTCATCATATAGGCTTGCATCATAGATATTGGCTATATCACGAGGGGCTACTTTCTCATCAAAGCCATCCAAAGAGTTATGCGGCGGCAACGTAAGTTGTAATTCGCAGCCAGAAAGATTAACGCGAATGCGGTCGGGGTTGTTTAATCCGACGATATACGGGCGTTTATGCGTGGCGAATAAACGACGTAAAGACATGAAAACTTCCTTGTCAGTGGTTAGATTGTAAAGATGAACCTTTAAAATAAAAAGTTAAAATCTGCATATACAGTTATTGAATGTGGCTCACTGTTGAGTGGTTTAATGGTGGAGTTTTTATTTTTAGGATCATTACTAGACTTTGCTCTGATGGGTTGAGCCAAGGTAATTTTCCCTGTGTAATAATCGCTCCATGTGGTTTTTATTACCAAGCCTACTGCGCTCATCCAACCCCATTCATCTTCTTGTTCATAGCCACTTTCGGTTGTATAGCCGCCATTTTTTGTCCCATATGCATAGTCAAGAAGAAGGCCTACCTGCAGAATATCATTCAATACTTGAGTACGTGTTACTTGCCAAGAAGGAGAATTGAAATACCATTCATTATTGATAAAAAAAGCTTTATCAGCAGAAAAATCACCTACTTTGAAAGCTCGCACTGCGTTTGCCCCACCTAGGCTAAACTGCTCAAATGAGGGCAGCGCCGAGTCGCTGTATTGTAACTTAGTGTTGGTAATGAGGCGGGTGTAGTTATCAGAAAAAGGGATTGGAATAAAAAATAACGAACCTGTATCAAGCGTGCCCTTTATAAAGTCTTTATCTTGTCCAGTTTTGGTAGGTGTTTTAAAACTTCCGTATTGAACGGTAAAATTGGCTGTGTTTAGCATGCGTAAGCCACTTTTCTTAAAGCCATCAATATAAAAATTAAGCTCTCCACCTTGTGCGTGATCTTTTTTATCTAAAACATTAACAAAACTTGTGGTTTCAGAAGTTTTATCCGTTAAGGCAACCCCCATAGACATATTAAAATCAAATTGTCGTATTAAACTGCGTTGTAGCCCTACAAAATATTGAGTGTTAACGCCCGCTAACTCTAATGCGTTGATCAGCCCACCCTTTTCATCCACTACATCAAACTCACTTCTGTCGGCCGATAAGGTAAGGCGGTTACGCAAACCAAAGACAGGTAGCGAATAGCTTATTTGTCCTAAATTTGTGCGTGCTTCTGGCTTTTTAGAGAATTCGCCCTGCAACCCTTCGTCAGAGTTGTTGCTTCCTAGTTCTTCGGCACGTAAATACCCTATACTGAGCGCATCACCTATTCCAATGGGGTTGTGCCATCTCATATTGGCGTATAAGCGTGTGTTACCTGTAAGTTCAGAGCCGTGGTTATCCAAGCGCATCAAGAAAGAAAAGCTCTCTTCTTCACGTACCGCTAGGCTTAGCTTTGTTTCACCAAACTCTTCACCCGCACCAAATATACCCATTAGACTTAAGCCTGGCAGGTCATTTAGTAAGTAAATATTTTCCTCAACTTTCTTCTTTTCAACGGCACTTCCAATCAGGCTACGAAATGGAGAGATAAGCCGTTTATCGCTGTATTGTTTATTGTTCAGAGCAATTACTTCTGAAAGAACGCCTTCAAGAACTTGTAGATGAACCACACCATCCTCAACATCTTGGGCGGGCAATATAACTTGCGCTAGTAACAATCCTTTTTGTCGCAGGTATTCTGTTAAATAATTAGCTACTTCTTCTATTTCAGCGAAGCTTAAGCCCTTGTTTTGTCTATGCTCTCTAACGACGTCTAGTAATGACTGAAAGGTTTCATAGTCTAAATCTTCAAGCTTAGTACTGCTATTTATGCTATTTAAATAGCTGGTAATTTCATCCAGCTCATTCTGAGTGTAACCACCTGGGCCACGCTCTGACGTCCGCATATATTTACGGCGCAGAGCTTCTGCTATTTCTTCAAGGTCTTGTTTATATATTTTTAACTTAGGAAAGTCTTTTGCATCTTTAATTGTAAATTTATTGACAATAATGCGTGGACTATAACTGCGTGAACCCGCCTCTGGGATTATCTTTTCAACTTGTTTGAGTGGTGAGGCTTCACTCGCCCTCTTACGGAACTCCTCATCAATTTCATTCTTATCTTGAGGTGCTCTAATATCAAATATTTCACGCAGAGACTGTGCACCTAAAGGATCTTGAGCCCATGCGCTGGTGCATATCAAAACAGAAGTAAATACCGTGAGCGTAAGAAATCGCAATAAAAACATAAGCTTATTGCTTACATCCATTTTCATAATTCGTCCCTTTAGAGCTTAGTGATTTTAGACATGTCTTAACCATGTCGTGCGCATTATTTTAATCTTTTGCGCTAAAATTTGGTGCGGAAGTTACTACAAAGCATGAAGGTTAATCAATAGAAATTTAGATATTACAATTCATTGTATTTTGTAAACCAACCAGAAAATACTTTAACGTTAACCAAAATAAATTATTACTAACAACCGAGAACCACTACCAGCGCCTGATTGTTACATCGCTATCTTCTTTCTTAATAGCGGGCGTATATGTACTCGGCGTTGTAATTTCATCAATATTCACTCGCATCAAGCCAATGCTAATATTATCTTTTCCACCACTATCATTGGCCTTTTTTATAATTTCATTGCAAGTATCCGGAATTTCGCTGCAGTTAAACAGAGCCTCATGAATATCGGTGTTATTTAAATACTCAGTAACTCCATCGCTACACACCATAAGTAACGCAGCTGTATTTAATAAATAAGCATGTGTCTCGGCTTCAATGTCTGTACTTACACCCAATGCACGGGTTATGTGGTTTCTTACATCGCTTACTTTTGCTTCTTCTTCGTTAATTACACCAGCATCAATCATCTCTTGCACTACACTGTGATCTTTAGTGAGTTGCAGCAATCCTTTCTCTGTCCATAAGTATGCACGAGAGTCACCAATGTGCGACACAACTAAAAACCGTCTCAAAACAACCACTAAAACAGCGGTAGTACCCATGTTTGAACAATCCGGATTTTCATACTTTGCGTCTATGATTTTCTTATTTGAAGCTTTCATTACTTCATGCGCTGTAGAGTATACTGATGACTCTTGCTGCTCTAAACTATATTCAAAGAATTCTGAAGAAACTAGATTAGAAAACTGTTGTTCGATCTCGTTTATAGCAATTTGACTTGCCATTCCCCCTCCAACATACCCTCCCATGCCATCAGCAATGACCATATAAGCGAAGGGCTCTGTAGGGTGCGAGCAGTAAGCGATTGAGTCTTCGTTTTTCGTTCTTACTTGCCCAACATCGGTAGCCCCGTACAGTGCTATGCCTTCCTTTTCTCTCATGTTATTCCCCTGAAAAAAACTTAGCTTAAAAAGCTAAGTAACATGCTAGATCCACTAATTTATTGGATTAAAGCAAAATTAAGACTCGATGCACAAGTTTTTCCAATGAAAAGCAGCATTTGATTTTAGGAGTTTAATTTCGCACAATCGCTGACTGTATTCTCATCAGATATAAATCATAAAACAGTTCTAAGTAAGGAAACTTTTTAAATGGCTAGATTGCCACGTATTAATATTGCTCATATCCCTCAGCATATAACTCAAGTAGGCCATAATAATTTAAAGTGTTTTTTTGATGACGAGGATTACGAGTTCTACCTTGAAAGCCTAAAAGCCTCATCAGAACAGTACGAGGTCGATATTCACGCTTATACACTGCTCCCGAACGCAACTCACATAATTGCCACGCCTCATTTAAATGATAGCCTACCCTCGATGATGCAATCACTGGGAAGACGCTATGTTCAGTATATAAACCACCGTCACCAACGCTCTGGCACTCTTTGGTCTGGACGATACAAGTCTAGCGTCATTGATTCTGAAGCGTATTTGCTCAGCTGTTACCGCTATATTGAACTAAAACCCATGCATAATGGTTATGTCGATAGTCCTGAGCAATACAAGTGGTCTAGCTTTAATCACCATACAGGTAGACTGAAGAACGATCTGATTACTGAGCACCATTTGTATAATAAGCTGGGTAAAAACTGGCATGAACGTGCTAACCAGTATAACCAACAATTCTTATACGAGTTCGACCCTCACCTTCTGAAATATATTGCAGAAACAATTAAACTTGGCCAAGTACTGGGTGGTGATAAGTTTAAAGACAAAATTGAAAAGATTGCAGAGCACAGAGTTCGACCGTTAAGGCGAGGACGTCCTAAAAAAGTAATTAATGAACAAGATTTAGAAAAATCTTTAAATTAATTCGTACCAGAGTCAAATCTATAATTTCGACATAAGACGACACTTGATAACCCTTATTAGAGACTTGTGTTTTTAATCGTACCAGAGTGGATTTATTCTTTATGAAAAAGGCTTTTAAGTAGGGAATATTTTTGTTTAACTACAAATCCGCTCGCCACTTGGCTAGTGGCTGAATCAAAGATTGATTCAGTAAATGCCAAGGTTGAACGATATTTTATAATTAACATACAGGAATTGTTAAATGGCTATTTATATGAACTTCAATGGCACTAACCCTGCTGGTAATGTAACTGCTGCCGGTTACGAGAACTGGATCGAAGTTGACAGCTTAAGTTTTGGTGTAGGCCGCTCTATTTCAATGCAAGCTGGCTCAATGGCTAACCGTGAGTCTTCACGTCCTAGCATCAGTGAAGTTACTGTTACTAAACCACTAGATGCAGCTTCAGGCGGCTTATTCAAATCTTCAGTAACTGGTGACTCTGGCGTAACTGTTGAAATACATATTGTACAAACTGGTGCAGATAAAGTTGAAAAGTTTGCAGTGTACAAGCTGGAAGATGTGATTATTTCCTCTTACAGCATTAGCGCCAACTCAGGTAGCGCTCCCCATGAGTCTATTTCACTGAGCTTTGCTAAAATTGAAGCTGACTTAACACATGCTGATAAAACCAACAAAAACACCAAGAATATGAAAGTTGGTTACGACTTAACTACAGCTAAGCCTTTGTAAGCTTAGGTTTGTTGTTTTAAAGGGTGGCTTTCCGCCACCCTATCTCGCAAAAAGAAGTTTGCGATGGCATTCAGCATTAATACAAAAAATGCCTA
>CALJVD010000164.1 GCA_937974825.1 uncultured Oceanospirillaceae bacterium | reverse complement strand
GCGCAGGCATCATACTCGTCGTTTTCGATACCCTCAACACTTTGTAGGTCTTCTTGGTTAATTTTTACGGGTTTTGGTAGGCCTTGAATTAAGATTGCGTAATAGGGCAGTTTAGCATGGCCTAAGATGCCATTTACGATGGCGAAGCGTGCTTCGGTGTTTGGTGCAGGTGCTGGTTTGTCGTTGATGAGTTCATAGCAGACAACGGGTACGGAAAGCCCACGCCAAGATACCTGGCCTAAAATCCATTTAGCTGGAGAGGCGGTTGTTAGTAGTTGAGAGAAAGGAATGATCTCAGCAACGGACACGTTAGGTAGTAGCAATTGCTTTTCTTTTAAAGGTAAGAGCAAGCTGCTAATTCCGTCGGTTTGTTCTATATCAGTGTTTGATGATGGTAGTGTCATAGCTTGTCACCCAAAAATTATTAATATGGTTTACTAACTGTAAAGCTAGTTGTTGTGGAGAGCCAGTAAAGGAGACTCTTCCAGTGGCTATTACGCTATCTGGCATTGAGCTGTTGGCGCAGGTTTCTGGCGTTTGTGCCCAAATAGGTATGCCTTGTGTTTTTAATCCTGTGATGGCCTCTGCACCATCGTTGCCCATGCCACTAAACAATATATATCCAGCTTGTGTTCCATAGTTTTTATCAATATTAATGATGACCTGGTCTATGGAAGGGCCGTATGGGCCGGGCCAGTTTGTTTGCTTGCTGCGTGGCAGGCCGTTTTCATTAAAGTAAAACTCTTGCTCTATGGGTGCAACTAATACTTCACCGTAATAGAGTGGCTCATCTTCTGAAAAGTTCTTAATAGTGTAATGGCAATGACGTCCAACGGCGGAAGGAAGTGAGTTCTCGAATCGCGGGTCAATGTGTTGTGCGTAGACAAATGCAGCAGGTAACCCTGCTGGCAATGAGTCTAAGAAGTTTTTAATTGCAGTAGGACCACCTAAAGAAGCACCAAGCACCCATACTTGTTCAGCGACAGTTTTGGAAAAATCTTTGCCTTGGAATATAGCCGGTGGTGGCTGATTGTTTACCGGCACCTTCGGTAGGGCGGTTAACGCACTCGCATCCACAGAAACAATGGGTGTAACAGGGATAAATGAGCGGAGCTTACTGTAAAGCTTTTTTTCCCACTTAGGGTAACTAGGGCATGACTTATCGGGAGCTCGTTCTAGTCCAAACAGCACAGGTTTGTCGCTGCTTAAAATTTCATCAAACCACTCATGGTTTTGTTCATCTTCATCGCTAAAACTAACCACCCAAGCATCAGGCTGGATAGAGGGTAGTTTTTGTAGCGAGCTAGGGCTGCTGTTAAAAACCACCTCAAAACCGAAGTGTGTTAGTGCGTCTCTAAGGAGAAACTGCTGCACCAACTCTTCGGTTAGAATCCCAACCTTCGGTAACGCCATATCAATACGCTTCACGGCCTAATAACTGGCCAATAGTCTCGAGTAATGCATCTTCTTGGAAGGGCTTACCAATATATTCGTTTACTCCGATAGACATCGCTCTTTCACGGTGTTTGTCACCGGTACGTGAAGTAATCATGATAATAGGTAAGTGTTGCAACCTAGAATCATGGCGTACTTGTGATGCTACTTCGAAGCCATCCATGCGTGGCATTTCGATATCTAAAAGCATTAGATCTGGTAAGTTATCTTGCAATACTGCTAGAGCATCAACACCGTCTTTCGCGGTGATGACTTCCATACCATGACGTTCAAGTAATCGAGACGTAACTTTACGTACCGTTACTGAGTCATCCACAACCATAATCTTCGGAACACGTTGCTCGAGTACTTTTCTGCGTTCGGCTTCTTGTAAGTCTGACTCAAGTGCTTTTTGGAAAGTACTGGTATCTTGAGCACGGATCATGGATGGTAAATCAAGAATGATAACAACCGAACCGTCCCCTAGTATCGTACCACCAGATACCCCAAGGACACCGGCAAATTGCGGGCCTAAGGTTTTTACAACAATCTCACGCGATCCTAATAAGCTGTCTACTTGCAGTGCAAATGGAATGGGGCCACGTACTAACAACATAGGCAGCGCTGACTGCAATCCTTCGAGGTTCGGCAGTACCTTGTTATCTAAGAAGGTACCTAAATAGCCAACCTGATAGTCTGTGCCTGCATAGTGATATGAACGCTCATTGGCTGGCTGGCTATAGATGTCTTGCATCTGCTCCACAGGCACTCGTACGATACCTTGAATGTTGTTCAGAGGAATAGCGTACAAGTCTTCGTTCATACGAATCATCAGTGCACGGTTAACCGATACGGTGAACGGTAGACGAATAGTGAAGGTCGTACCTTTACCAGTTTCAGAGGCAATTTGAATAACACCGCCCATCTGCTTAATTTCACTGGCAACGACGTCCATACCCACGCCACGCCCCGAAATTTGCGTTACCTGTTCAGCGGTAGAGAAACCAGCCTGTAAGACAAATTGTAAAATCTCACTGTCTGGAAGGGTGCCACTCTTCGGCATGAGGCCGCGTTCGATTGCTTTCTTCTTAACGGCTTCAATATTAATACCTTGGCCATCGTCGGTTAGCGTAATAAGCACATCACCACCGTCACGACCAATGGTTAATGTAACTTGGCCTACTTCGGGTTTGTTTGCTTTGATACGTTGCTCAGCAGACTCGATACCGTGGTCAACTGCGTTACGCACCATATGCTCAAGAGGTGAGATCAGGCGCTCGAGAATTGAGCGGTCCATTTCACCTTCAGCGTTTTGTACGTTTAATTCTACTTGCTTACTTAGCTCTAGGCCGATTTGACGCACGATTCTACGTAAGCGTGGTACTAGGCGCTGGAACGGTACCATGCGCGTTTGCATTAGACCTTCTTGTAATTCTGAGTTAACACGGCTTTGTTGTAGAAGCAGAGTTTCAGTATCACGAGTGGTATTAGCTAACGTATCTTTTAAGTCTAATAAGTCTGATGCAGATTCAACTAACGCACGCGATAGCTGCTGGATAGTTGAGTAGCGGTCCATCTCTAGAGGGTCGAAGTCTTCGTATTCTGGCCCCTGCTGTTCTTGACGGAATAACACCTGTGCTTCTGTCTCAAGGTCTAAACGACGTAATTGGTCGCGTAGACGTTCTAGCGTGTCATCCATTTCTTCTAGAGTATTAGAGAAGTCGTTAACTTGCTGTTCCATACGACCACGGCCAATGGAAGTTTCACCAGCAAGGTTAACAAGGCTGTCTAATAGGTCAGCAGAAACACGAACAAGCTCTTGTGGTGCTTTTTGACGATCTGCTTTAGCTCGTAGATCTTTCTTAGGCTGAGCGGGTGCTGCCTTAGGCTGGACTGCTACTTCAGTAGTACTTTGCTCAGGCTGTAAAGATGGGGTTGACTCTTTCTGAATGTCGGGCTGTTCGATCGCTGTTGATTCATCAGCAGCATCTAGCTGGGCTTCGTTATCGAAAGTTAGTTCTGGAGCACTGAGCTCAATAACTTGTTCGCCCGATAGCATCTTGCCAACTTCTTCAACTTTAGCTTGAAGCTGGTCGTATTGCGCATAAGCTTCAGCAAAGAAAGTGTCATCAGAAGGAATGCGACCTTGCTGAGCACGTAAAATTTGGGTTTCAAATTCGTGCGCTATGTTGCCAATCTCAGTTAGACCTGCAAGACGAGCACCACCTTTAAGGGTGTGAAGAATACGCTGTGCTTCCTCAGCGCCGGCATGTTCGGATGGGTCTTCTTGCCATTCATGAATAGCCGCGTCTAAGCCTTCATGTAGCTCGTTTGCTTCTTCCATGAAAATTTCTAAAATTTCACGATCAGACTCGTCCAGCACAGGTGCACTTGATGTAGTCTTTTCTGCTTCTGCTTCTGCTTCTGCTTCTGCTTCTGCTTCTGCTTCTGCTTCTGCTTCTGCT
>CALJVD010000163.1 GCA_937974825.1 uncultured Oceanospirillaceae bacterium | reverse complement strand
AACAAATAAAAAAATAAACTTATTAAACAATAAGCATTCTCATTTAGAATTAGGTTTGTTAGAATCTACAACCATAAATACATGAGCAAATATTTTTATAAGGCTGGTTAAATTGCAAAAATTGTTAGGCACCGTTCGCCAGTGGCATTGGATAAGTTCTGCAATATGTTTAGTCGGCCTTATTCTGTTTGCAGTTACTGGCATTACTCTAAACCATGCTGCTGATATTAAAGTTACTCCGCAAGTAATCAGCATAGAAACAGACATCTCAGCCACCATGCTTAAAGTCCTGCAAAATAAAGCAGCAGAAGGCGAAGGCGCATTACCATTGGCGGTTCGTTCTTGGTTAAAACAGCAACACGCTATTGAAACCACCAACGCCCAAGCAGAATGGAGCGAAGATGAAGTTTACCTTGGTATGCCTAAACCCGGTGGTGATGCCTGGTTAAGCATCGATCTAACAAGCGGTGAATTACTGTATGAAAACACCAGTCGTGGTGCTATCTCTTACCTAAATGACCTGCACAAAGGCCGCAATACGGGCGTTTTATGGTCATGGTTCATCGACGTTTTCTCGGTACTTTGCTTGGTCTTTGCCATCAGTGGCTTATGGCTCTTATTCAAATACGCCAAACAACGCCCTAGCACTTGGCCACTGGTTGGTTTAGGGCTGGTCATTCCATTACTCATTATCATTTTAACCGTTCATTAAGGACCGAATATGAAACTAACGCACACACTGGGCCTGTCGGTCTTAGCATTGTTCTTAAGCTTTTCTAGCCAAGCAACCGAGCTGTCTGTATCGGTAGAAATTCCTGCGCTTGATGTTGCTGAATACCACCGCCCTTATTTAGCTGTATGGGTGGAAGACTCTAGCAACAAAACCGTGAGCAACTTAGCCGTATGGTACGACACCAAACTGCGTAACAACGAAGGCGAAGACTGGCTAAAAGACATGCGTCAGTGGTGGCGTAAATCGGGTCGCAGTTTAACCATGCCTATTGATGGTGTAACAGGCGCTACCCATGGCCCCGGCAAGTACGACCTTAACTTCACACTAGGCCAAGCGCCTTTAGCCAAACTGCCAGAAGGGGATTACACCCTACGCGTAGAAGCTGCACGCGAAGTTGGTGGCCGTGAGTTATTAAACATTCCCTTTAGTTTACCCGCCAAAGAAAGCATCACTGCCAAAGCACAAGGCAGCAACGAGCTGGGCGAAGTTGTACTAAGCATTAAACCCTAAACGAATATTTACATTTTATAAAAAGGACAAAACATGAAAACAGTTACATTGTTAAAAACATCATTACTCAGCGCACTGGTACTCGGCAGCCTAAGCGCCAACGCTCATCGTGCTTGGATTGCTCCAGACGTAACCGTACTGTCAGGCAGCACACCGGCGGTTACCTTCGATATGGCCGTTTCCAACAGCATATTTAACTTCGACCACGTACCCATGCGCGCCAATGGTCTAACCATTATTGGCCCAGACAACAACACAGTTACAGCAGAAAACCTGCATACCGGTAAATTCCGTACTGTGTTTGATTTAACCATGGAAAAAGAAGGCACTTACCGTGTGTTTATCGCCAACCAAGGGCTATTTGCTCGTTGGGAAGACGCAGAAGGAAAGGGCCATTATTACCCTAAGCGTGGTGAAACCTACGACCAAAAAGAATTCAACAAAATCGTACCTAAAAAAGCCAAAGGGCTAGAGATTTCACAAACCTCACGCCGTTTAGAAACCTTTGTAACCTCGGGTGAACCGACAGATAACGCCTTAGAGATTACCAAAAAAGGCTTAGAGCTAAAGCCTATTACTCACCCTAATGACCTATACGCAGGCGAGACAGCTAAGTTCCAATTCTTTATTGATGGCAAACCTGCTAAAGGAGTAGAAGTGAGCATCGTTCGCGAAGGCACACGCTACCGTAACAACCCAGAAGAAATTAACTTGGTTTCCGATAAAAAAGGTGAAATCAGCGTTAACTGGAACGGTGCAGGTCGTTACTTCTTAGAAGCCAGCTACAAAGACAACGTTGCCAAAAAACCTGCAACAGTACGCACCGGTGGTTATTCACTAGTACTTGAAGTGCTGGCCGACTAACAGCAGTTAAACCTTTTATACAGACGGAGCGGCATGCTTACTTACGCCCCCATAATACAAGCCAGCTTAATCGTACTTGCTTACCTTGCATTCACCGCTTGGTGCATGCGCAAGCAATGGTTTAAGCGTCGGGTAAATGCACAGGCGGGCGTTATAGTTGCATACGCCAGTGCAGGGGGCAGTGCCGAACAATTAGCTAAGCAATTGGCTGCAAACCTAGAAAGCGCCAACTACTCAGGCTGCATGGCGGTAGCAGAAAACTGCCAGCCGCCTAGTCAGGCTGAAGGTGCCGTTTGCTTGCTTACCCTTAACCAGCTTAAGCCAGAGCAACTCAAAAATGCTCAAACCTTATTTGTAGTTGCCAGTACCTATGGCGAAGGTGAGGCACCCGATAACGGTTTTCTGTTTGAAGACCGCCTAAAGGCAGCGGAAAACTTAGACCTAAGTCACCTTAAAATAGCCGTACTGGCACTTGGCGACAGCGGCTACAAACACTTCTGTGGTTTTGGTGTACGCTTATTTGAAGCCTTAACAAGCCACCAAGCACAAGCCATGTTTGCGCCCGTGCTGGTGGACGACCTAAACCCAGACGACTTAGACCAATGGCAGCAACAACTGCAAGAACACGACATTCTGACGGCAGAGCAAATCAGCAGCCACCTAAAAAAAGCCACAGTTCACAACATAACACTGCTAGAACGCCAATGCCTAAACCAAGGCAGCCAAGGCGCGGCTATGCAACAGATAACTTTTGCCAGTCATAACCTGCCGAGCTGGCAAGCAGGCGATATTGCCAAACTGCATATCAACGGCCAAGAGCGTGAATACACCATTGCTACCGTTCCTGCAGAAAAAAACATGCGTTTATTAGTGCGCGAAAAATACTTCCCCAATGGCAACATAGGCCTAGGCTCAGGGTTTTTATGTAAGACACTGAACATTGCAGAAAACGCACAATTCAGCATTCGCTCCAACCCCAGTTTTTATGCGCCCAGTGCCAACACACCCATGATACTAATAGGCAACGGCACGGGTTTGGCGGGCTTGCGCGCTCACTTAAAACAACGCGAAGGCCAAAGCCAACAAAACTGGTTAATCTATGGCGAACGCAGCCCAGTACATGACCGCCCTTGGAACGCAGAACTCGACCAATGGCTTAACAGCGGCCACCTACAACAGCTCGACCTTACCTTCTCGCGCCACGACGGCTGCCAATACCCAGACGGCACTTATGGCCGCTGCCACCAAGGCTACGTGCAACAAGTAATACGCAGCCAAGCGGCTGAGCTAAAGCAATGGATAGAACAGGGTGCGGCTATCTACCTGTGCGGAAGTAAAAAAGGCATGGCCGAAGACGTCAACCAAGCCCTTACAGACGTACTCGGCGAGCCGTTGCTCAACCAACTAATAGAGCAAGAGCGCTTCAAACGAGACGTTTACTAAGAACTAATTACAACGCCCTAAGCTTCAAGACTCTTTAATTTTCTGCTGTAACAACTGCCAAGCAGCAATCACTTCAGTGCTTTGCTCCTGCACGCCTAATATCTCTAATGGGCTCACTACTTTATTGCTCTTCAAACAGGCTTCTTTCACTAAACCCACAGCAACGAGCTTATCTTTTACATAAAAGTTATGGCGAAAGTAAAAATACTTATGGTCCCAGCCTTCTAAAATGGTATCGCATCGAAACTTGGTAAATGGTGCAATCGGGCGCAAGTAAATAAACTCTTGGGCAGCAATCATACGTGTTTTATAGGTGCCCGCAGTCGCCAAGCGCGTACCGTGCCAAAA
>CALJVD010000162.1 GCA_937974825.1 uncultured Oceanospirillaceae bacterium | reverse complement strand
CCACGAATGAGTTCGACGACTTCGTCTAATCGCCAGCCGATTACATCAATAATATTTTCATCTCCTTGACCGACTCCTAAGATTTTATCAGCGGGTTTTAGATTGCCTGCTTTAGAGGCAGGACCGGCAGGAACTAAGCTTACAACTTTGGTGTATTCGTCTTCACTTTGTAATACCGCGCCAATCCCTTGCAAAGAAAGGCTCATATTAATATTGAAGTTTTCAGTGTTGCGCGGTGATAAATACTGAGTGTGTGGATCAAATGAGCGCGTTACCGCGTTCATAAAGGTTTGGTAAGCATCTTCACTGGTGGTCTGATGCAAACGATTCAGTTGGTTCTGATAACGCTTAGTCAGTAGTTCGATACTGTCTTTGTTTTCTTTCTTTGCATTACGCAGGTTTAAAATAGAGTTCTTTAAACGCTTACGCCACAAGTCATCGAGCTCTGCGGTTTTTTTAGCCCACTCGGCGTTTTCACGGTCTAGCTCTAAACGCTCGTCGGTATCGTAAGTGTAGTTGGCAGCGTTCTTTTCTAATTCGTTCAGTAGAAACGTAAGACGTTCATTGACGCGTTGTTGAAAACGGTTGTAGATAAAAAAAGCAGGGCGCATGTCGCCGCGCTTTAACGCATCGTCTAACTTGTAACGGTACTTCTCAAACTCTTTAATATCACTGGCAAGAAAATAACTGTGCGTGCTATCAAGGTCTTTAAGTAACAAGTCGAGCACATGAGACGACAAATCATCATCAATTTTTTTACTTTCGTAATGCCCACGCACCAAAGTGTTTAACACCTGTTGAGTGGTCATAGTGTGTTCTTTGGTTGGCTCTAACGCTATAAACGCGGTGCCTGGTTTAATGTTTTTGACCGTGGCAAACGTTGGTAAAGCAATTACCAACATCATCAATGCAAGCAGTTGACGGAACATAGGTTTTGAAAAATGAAGCATAGTGTTCTCGTTATTTTCCTATTTGTGCTGTAAGCAATGAGGCAGTATGATGCCGCCCTATAATTCAGCTATAACAATTTTATGTAATAGTACACCGTATTAAGGCACTAATGGCTAGGAATAATTCCTTTTAAGTTGTCATCTTTGGTGTTTTTTTGTATTTCCCTTAAGTGAAGGAGTGAGCTTTGGCTCGTGTAACTCTAGATTTACCTGAAGAATTTACTTTTAGTACTACTTTAGATGTTCGTGTCACCGAAATAAATTATGGCAATCATGTAGGAAACGATCGTATGGTATCGCTTCTGCACGAAGCTCGACTGCGCTTTTTAAGAGAGCATGGTTTTGGTGAGTTTAATGTGGGTGGCGTTGGCATCATTGTGACAGACTTAGTGGTTCAGTTTCTGGCAGAGTCTTTTGTCGGTGATTTACTGACTTTTCATATCGGCGTGCACGATTTTAACAAATACGGCTGCGACTTTATTTATAAAGTGGAAAACGAATCACAAGAAAAGCAAATTGCGAAAGCAAAAACCGGCATTGTGTTTTTTGACTATGATGAACGTAAAGTCACTCGTGTGCCAAAAGTGTTTTATGAGCGTTGTGCGCCGCACCTACTAGAAGAGTAGGTGCAGTCTTTTCTTTATTTATAGTAGCTAGATATAAAGTCTAAAAATGCTCGGCTTTTATTAGCTAAGTAGCGGTTCTGTGGGAACACGGCCTTAATGGTTCTCACAGGAATTTCAATGTCGGTAAAGAGTGGTACTAGTTCCCCAGTATCCAGTTGCTTGTCGGCAATATAGCTCGGCAAAGCAGCAATCCCCATACCAGCTAAGCAGCCTTCATGCACTAGATCGATGTCATTGACCATTAAATTGCGCTCAACCTTAGAAAAACTAAAGTCATGATCTTTTTCAAACTGCCTTAGCCAGTGAGTACGCGCGTATTCAGCGTTCGCCACCACAAGCATGCGGTGGTTAATTAAGTCTTCGAGACGCTTAGGCGTCCCCCATTCTTTTAAGTACTCTTTTGAGGCGCATACCACAATACGTTGTTCAGCAATGGTTTTAGCAATTAAACGTGAATCTTCTAAAGTACCGATTCGAATCGCAAAATCGAAACCTTCTTTAACAATATCAACCGGACGGTCAGAAATATGGATTTCATAACTGATGTCAGGGTACTCTTTTGAAAAATCACTCAAAATGCGCGCTAGTTCGCGACGTCCGAAGTTCGACATAGATGTAATGCGTAACCGTCCGCGTGGAGCGACATCAAAGTCGGTGACTAACTTCTCAGCTTCATCAATGGATTCAAGAATATTTTCACAGTGTTTATAAAACAGTAATCCGGCCTCGGTTGGGCTAACGGAACGAGTTGTACGGTTAAGAAGGCGCACACCTAACCGCTCTTCTAGTCCACTGATCTGTTTGCTGATAGCAGAAGGTGTCACCCCTAAGCTTTCGGCGGCTACTGTAAAGTTGCGCGTATGAACAACGGTAACAAAGGTTTGAAGATAATCTATTCTAGCCATTACTTGTGCCATATAGTGATTAGTTGATATGTATTGGCGATTATATGTGAGTGTTTGGCATTAGTGGAAGTGATTTTGGCTTGTCTAAGACTTATTGCTAATAGGGGTGCATGGTTAATAATTTCCTCGGACAGCCAGTAGGAGCCTTCTATCTAAGGCAAATTGATACAGATATGCTATGCTCTGCCGCCATAATTCATGTTCGATTGTTTAGTGACTAACGCTACAGGAACTTCATGTTCAGTAATAAAACCACCACCCGTTTAAATAAATACATCAGTGACAGTGGCATCTGTTCACGTCGTGAAGCTGATCGATTTATTGAGCAAGGCAATGTCTTTATTAATGGCAAGCGTGCTGCCATTGGTGACCAAGTGAAGACGGGTGATACGGTGCGTGTTAATGGTCAAATTATCGAACCTAGACCTGAAGAAGCATTAATATTTATTGCCCTCAATAAGCCAGTGGGCATTGTAAGTACTACTGACAGTGCCGAGCGTGACAATATCGTGCGCTTTGTGCGCCATACCGAACGTATCTTCCCTATTGGGCGCTTAGATAAAGACTCCCAGGGACTTATTTTCCTAACCAGTAATGGCGATCTGGTAAATAGAATTTTGCGTGCGGGTAACGATCATGAAAAGGAGTATGTGGTAACGGTTAATAAGCCAGTCACCCCAGAGTTTATTGAAGGCTTAGCGAATGGAGTGCCTATTTTAGGCACTATGACCAAGAAGTGTAAGGTTGAGCAAGAGTCTCGTTTTTCGTTTCGTATAGTATTGGTTCAGGGCTTAAACCGACAAATTCGTCGCATGTGTGAATACTTTGGTTATGAAGTTACGGCACTTGAGCGTGTTCGAATTATGAACGTGAATTTGAAAGGTCTAGCCGTGGGTGAATGGCGTGACTTAACAGAAGAAGAGCTGAACACCTTATTTGAAGCCATTAAAGATTCCAGCTCAGAAGCCAAACCTAATGCAGTCAGTCAGCGTAAAAAACGAAAGCCTAAACCCCGATCGAATGCTAATAGGCCATTCGCTGCGGCAGGAAAGTCTTCACCTAAGAGCCGAGGCGGGGCAAAATCAGGTGGTCGACCAGCGGCTAAAGGTGGTAAGCCAGCGCGTCCGGCGGGCAAGTCGACAGGCAAGCCAGCCAGAGATGGTAAGCCGAGTCCTCGACCTAACAGCAGAGCAACAGGCAAAGCAGGTGCAAATGCAGGCAAACGTGGGCGTAGTCGTTAGTTCTCTTTTGCTCGTAAGTTGAGTAAACCCGCACTGATAATGAGTGCGGCGCCTAGCCAAGTCGTCCAAAGTGGAATCTCTCCCCAGAACAACCAACCCAGTAGTGCTCCGTAAATCACCGCCGTATAAGCGTATACACCGATGGCTCCTGTTGGTGCAGTTCGATACCCTTTAGTGAGTGCTAATTGACCGCCACTGGCAATAATGCCTAAGCCTATCAACCACCACCACGCCTCATTCGGAATAGGTTGCCAATTTAGAATGGCACCAGGAAGGGTGATTAAGGTTGAAATGAGTGCGTAATAAAAAACAATACGTTGACTGGTTTCACCAGCGGCCATACTGCGTATTGCAATTTTAGAGAGCGCCATTAAAACCGCCCCTAATAAACCAATCCAGAGTGCAATCACTGGCCAATCGGCTTGAGCATCTTCCCCTAAATTGGGCGATAAAATTGTTAATACCCCACCAAAGCCAATAACCAAGGCGATTAAGTTCAATTTATGCGCCGGTTCTTTCAACCATAAGTAAGCGAAAATTGGCATAAATAAGGGGGCAGACAGTTTCACTAAGAAGGCTTCGGTCAGTGGGATGTGCGCTAAGGTCCAGAAATAACAATACATCGCCGTCACGCCGATTAAACCGCGCGTAATATGGCCCATAATGTTATTGGTTTTTAATTCATTGAGGCCACTGCGCAGAATCAGTGGCACAAGAGCTAATAGCCCTAAGAAGTTACGAAAGAATAAGATTTGTTCGGTGCTTAGGTCGGCAGATAAGTGACGAACAACCGCCGCTAACAAGGCAATTAATAACTCTCCAATGAGTAGAAACTTGGCGCCTTGTCGAATTTGCTGGTTCACTCTTTAAACTACCTAAATCAACACTATATATAAGAAAGAAGATTATACTCTTATAAATAGTTGATAGCTTTAACCTTGAAAAAATTTAATGCAGCCCCATTAATGTATTAGTTAAATTCAATGTAGAGGTGAGTTCCATGAATATGGATAAACTTACAACCAGTATGCAAAACGCCTTGGCAGAAAGCCAAAGCATTGCCGTCGGTAATGACCATAATCAGATCGATACCGTTCATGTGTTGCTGGCTTTATTTGGACAAAGTAGCAGCAGTGTTAAAGACGTCATTCGTCGTTGTGGTGCTAATGTTGGTCAGTTAGAGCAACAGTTACGCGACATTTTAAATCAACAACCCCAAATTAGTAATCCAGATGGTCAGGTGCAGTTAGCAGCAGAGCTAGCGCGACTATTAAACCTAGCCGATAAAGAAGCCAAAAAACTGGGGGATCAATACCTATCCAGTGAAGTGTTTTTCTTAGTGACCTTAGAAGAACGTGGTGCCATCGGCAAAGCGTTAAAAGAGGCTGGATTAACCAAAGAAGCCGTTAACAAGGCAATACAAGATATTCGTGGTGGTGAAGCAGTGACAGACCCATATGCAGAAGATAGCCGACAAGCGTTAGACAAATATTGTATCGATCTAACCGAACAGGCAGAAAACGGAAAGCTAGACCCAGTGATTGGTCGTGATGATGAAATTCGTCGCACCATTCAGGTATTACAGCGTCGAACCAAAAACAACCCTGTGCTGATAGGGCATCCAGGGGTAGGTAAAACCGCCGTAGTAGAAGGGCTAGCGCAACGTATTATTAATAATGAAGTACCCGACAGTCTTAAAGGTAAGCGTGTGTTATCGCTCGACATGGGTGCTTTACTGGCCGGTGCTAAATACCGCGGTGAATTTGAAGAACGTCTAAAGTCTGTTTTAAAAGACGTATCTAAAGCCGAGGGTAATATTATTCTCTTTATCGACGAGCTTCACACTATGGTGGGCGCAGGTAAAGGTGAAGGTTCAATGGACGCCGGCAATATGCTTAAGCCAGCGTTAGCACGTGGTGAGTTACACTGCATAGGTGCCACAACTCTAAATGAATACCGCGAGTATATTGAGAAAGACGCGGCATTAGAACGACGTTTCCAAAAGGTGCAGGTCGATGAACCGACCATTGAAGATACCATTGCGATCTTGCGTGGCTTGAAAGAGCGTTACGAAGTGCACCATAAAGTACAGATTACCGACAGCGCTATTATAGCGGCGGCACGTTTATCGCAACGTTATATCACGGATAGACGCTTGCCGGATAAAGCCATCGACTTAGTTGACGAAGCGGCGTCTGTCATTCGTATGGAAATAGAATCTAAACCCCATGAAATGGATCGTTTAGAACGTCGCTTGATTCAATTAAAGATTGAGCGCGAAGCGTTGAAAAAAGAACCGCCTAAGACGGTTAAAGATCAACTGTCAGAATTAAATGAAGAGATCGATAAAGCCAGTCAGGAATACGGCGTACTCAAAGAAGTATGGAAAAAAGAGAAAGCGCTACTAGAAGGCGCTAGCGAAGTTAAAGAGCTGCTAGAACAAGCCCGTATAGAAATGGAAACGGCTCGACGTGCAGGCGACTTACAGAAAATGTCTGAGCTTCAGTACGGTCGTATACCAGAGCTAGAAAAACAGCTCGAAGCGGCCAGTGAAGCAGAAGAGAGTGGTACTCAGGAGTTCACTCTGTTACGTAACAAAGTAACAGAAGATGAAATTGCTGAAATAGTCTCTAAGTGGACCGGTGTTCCTGTGACTAAAATGCTTGAAGGTGAGCGTGAAAAACTTCTCAAAATGGAAGAGATTCTGCATCAACAAGTGGTGGGGCAAGACCCTGCTATTACAGCAGTGTCGAACGCGGTACGACGCAGTCGAGCTGGTTTATCCGACCCTAACCGCCCCAGTGGTTCGTTCCTGTTCTTAGGACCAACCGGTGTGGGTAAAACAGAGTTGTGTAAAGCGTTAGCCAACTTCTTGTTCGACAGTAAAGATGCCATGGTGCGTATCGACATGTCGGAGTATATGGAGAAACACTCGGTGTCGCGTTTAATTGGTGCGCCTCCCGGTTACGTTGGTTACGAAGAAGGTGGCTTACTCACCGAAGCGGTACGCCGCAAGCCTTATTCAGTGATCTTGCTGGATGAGGTAGAGAAAGCACACCCAGACGTCTTTAACATTCTATTGCAGGTGTTAGATGACGGGCAGTTAACCGATAGCCAAGGCCGTCGAGTCGACTTTAAAAACACTGTGTTAGTGATGACTTCTAACCTTGGTTCTGATGTGATTCAGACCATGACACAAGAAGGTAAGAGCTACGACGAAATGCGTGATGCGGTGATGGACATTGTTGGCGGACATTTCCGTCCAGAGTTTATCAACCGTATTGACGAAAGCGTTGTGTTCCACCCGCTGAAACAAGAGCAAATTCGTGGTATTGCAGATATTCAATTGCAACTATTACGAGACCGCTTAGCAGAACGTGATTTATCACTGGAGTTAAGCGATGCGGCTATTAATAAGCTGGTGGAGGTTGGATACGATCCGCTATTTGGTGCAAGACCGTTGAAGCGAGCGATTCAACGTTGGATTGAAAACCCATTAGCGCAAGATATTTTAGCGGGTAAGTTTGCACCGCACTCAACCATTCTTGCCGATGTAGGTGATGACTCAGGCTTAACTTTCGTGAGTAAGTAACGAAAGACTAAAAAGCCCTCAGCGCTTAATGCGTTGAGGGCTTTTTTATTTATTCTTTAGAGTCTGTTTTAGGCTCAGCCTTTTCGTTATCTTTTTTGTCTTGGTTTTCTTTTTCTAGCATGGCTTTTGCTTCAGAGAAATCAAAGCCTGTATCTTGGCTCATTTCATCTAAGTCTGGGCGAATACCGCAAGTGGTGCCTTTTACTGGCATAGAGCCAGCCGTACCTGGATGCTTCATAATGAAACCTACTTATCAGGTTGTTGAGGTTCAGTAGACTTTAATAATAAATTCGGCTTAACGCGAGCGTTATTTAAGCTCACAGTCCAGTGTAAGTGCGGGCCTGTGACACGACCCGTGGCTCCAACTAAGCCAATTTGGTCACCGGCTTGAATGATGTCGCCTTCACTAACGCTGATTTCACTCATATGGCATAGCATGCTAATGAGCCCTTGGCCGTGATCAATGAATACAGACTTGCCGTTAAAATAAAAATCGCCGGTCAATACTACTTTACCCGTGGCAGGTGCAGTAATTGGCGTGCCAGTTGGAGCAGCAATATCAACTCCGGAATGAGGGTTACGCTCTTGGTCATTAAAGAATCGACGCAAACCAAAGGCGCTACTTTGTGGTCCGCGTAACGGCCAAATCATGCCTTCAAAACTATGATTTTGAAGGTCAGACAAGGCAGTATGGCTCTTGTAAACCTTATTCATTTTTTTGAATTCAGCACGAACTCTTTCCATCTGACTGTTGTTAGGATTGACGTGTTTTTTCTTAACTGTCAGCCGTTGTTCAGGGTAATTAAACTCGTTAACAGTAAAGGTTAAGGGTTTACCGTTTACACTGATGCTAGCTTGTCCTAGGGCTTGTTTTAATGGAATACCTACCCAAGCTTGCCAGTCATTAGTGCCATTATTACGGGTGACTAATACAGATTGATCGTTAAACATAACGCTTGGCGCTTGCTTGTAACCCTCTAAGTCAATCACAGCGATACCCCCAGGTACACGGCTGTCTGTGGGTAATGCTAAAACAGAGGGGCTGATAAGTAGTAGGGCACACAGGTAGTTAAAAAACTTCATTCGTTTACTTCCAATTTGTTACGCGATGCAATGACTTCAGACTCTATCCAACCTTGATGAAGACGAGTAACTAAACGCTCGCCCGGTTGCGCATCTTGCGCGCTATGAAGCACTTTGCCATCAGCCGTTTGCGTGATGGAGTAGCCTCTAGACAATACTTGTAACGGACTAAGGCTATGCAGTACTTGTACTTGAGCTGCCAGTCGATTTTTTAATTGTTGCTGCTGATAATTAATAGCTTGGATTAAACGCGGCTGAATTGGTTGCAGTTGTTCTTTTTTTATTTGCAGCTGTTGTAACTGGGCTCGTTCTAAGCGGTTATGCAATTGCACCAACTGTTGCTGATGGAGTTGCAGACGCTTTTGTGGGTATTGCTGCTGTAACGCTTGGCCGAGCATATTCAGTTGTTGCTGGTGGCGTTTAAACTGTTGTTTAACGGCGTTTTGTAAGCGAATTTCGAGTTGGTCTACCTGTTGAGTGCGTTGTTGCAACAGGCGTGCAGGTGTTTTGAGACGCGAAATGTACTGGTTTAACTGCAACTCAAGTGCAGGAAGCACACGCCTTAAACTAAAAGATAAGCGTTGCTGTAATTGTTTAAGCTTTTGAATATGGACTTGTTGGTCTTGGCTAACCAATTCTGCGGCAGCAGAAGGGGTGGCAGCTCGGACATCGGCAACGAAGTCAGCGATGCTAAAATCCACTTCGTGACCCACAGCACTGATAATAGGTAGGCGTGACGAAAAAATAGCACGGGCGACGGCTTCTTCGTTAAAGCACCAAAGGTCTTCTAATGAGCCACCGCCACGCCCAACAATTAATACATCCACTAAGTTGTCACGATTAGCGCGCTCAATAGCGTCCACAACTTGTGAGGTAGCGGCTTGGCCTTGCACTTGGGTGGGGTAAATACTGATTTCAATAGAAGGGTCACGACGTTTTAAGACCGTTAAAATATCATGCACCGCTGCGCCAGTGGCAGAGGTAACAATACCTACACGCTGTACCTGTGACGGCAAGGGCTGCTTAAATTCAGGATTAAATAAACCTTCCAGTTGTAAACGTTCTTTGAGCTTTTGAAATGCAAGCAGTAGTGCGCCTTCACCGGCGGGCTTCATGGCATCAACAATCAGCTGATAATCACCACGGTTTTCATACAAACTGACTTTGGCGCGAACCTCGACTTTATCGCCTTCTTTTGGCTGAAATTTAAGCAGCGCTGTACGTGAGCGAAACATGGCACAGCGAACTTGCGCATTAGCGTCTTTAAGAGTGAAGTACCAATGGCCAGAAGAAGGGCGAGCTAAGTTGGAAATCTCACCTTCGACACGCACACTGGCAAAACTGATTTCTAACAGCTGGCGTGCACGTTGGTTTAATTGGCTGACAGTGAAAGCTGGTTGGGGTAATTGTTGATTCATAAACCACTCATTAATAATGGCTTAAGGTTGCCACGAGTTTCCTTATTTATCCAGTTTCAGGGTATTAAAATAGTATTTTTAGGGGTAGACAGAGCCCTAAAAGATGACTACTTTAATAACTACGTTATTCTTAATAACGTACAAAAATTATAAATTAGGCGATTTAAGGAATTGTCCCATGAAAAAGATTATCGCAGGCGCATTATTAGCCTCAGCTTCAACTTTAGCTTTCGCAGGCCCAGCAGGTTGTGGTCTTGGTACTGCTGTTATTTTCCCTGATGCAAACCAGTGGTACGAGCACGTATTAGCTGCTACCACTAACGGTACTTCTGGTAACCAAACCTTTGGTATGACTTCAGGTACTCTAGGCTGTGAAGCTGCTAATGGTCCTCTAAAACTAGCTCAAGCCTTTATGGATGAGAACATGGACCAACTGGCTGCTGAAGCTGCTGTTGGCCAAGGTGAAACTTTAGCGGCGCTAGCAGAAGTTATGGGTGTTGAAGCTCAAGATACTGCAGCATTCAACCGTGTTATTCAATCTAACTTCGATTCAATGTTCACAACTGAAGCAACGTCAGGTGAAGCATTCGAAGCAATGACTTCAGCAATGGCTGCTGACGCAGAGCTTCAAAAATATTTAGGTTAATTTCCTAGTCTATATAGAGCCCGCTTTCGCGGGCTTCTTTTATTGCACCCACAAAGGTTTTTAACATGTCGGCTAGATTTGCCATTACTAGCTTTTTACTTCTTTTATCCTCTTCGTTATTTGCTCAAGACGTTTCTCTTCCCTCGCCAGAAAAACTAGACGCTGTTGCCAATAAGCAGCAATGGTCACACTTGCTTCATTACCGTACACATCCTTTTTCTGGTCGTTATCTTAGTCAAAATGACAGCAAAGATTTTTTTCTGGCTGAAAATGGCAAACATTCTTTGGTGGATGAATTAGAAGCAAATATCCAAGCATTTTTATTGAATGTACCTTTTGATAATCAGTCAGCGCAATGTCAATTCCCAGCGCGCTATCATTGGATTAAACAACAATTTTTAGACATAGAGTTTGTCGATCAGCCTTGTTCTGAACTTGATACTTGGACAGAAGAGATCGATGCTGAATACGTTACTCTGGTCTTTCCGGCATCGCACATTAATTCACCGTCTTCAATGTACGGTCATACCTTTATTCGATTAGATAAAAAAGATCCAAAGAGCAATAAACTGCTAGCGCATAGCGTTAACTTTGCAGCCAATGCTGACTTAACCGATAACGAAATCGTTTTTACTTGGAAAGGATTAACCGGGGGCTACCCCGGAGTGGTATCGGTACTGCCTTACTACGCAAAAACTAACGAATATTCCAATATGGAGTACCGCGATATTTGGGAATACCGTTTAGATCTGAATAAAGCAGAAGTGGACCAGTTTGTACGTCACGTATGGGAAACCAAAGATACTTTTTTTGATTATTTTTTCTTTGATGAAAACTGCTCTTACCGTTTATTAGGATTATTAGATGCCAGCTCAGAACGTATTGATGTAACAGACGACTTTATGTTTACTGCTATGCCGGTCGATACTATTCGCGCACTTAAAAAACGAGGCATGGTAATCGATACAGAGTATCGCCCATCTGCGGCCAGTAAGATGGAGCATAAAAGTAGTAATGCTTCTGAAGTGGCATTAAAACAAGCTAAAAAAATGGTTGAAAGTACCGATGAACTATCCGCTTATCTCTCCGGTTTGAGCGAGCAAGAGCAAGCTCAAAGTTTAGAATTAGCACATGCTTATGCACGCTATTTAGCGGTAAAGAAAAAACAAGCCAACCCTGTGCTAAGAAAGCGCACCTTAGAAATACTATCAGCGCGCTCTAAAATTCAAACTGATGCCGGCTTTGGCGAAATACCGACGCCCAAATACAGGGACGATCAAGGGCACCTGAGTCAACGCTTAAGCCTAACAACCGGCAGTGCCTTTTATGATGATGGCCATAAAACACAACACCAAGAATTTATTGATATCAATTACCGCGCTGCCTTTCACGATGTGATGGATTTGCCCCAAGGGTTTGTGCCTGGCTCGCAAATACAGATGGGTAATCTAAGCATGCGCTTATGGGAAGATGGTGCTGTTAGATTACAGCAGCTGCAACTGATTGATATTTTATCCTTAAGCCATCAAACCCATTTTCAGAAACCGGTGGCTTGGACGGTGAGCGGTGGTCTTGACCGTTTTGTTGGACAAGACGCTGAATTATACGGCTATTTGAATGTTGGCTTTGGTCGGGCTTGGCTAACAGCCGTAGGGCGCTTTTATGGTTTAGCGCAAGCGGAATTAAAAGCAGATAACCAGTTTCATAAAGGAGCACAGATCAGTGTGGGGCCAAGAGCTGGTTGGCTCTGGCAAGGTGAGCGTATTCAAGCTCAGCTAGAAACCAACTGGCAGGGCGTTAGCCTTATTGATAAAACTAAGCGTACCGAAATAAACGCCAATTTAGGTTGGCGAGCATCACAAAACATTCAATTAAAGCTCGAAGCAAAAACACAGCACTTTAAACTTGATGGTGTTAGCAATAAACAGCACGAAGTTGGCCTTGGCTTTAATTGGTATTTTTAATGCTTAGTAATAAAGGAGCGATGCATGCGGGCTATTTATAGATTAAGCATACTAGGTAGCTTGTTATTGTTAGCCGGTTGTACTTCGCTATCTTCTTTATTTTTTTATCCTCAAAGCATTTGGATTTCTACGCCTGAGGCTGCCAATCTTCGTTATCAAGATGTTTGGTTGGATGCCGCCGATGGTACTGGGCTACATGCTTGGTGGTTGCCAGCTCAAGGAGAGGGACCAGACTCCAATACCATGCTTTTATACTTGCATGGCAATGCAGAGAATATCTCTAGCCACAGTCATAGCATTTATTGGCTGCCTGCTAATGGTGTCAGTGTATTGGCACTTGATTACCGCGGTTTTGGCGCATCTGAAGGCAAAGCTCTGATGCCCGATGTTCTGCAAGATATAGAAGCAGCCGTGATCTGGATGAAAACTCAATACCCTGATAAAGAACTCATGATCTTAGGTCAAAGTATCGGTACAGCTTTGGCGATTAACTTTACGGCTAAAGCTGGTGAGCAATACGATATAAAAGGATTGGTGTTGGATGCTCCTTTTACTGGCTTTCCGGCGGTAGCACGCAGTGTTACGAGCAGAACGCTAGTCGGATGGATTATTTGGCCTTTTACCATCCTTGTGCCAAGTCGTTGGGATCCAATTAAGCAAGTTCAATACCTTGATCTTCCTGTGCTTATTATGCACAGCCCTAAAGATACGGTCGTACCTTATAAACAAGGTAAAAAATTGTATAGACAATGGCAAAAAGCGCAGCCAGATCAAGTCTTATGTTGGGTAGACTCAAAAGGCGCCCACATTATGTCCTTTGCTTTTCCTGAGCTACGACAAGCA
>CALJVD010000161.1 GCA_937974825.1 uncultured Oceanospirillaceae bacterium | reverse complement strand
CTGGCGTTTAAGCTGATACAATCCCCCAAGCGGATAGGGCGGCCACCCGACAAGCCAGCACGCTACTGGCTTCCGCTTACCTACATAGCGTTTAACTTAAGCGGAGTTAATATATGAAGTTCACCCCACGGGCTTATCAGCAAGAAGCCCACGATGCAGTTATTGATTGGTTTAAGACTACCACTAGCCCTTGTTTAATTGAGGCGGCTACAGGCGCGGGAAAATCGCTGATTATATCAATGATTGCCGAAACCCTGCACGAGCTAAGCGGCGGTAAGCGCGTTTTATGCCTAGCACCATCGGCTGACCTTGTTTTGCAGAACGCTGAGAAGTTTAAAACCACTGGCTATCCTTTCAGTATTTATAGCGCCAGCGCTGGTCAGAAGTCACTGCGCCACCCTGTTATTTTCGCGACACCGCTAACATTCAAGAAAGTAGCGCGTAGACTGGCGACTGAGTTTACAGGCGTGGTCATTGATGAGTGTCACGGGATAACCAAGACAATCAAAGAAATCATTGAAGAAATGCGCTCAGGCAATCCAAACTTGCGCGTATGTGGATTGACTGCGACGCCGTATCGGCTGGGTGATGGCTTTGTCTTTGCTCAAGACTATAAAGGAAACGTTATCCCGCAAGCCAAGGCGCGTGACCCATACTTTGCTAAACAGGTTTACGAGATTGGTGCCAAGTACCTTATCAATCAGGGATTTTTAACCCCGCCAGTGGTCGGCTGTATCAATGCCGAGCGATACGACACAAGCGGCTTAGTGGTGCAGTCTAATGGATCGTTTTCAAGCAAGTCAGTAGATCAGGCGTTTGTCGGGTGGGGAAGGAAGACAGCAGCAATCGTTGCTGACGTAGTTAGCCAGTCTCAAGATAGAGATGGCGTTATGATCTTTGCCGCTACCGTAGATCACGCCAAAGAGGTATTGGCAAGTTTGCCGCCTGACCTATCGCGCATGATTGGCGGAGACATTAACACAAGAAAGGACGACCGCAGGCGACTTGTAAACGACTTTAAGGCGCGCAAGTTTAAGTACCTAGTATCGGTTGGCACTATGACTACTGGGGTTGATTTTATCCACGTTAGCGTCATTGCTGTGCTACGCAGAACAGAGTCTGTTTCTTTATTCCAGCAAATCATCGGGCGCGGTATGCGCTTATGCGATGGCAAAGATAACTTCTTACTACTTGACTACGCGGGCAATATCGAGGCGCTATGCCCCGATGGAGACTTATTCGCGCCAGAGATTAAGGCTGCCTACCACTCGGAGGGTAAAACCTTTATTGATGCGGAGTGCGAAGAGTGCGGTGCTGTAAACAAGTTCAGCGCACGAGAAAACCCCGACGATCTTGATATTGATGCCAACGGCTATTTTCTCGATATTGATGGCGATAGGATCGAGTCTGAGTATGGTTTTGTACCAGCACACTACGGACGCCGATGCTGTGGAATGGTAAAGAGTGGTCACGAGTATGTTAGATGCAGCCATTACTGGACGAGCAAGGAATGCCCTACCTGCCAGCACATGAACGATATTACAGCTAGACGCTGCGAGAGCTGTAGAACCGAGCTTATAAACCCCAATGACAAGCTTATCGCAGATTTTAAGATACAGAAACGCGATCCTTCCATGCTGCAAACTGACGAGCTACTGCAAATGGAAGTTATACCCACTGTTTCGCGCGCAGGAAACAAAATGGTGCGCGTTGAAATGATGACTACTGAGCGATCGTTTGACGTGTTTCTTATGCCTGAGCATGCTAATGACTGGGTGCGCAGTAAGCACGACAAGTTTTACGAAATTACCGATGGTTACACTGTTAAGCCTAGAACGGTGACTTACAAAAAAGAAGAAAGCGGCATGTATGACATTAAGGACTACAACCTACCAAGCGACAAAGAGCAACTAAAACAAGAGCTATTAAAGGGAGGTTATACAGGTGAAATTTAACGCAGAGATTCGAGTATTTGGCGACCAGAAATACCGTGACAAGGATTGCCCGAAAGAGGGCGCAGAACAAATAACCTTTGTTAAACGTGTACGCGAGAAATACCCTGATAGCTACGGCGCTGTCATCGTTCATATTAAAAACGAGGGAAAGCGGTCATTCCATGGTGCAAGAATGGACAAGGCAGCAGGGCTAACCAAGGGTGCAACTGATATTTTTATTCCAGCTAAGCGCCCTATTCTTATCGAGCTAAAGCGCCGTGACCATACACTAAGCCGCTGGCAAGATGGGCAGCAGGATTATATGCTTGCCGCGCAGAAGTTAGGTGCATGGGTGTGCGTTGCACTGGGAGCGGATGCAGCAATGGAAGCGTTAGAGGCTGCAATCAATGAGTTGGAGTGAGATACCAGACAACAAGTATGCTGTAAGAAGCGATAACGGCTACACCATAGGTGTCTATATCGTTAATGGCGCTCCGCTGTTTCTTGCATCGTATGCAGGCGAGTTTATAACAGAGCCAAGGCTAAGTGAGCAGCACGCCATAATCGACTGCGTAGACCATTTTGAAGCCACAAAAAAGCCCGCTTGATTGCGGGCTTATTGGTCAAAGATTGGACAGTATGCGCTCACCTATCCATCGCATTACTGGGACCGCCATGGAGTTCCCCAGTGCCTTATACCTATGTCCATCCGGGCATTCTTGGGCGG
>CALJVD010000160.1 GCA_937974825.1 uncultured Oceanospirillaceae bacterium | reverse complement strand
ACCGCTTGGCCGGCAGCCAACTTAACGCAAAAAGAGCGCAGCTTCTTTAACTACACGGCCCGTGGCTGGAATGGTCGTAGTTACACATCCAGTATTCAAACGGGAACAGGTATTGGTGGAATAGGCCAGAACAACGGTATTGAATATTATCGCGGTTTACCGGAAGGCTTCTTTACAAACAGACAAAATGTGAATGTCGGCAACCTCTATTCGCTGTCTGACCAATACGCCGCCTACTTAAAAGACCATGATGATAAGCTGGATATCGCCGCCAATAAATTTGATCTGCATTTAAGGTTAGACGCTTATACCGCGGACAACTACGCACATCCAGACCCGAACGAACGTTTTGTCGCCTATGTCGATGCCATAGGCGCGCGTTTATATGGCACTGAAAATACCGTCTGGGCACACGAAAACCGTGGTTTAGCCTTGAGCTTAACCCTTGGGCTAGTCGCCGATGAATTACGTATCACCAGCTCCCCTGACGGTGCAATAGACAGTCAGTTATCGCTAAAAGGTGTGGATGCCTATTTACCGCAGGGCAGCGCCGATCAACCACTAACAATTTCTACTGTTCAGTTTACCCAGGTACAGCGTGGGAAGTGGGCAACACAAACCATGGATACAGAAGCCAGAACGCAAATGCGAGTTGAAATAGCCCCATTACCTAAGAATGCAATTCAAGCACCGCAAGGGCACATTTTTGTACAATCCATAGGTTTTGGTAGCACCGATATCGATAACCCTAACCCGGAAATTGTCACCGGTGTGGAAGACATTCATATACGTGACGCTTCGGGAAATATTGTCGATGTTATAAAAGATGTAAAGCACCGTGCATTTGTACCTAAAACTGTGATATACAATGAACAGGTCGACAGATACAACAAATTAAATAATACCAATATACCGAATATTCCGAATCAAAACGTGATTGAAATACGCGGCTTAGAAATACAGCGTATGGTCATGACGACTCAGGATTTAAACCGATGAAAACGATAATAATAAAAAGTTTCGCCCTGTTTGCTTCTGTAGGACTAAGTGTTACAGCATTTGCTGACATGCAACCCCTCGCTGAGGCAGAGTTGCAGGAGGCTACGGGGCAGCAAGGGATTAATATGAGTGCAAAATTAGAATTTGCTCCCAATACAAGGCTTAGTTTTGCCAACCCAGATGCAGACTATAAAAATCCATTACCTAATGGGCAACATTATTGGTTAGTGGTCAACAACCTTACGGGTTCGGTTGAATTAAAAAACATGAAAACAGAATATATAAACGATTTTGGCCCAAGTAAAAATGTGGGGGCTGTTGTTACAACTCTGCCTGAATCCATCGAATTCGATAACTTACGCACCGACGGCATTTATTTAGGCCCAGGCAAAGAAGTAGGGGCGAATCACCGCTTTATATTAGGGTTAGAAATTAACGGTAAGCTTGAATTACCTGCTGCCACCACCATGACCGTTTTTGCAATAGATTAGAGTAGGCTATGACAATAATAAATAAAATATTAGCGCCTTTGCTGTTGTTATTCGTGGTTCCTGCTACGGTATCAGCTATGCAGCCCATGGATGAGCAAGAGCTAGCGGGCACTCATGGACAAGCTCTATACGA
This sequence comes from uncultured Oceanospirillaceae bacterium, assembly GCA_937974825.1. Taxonomy (GTDB): domain Bacteria; phylum Pseudomonadota; class Gammaproteobacteria; order Pseudomonadales; family Oceanobacteraceae; genus Venatoribacter. The sequence goes on along the minus strand of CALJVD010000160.1, from coordinate 853 downwards.
AGTAACGGATGATTTAGTTCCGCAGCCTGAAGGCGCAGCATTGCGTATGCTGAAGCTAACCATGGGTGCGCGTATAGAAATTAACGCCAACGTGGAAGAGTTATCGCTTGGGCGTTATTGGCGTCCTGAAGGTACCAACTGTTCAGGTGGTCCTGGTGGAGACAAGGTTTGTTATAACAACATTGTTCCAGCTTCTTATAACGATAATATTAATTGGGCATGTACCGCTAAACCCTGTGGCTCTGTGGGTTTGCACCCCGATAACTATGTTTCATCTGAATTATCTCACGGTTTTGAAAAAAGCTTTTTTGATATTGAAGGCGGCTACCAGCCCGACGGCGGGATCGACATTAAACTGCGCCATGTCACCATGGGGCGTTTGATTAATGATGTATTAGAGCCGATGGTTCAAGAAAACCCCTATTTAGAGTTTGCGTTTGATCAAAGCCAGTTGGTCGGTTTCCGTGTGGGCTTTGAAGAAACGTGGGGCTTTCAAGGTAATATTATTGATGTTATTAGTGGTTTTATTACGCCAGATATTACGGTTGACGCGACCCTGTTTGGTAGTATTCCGGTGGGTAAAATTACCCTAGTGGCATCGTTAGGTGGTGTGCGTACCATCGGTTGGTTAGACCCAAGAACGTTAACGTTGAAGAATACAGGGGGTATTACCGGTCTGTTAATTACTGGGCCAGAAGCGTTAATGAATCGTGCAGCACACGGTCAGTTATTCCCTGTACAGGCTAACTACTTAGACCATACCAAAGCCTTCTTTTTAAGCATGGGGACGCGTTCAATTCAGTGGAGCCCAACACAAGGCTTTAGTCCTGAAGTAACCGAGCCTGGCTTTTGG
>CALJVD010000159.1 GCA_937974825.1 uncultured Oceanospirillaceae bacterium | reverse complement strand
GCTTCGTTGCCAAATGCGTAGCAATCAAAGTCATGGAAAGACTCCGATTTTATTGGCTCGCCTTGCATATCGAGGTAAGCCATGCGCGGATGTGTTTGCTGAACGTCAGTCAAACTAACACCTGAGACAAATGAGACATGGAAAATAGCTCCCATGCTGGCACGCACCACTTTAGGGTTGTATGGGTCAACGCTATTAAGGCTTAAAAACAAGCGAAAGCCACCAAACCAGCCCAACGTACGGATGATAGTGCCTAAATTGCCCGGGTCTTGAATCTCGTGCAGGTAAACCGCTTTAGATTGCTGGTTAGGTTCGAATGTAAGAAATGGTACCGCTGCAACAATACCTTGTGGGCTCAGAGTGCCAGAAATCTGCTTCATGGCCTTTTCGCTAACCAATGTGCTGCGCAGGTTTAATGGATTGTGCGCTTGCAGCCACTCTGCGTATTGTTCTGTGTAAAACAATTCAGACTGTTGAAGCTTTTGACTTGTTTTGGCCGCTTTAAATAGCTCTAAAATTAAATGCTCGCCCTCTACTAAAAAGCAGCCAAATTGTTCTCGATACTTCTTTTGCTTCAGTTTTTTTACGTCGTCTAGTTTCATAAGAATTATATAGTTGGTTTAAATTCAGTGGGTTATGACCATGGCTTAGGATTAAGCCGCTAATTTCTAGACTCTAAGGCCGATACGCACTATAATTCGCCACCCTTATTCCGTGGGTCAGTTGTAAACAAAACTTTATAACAGAAAACGGACTCCTTGTCTTACCGGATGGGCCGGAAGACTATAAACCATAAGGAGCAGATAATGCGTCACTATGAAATCGTTTTTCTGGTTCACCCAGATCAAAGCGAACAAGTACCAGCTATGGTTGAACGTTACACTAGCGCTATCGAAGCTGATGGCGGTAAAGTTCACCGTTATGAAGACTGGGGTCGTCGTCACTTAGCTTATTCAATTGATGATGTACACAAAGCTCACTACATTCTAATGAACGTAGAGTGCTCTCAAGAAGCTCTTGACGAACTAGCTACTAACTTCCGTTATAACGACGCGATTTTACGTAACTTAGTTATTCGTAAAGACGAAGCTATCACTGAAGTCTCTCACATCAAAGCAGCTGAAAGCCGCGAAGATCGTCGTCGCTCTGAGCCACGCGCTGAAGAAGCACGTTCAGAAAAAAATGAAGATCAAGATATCGACAGCGAAGATGATGTCGATTCAGATGACAACGAAGAGTAAGAGGATTTAAGTCATGGCACGTTTTTTCCGTCGTCGTAAGTTCTGCCGTTTCACTGCAGAAGGCGTTAAAGAGATCGACTATAAAGATCTAGACACTTTAAAAGCCTATGTAACAGAAACTGGCAAAATCGTACCAAGCCGTATTACTGGTACCAGTGCAAAATACCAACGTCAATTAGCAACCGCTATCAAACGCGCTCGCTACATTGCTTTGCTACCTTACACTGACCAACACGATCATTAATAGATAGTGTAGGTATGAAAGCATTTGCTCAATGGGCGATGCAGAGCCGTTTGCGGGCAACCGCAACGGCTTTTGTATGTATGGCAACACCCTTGTTGTTCTGGTTAGGAGCAGCATTGGTTGGCCTAGTGATACTACGCCAAGGCTGGCGTGAAGGTCGTAATGTGCTTGCTTGGGCTGTTTTGCCAGCTATTGCATGGGTATCCATCGGAGATCCAACCCCGTTAATGGCAATATTAGGGGTCAGCGCATTAGCGGTAACGCTGCAGCAAACAGTCAGACTGGATTACACGCTATATTTAGCCACCGGCCTTGGGATAGTTATGTCTTTCTTGCTACCCGTATTAATGCCAGAGTTTCTGGAATTAGTAGCAGTAAGTACAAAGGAAGTGATTGAGAAAAGCTTAGCCGATCAACCTGAGTTGATGGCAGCGTTAGAACCACTGTTTAAGCCAATGATTGGTGGTGTTTTCTCTGCGTTACACACCTTAGCTATTATTTTAAGTTTATTACTAGCTCGCTACTGGCAAAGCGAACTTTATAACCCTGGCGGCTTTGGTCGCGAGTTTAAAAAGTTTCGCTTGCCGGCTGCCTACAGTGCACCAGTTGTAGCACTTATGTTTGTTACAACCAGTATTAGTCCAGAGTTAGTGCGCATGCTTCCGGTTTTAACCGTAATCATGATGCTAGCCGGACTCTCGTTGCTACATGGCTTAGCAACATTAAAAGCGGGTTCAGGGTGGATGGTGCCAGTTTATGTGGCGCTATTTATTTTTGGACCATACATATACACATTACTAATTTTTCTTGCTTTGTTGGACAGTGCAATGAACTTCCGCAAACGAGTAAAAGACACGGCTGAATAAGCCCTGTAGTGAGGAATTTATTATGCAAATTATTTTATTAGAAAACATCGTTAACCTAGGTGGCCTAGGCGACACAGTTAACGTTCGCGCTGGTTATGCTCGTAACTTCTTATTACCACAAGGTAAAGCAGTTCCTGCGACCAAAGCAAACTTAGAAGAATTTGAAGCACGTCGTGCAGAATTAGAAGCTCAAGCAGCTGCTAAACTTGCCGAAGCTGAAGCGCGTAAAGTACAAATCGAAGCACTTGAGCTATCTGTTGCTGTTAAAGCAGGCGATGAAGGCAAACTATTCGGTTCATTAGGTAACCGTGACATTGCTGATTTAATCGTTGCTGCTGGTGTTGAAGTAACTAAAGCGGAAGTACGTTTACCAGAAGGCCCATTGCGCACATTGGGTTCTTTTGATATTACCGTACAGCTTCACGCAGAAGTTACAGCTGACCTGAAATTACAGGTTGTTGCTGAGTAATTTACTTATTTAAGTAAATTGCAAACTAAGGCACTATTGGTCTCTTGCTAATAGTGCCTTTTTTTTAAGAGATCGGAGGTGAACATGGATATTGAAACAGAATATGAACAGTCGTCTGGATTACGTATTCCACCTCATTCTGGTGAAGCTGAGCAAGCCGTTCTTGGTTCCCTTATGCTGGATGAAAAAGCATGGGAAGCTGTTTCTGAACGAATTATCGATAATGACTTCTACCAACAAAACCATCGCCTAATATACCGTGCTATTGAACAACTCGTAGCAGAAGAGCAGTTTGTTGACTTAGTCACTGTTGCTGCCAAGCTAGAAGAGCTTGGGCATATCGAGCAGGCTGGTGGCCGTCCCTATTTAAACGCTTTAACCAATAGTATTCCTTCAGCCGAAAACTGTGCCGCCTATGCTGATATTGTGCGCGAGCGCTCACAGCAAAGACGGTTAATTAGTGCCGCCAGTAAAATTATGCACACGGCTTATGAGCCCGAAGGTAACAGTACTTTGACTCTGTTATCTGATGCAGAAAAAGCTATTGCAGAAATTGCCGAAGGTAACCGCCAAGACAGTGGTCCGCAGCATGTTAAAGGGCTGTTTAAAACCACGGTTACAGAGCTGCGTGAAATTGCTCAAAATCCAGGTGGCTTAACCGGTGTGCCAACGGGCTTTACGGATATAGACAAACGTACATCTGGCTTGCAAAAGGCCGATATGATTATTGTGGCTGCTCGTCCGTCGATGGGTAAAACCACCTACGCAATGAACTTAGTAGAAAATGCGCTGCTGGCGACTAAACGCCCCTGTTTAGTGTTTAGTATGGAGATGCCAGCTTCATCCATTTTATTACGTATGCTGTCATCACAAGCACGTATCGACCAATCGAAAGTACGTTCAGGAAACCTAGTAAAAGAAGAGTGGCAAGCGGTATTGTCGACAGTAAGAAGGCTTGCTGATTACCCGCTTTATATCGATGACACCCCAGCGTTAACACCTCAAGAAATGCGTGCACGTGCACGAAAAGTGTATCGTGATAACGACAACGACCTCGCCTTAATAATGATCGACTACCTTCAATTAATGCGGGTATCAGGTAAGAGTGAAGGGCGTACGCATGAAATTTCTGAAATATCCCGTTCTTTAAAAGCCATTGCTAAAGAATTTAACTGTCCAGTAATTGCCTTGTCGCAGCTTAACCGCTCGTTAGAGCAACGACCTAACAAGCGCCCAGTGATGTCCGACTTGCGTGAATCGGGCGCTATCGAGCAAGACGCTGACATTATCCAATTTATTTATCGTGACGAAGTGTATAACGAAGATACCGATCAAAAAGGCATTGCTGAAATTATTACCGGTAAGCACCGTAACGGTCCTATTGGTGTTGACCGTTTAACCTTTATTGGCAAATACACACGTTTCGAAAATATCGCCTTTGGTGCCGAAGGCTATTATGACGATGATGAATAAAATACCTAAAGACCTCCTATAAAGCACTGAAAATACAATGAAATTTACTCCAGAACTCGAATTTGAAGGTGGTAAGGTTAGACCTTTAACCTTGGATGACTTAGACCATTTATGGAATATCTATCAGCAGCCTGAGCTGCCAGGTCAGTCAAAACCAAAAGAAAAAGAACAGCTTGCTCGTTTAGTTGATTACAGCATCAAAATGGCGGCAACCCAACGTGGCATGATGTGGTTGCTAGAAGTTGATGGGCAAGTTCTAGGCATGGTGAATGTGTACGACTGGCAGGCATCTTTGCTGCGTTTAACAATGCGTGTCGATGGATTACCAGAGTTATCTATAAAACACAGACAAGCAGCGTTGAGCGCCTGTATGGATTTTTTAGCTAAAAAATATCATACCCGTAATTTTGCTTATCAATGGATTGATGGGCAAAAAGAAGAAATCAGAACCATGCTCACTAACTTAGGGTTTGAGCTACGCGCTACTCTAAGAGACGCATGGCGTGTGGGTAACTCAGGTTTTGCTAATATTGAGCAATATCACTTGCTAAACAATCAAGAGAAGCCAAAGGCAGGCCGTTTAGGCGAATTTGATAACCCCGCTCAAAACATTAATAAAGATGTGCCAACTGAGACTCAAAAGGAGACCAAATAATGAACTGGAATTTTATTGCCGGTGACTATTTATTACGTCTTCCAGTGGCCGATAGCGACCGAACGATTTTGCAAACACTGTTACAAGTGCCAGAGGTTAGCGCGCACATTCCACGCTTGCCGATGTATTTTGAAGCGCAGGTTGATGACGAATTCCGTCAAATGGTGCAACGCTTCGATGCGCGTGAAGCAGCATTTTGGATGGTGGAAAACTCTGAAGATAAGCTAGTGGCTCGTATTAGTATTCAACATATTAATTGGCTGCAAAGAAGTGCCTATATTCAATGGGAACTGTCCGATGAAATAGATCTAGATGGCCTTAGCGTTGTGGTATCAGCCATTAAAGATTTTTGCTTTAAAAATCTTGGCCTACATAGACTAGAAATGCGTTTGCGCCCTGATTTTCAGCGCCATATCCAATTACTAGAAGCCTTAGGCTTTGAGTATGAAGGGTGTTTGCCGGAGCAGTTAGAGTTTCAAAATGAAAATATAGACTTAGCCGTTTGGAGTGTTTTGGCTAAGTAGCTGTTACCCCTCATTAAGGATGTTTATTTTAATGAGGGCGAAATACGCTATGCGAACATTCTAAGTGAAGTGAAAAGATTTTAGGCAATGACTGAGAGAATCGCTTCAATGCTTTCACTCCACTTAGAATGCCCCCCTCTGCAGAAGGGGCGACTTAAGCTAAACAGGTTTATCAGAACTTGTATTGGGCTTTTAGCCAAAAGTTACGTCCTAATTCGTTCACCCGTGCTTCTTGCAAGGCGTAGCCTAATACGTTGGCATCGCCCTTAGATAAGTGTTCAGCGTAGTTTCTATCGAAGATGTTATCGATACCGGCAGTAAACACTAACTGTTCAGTAGCACGGTAGCCCGCATTTAAAGAGAACACGGCAAAGCCTGAAGTCTCACCAATGTCTTGACCAACAATGTTACCTTGGCCAATGGCTACATGGCTTTGACTGTTTACAAAACGTGCCAGTGCGCCAGAAGACCAAACACCGTTGTCGTAGGTTAAGCCCATGCGAAATTCATGCGCAGGCATCTGTCCTAACGCACGGTTGTCGGTTTTGTTCTTGCCGCGCACCAAGCTTACCGTAGCATCAGTATTCCAGTGATGGGCAAACTGCCAGCTAATGTCGGCTTCGGTACCGTAACTGGTGGCACGAATATTACGTGCGTCCACGCCACTCATGTTCCCCATGCCAACTTGTTCAATCAGAATGTAGTCCTCATGGTAAGCGTAGAACGCCGACACCGAACCTCTTAGTTCTTTACCTTCATGAATCACACCAATATCTAACTGAGTCACTTTTTCAGGGTTTACCTCAAAGGTACTGATGCGTGATGGCGCCATCGGCATTTTACCGTCTGGGTTACGGGTACGCTCCCAGTAGTCAGCAGCACGTTCGCTGTAACCCACACCGGCATAGGCACGGTTAGTAGGGTCTAACTGATGTTCGTAACGCAGGAAACCACTGGTTAACCAGTTGGTATCGGTTTCGCCACTGGTATTCGTGTTTGTGCGTAAATCTTCGGCTTCGTCTTTGTTAATACGAAGGCCAGCAAAAACACCGTGCTCATCTGGGAAGTGGTAGTGCATTTCGGTATAGAAGCCGGCTGTTTTAAAGCGCATATTGTCTTCACGCGCTTTGCTTTTATAAGCGTTAACACCAGGTCCCATACGATCAGAGTGCTCATTTTGTTGGTAATCAATTCCAGAGTCCATGGTAAGGTGTTCGCTGAGCCTTAGAGTGGTACCCAAGTTTGCACCGATAGTTTCACGGTCAGGGTTCATTGCTCGTGGGTCAGGGTTGCCATTATTGTCTAGTGGGGTTGTACGTAAGCTGTAGTTATCCATTACGTGGTCAACATAGTTACGATACACCTTAGCCTTTACCTCTGCGACTAAGGGAGATATTTCAGACTTCTGGAAGCTTAGGCCAAGGTTGGTGCGCTTAAATTCAGATCCGTCCATACCACGGTCAGCGTAGCGTGCTTCCCCATCACTGGTTGCAGCGGTAAGTTCTATTTTAGTATCTAGGTCGGGTGTCCAACCTAACGCAGCGTTCGTGCTCCAACGTTGGTAGGCCGAGTGAACTTTATTGCCATTACCGTCTTTGTAGTTGTCCATATCTGAGCGTGTACCGCCCAATTCGATATAACCTTTTTCGCCACCGGCTTGAATTTGAGCGACTTGGTCATTACGGCCAAAGCTGCCACCCATTAAACTGGCGTAACCGTGTACTGGTTTGTCGTAGAACTCAGGTGTTGCACGTTCGAACATTACTACCCCAGCACTACTCCCTGAACCATGCTTGACTGATTGCGGCCCCTTTAGAATGGTTACGCTTTCGTAAGCTTCAGGGAAAACATAGGCCGTCGGTGGGTCCATACGACTGCCACAGCCACCTAAAATAGCTTCACCGTCTAATAAAATACTTAAACGAGACGCCGCCATGCCACGAAACACTGGGTCGCCATCGGTACCGCCTTTACGAATAACCGAGAAGCCGGGAATGTTTTTTAATAAATCAGCACCATCGCTGGCGGGAATGGGCTGGCGTGGGGCCTTAGGGTCGGTAGTTACCTTTAGCGCTTCAGACATGCCGGGCGCTGTTACTACCAGTGGGTCTAGTTCGGTATGGTCAGCCAAAGCAGGCATTGCCGTGGCTGCGAATATCGCTAGTACTAAAGGGCGTATTGAGTTTTTGTGCATTGACTATGCTCCGCAATATCAAATTTCATTGCAGACAATGTAACAAACACAGCCCTTGTTAAGAATGTGGCAAAGTGTCACACCCATTACGGGGTAGGGTTAGGTAGCTTTAAAGGTCAGCGCACTTGGTAAGTGCGCCTAAAGGTGGTAGTGGTTAATACCACCTAGCTGGGCTAGCGGTTAAGAAGCTTGTAAAAAAGCCAAAGCATCAGCAGCACTTTGCTCTGGTAGCTCTTCCATGGGCATATGTCCGCAGTGGTCATACATAATCACTTGAGCCTGCGGCAGGGATTTTTTAAATAAGTTAGCGTGAGATGGCGGAATCCATTTATCGTCTTTGCCCCACATAATAAGCACAGGTTGCTTAACATCTTTTAATAGTTTCTTATTAAACCCACCGCGGTTACGAACATAAGCAAGAATTTTTGCACCAGCTTGACGGTTACCTGGGCGTAATAGTAGATCGTAGTAGCGGTTAATAACCTCACGACTTAATTTACGTTTATCGCTGTAAGTGGTCGCTGTGACCGCTCTAAAAAGCTTTCTGGGTAACGGAGTATGGGCTGTTATCCACCCTGCCCCTGGAAGTCCCATACTGATTAAAATGGCTGGTGGAACAAAGAAAAAACCAGCGCTATCGAGCAAAATTACCTTTTCTACTTTGTTAGGGAAGCGTGCAGCAAATTCCCAGCTCATCCAACCGCCTAAAGAATTACCGGCAATATGCACTTTTTGTAACCCTAAGGCATCGGTAAACTCATTAAGAAAATCACTGTATAAGTGCTTTTTAATTCCCTCTGGGTGGCTGCCGGTTAATCCAAAATTTGGATTGTCGATACTGATAAGGCGAAAGTGTGGACTGAGAATGTCAGTCCAGCCTTCCCAAGTATGTAATGAAGCAAAGATACCGTGCAGCATGATAAGAACAGGTGCGTTGTCGTTACCTGTATTATTAGTATCACGGTAATGCACCTTCATTCCTTGCAAGTCTATATAACAAGAGTCGGGATATTCATAACGTTGTTGCAAAGTGGCAAGAGGAATAGCACCCACTTCACCAGAGAAAGAATGACGTACTGCGCTCCAGGTTGTTTTTAGCATTATTATTACCCAGTCAATATTGAAAGGCCGATTGTGTGGTAAGTAATGGAGAATGTTAAGGGACATTTGCGCCAGAATAATTAAAAAGAGTGGCAGGTAAAGCGCGCGTACGTGCTAAGCTACTATGTATACAAACACTTGCTTAAGGAACTAAATATGGAACAGGGTTTTGAATTTATTAATGTGGTACAAATTTTAGCGCTGGTTTTCAGTATTGTATTACTGAAAAAAAGCATTATTTTTGTCCCGCAAAACAGTGCGTTAGTGGTAGAACGTTTTGGCAAATACCACTCAACCAAAGAAGCGGGGTTAAACTTTATTATTCCGTTTATTGATTACATTGCCGCTAATCGAAACTTAAAAGAAGTAGCGGTCGACGTACCCAGTCAATCGGCTATTACTCGTGACAACATCACATTATCTGTCGATGGTGTTTTATATTTCCGAGTACTCGATCCTTACAAAGCAACCTACGGTGTTGATGACTACGTCTTTGCTGTTATACAACTGGCACAAACAACAATGCGTTCTGAGCTCGGTAAATTAGAATTAGACCGTACCTTTGAAGAACGCAGCATGTTAAACAACAACATTGTTGCAGCGATAAATGAAGCAGCAGAGCCGTGGGGTATTCAGGTACTGCGTTATGAAATAAAAGACATTACCCCGCCAAAATCGGTCATGGAAGCGATGGAAGCGCAAATGAAAGCCGAGCGTGTAAAACGTGCTCAAATTCTAGAGTCGGAAGGTGATCGTCAATCCGCTATTAACGTTGCAGAAGGTCAAAAGCAATCTCGAGTGCTAGCAGCAGAAGCCGATAAAACTGAACAAGTATTAAAAGCAGAAGGTGAGGCGCAAGCTATATTAGCTGTTGCTGCCGCTCAGGCTGAAGCAATACGACAAGTTGGTTTAGAAGCGAATACCGAATCGGGTCAAAAAGCGATTCAGTTAGACTTAGCCAGTAAAGCGATTGAAGCTAAGCATGCTATTGCCAAAGAATCTTCTGTTATTCTTCTACCAGATAACGCCACCGATGCCAGCAGTCTAGTGGCGCAATCTATGGCGATCATTAATAAGATTAATACAAAGGCTGATTAATATGTCTTGGTTGGTTGAAAACTTGCCCGATGTACTGATCGCGGTTGGTATTGCCGCGCTAATTGCAGATATGGCACTGTTTGGGTTTGGTACCTTTATTTTGATGTTCTTAGGAATATCATTATTGGTGTCTGGTTTAGCCATGCTCTTTGGTTTGTTGCCAAGTACTATGGATGCAGCCTTATGGAGTAATGCCATCCTAACCTCTATTTTAGCGGTGGTGTTATGGAAACCGTTACATCGCATTCAAAACAAAAATGGCAGCAAAAAAATTAATAATGATTTTGCTTCAGACCCATTTGTTGTACAGGGCGATGTGGACATGCAAGGTTTAACCGAGCACATGTATTCCGGCGTACGCTGGAAACTAAAAAGCCAACAGCCCATTAACAAAGGAACGTTAGTACAGGTAGTAAAAGTAGATGTTGGTGTTCTTTGGGTTGAAGCAAAAGAACAGTAACTTAAGTACCACAAAATGTACGAGTAACACGCTCAGAGTCTTTAGCGGGCAACATTAGGTCAGCTAAAGACTCTTGTTCTAAGTAAGGCGTTTCTAACGCTTTTAGTAACCGCTTGAGCGGCTGAAAGTTATTCTCTTCAGCTGCCTCTATCGCTTCAACTACTCTATGGTTGCGCGGAATAAATACTGGATTGCTCTGCTGCATAGTAACACTGGCAGTAGAGCGACAATTGCCAGTGTCTAAAGCCTTCTGCCAGCGCGTAAACCATGCACTAAAATCATCTTTTTGCTGTACGTCGGTGATGCTGAACTCTTGTAATAAAGCGTCAGCAGACATGCTTTCAAGATGCTTGCCCAGTCTGTGCCAAAACAAGGTGTAATCTAACTTGTTCAGTGTTAACCAATGCAAAATATCATCGACTAATTCTTTGCTGGTGGCCTGATTAAAGCCAAGCTTACGGCTGTTGCTTAGATGGTGGTTGTCTAAATAGAACTCAGCAAACTCATCTAATACCGTTTTAGCCTTTTCTATGGCGACTTTCTCATCGCTGTCAAATAAAAACAGAAGACATTCTGCCAAACGCGACAGGTTCCATTGCGCCATGGCTGCCTGATTTCCATAGGCATAACGACCTTGGCGGTCGATCGAGCTAAACACAGTTTCTGGGTGATAGCTTTCTAAAAAAGCACAAGGACCATAATCAATCCCTTCGCCACTGACCAACATGTTGTCTGTATTCATTACGCCATGAACAAAGCCAACATTCATCCACTGGCATATCAGCTTTGCCTGTCTTCGACAGATGGCACGAAACATTTCTAAGTAACGCTCCGGATTGCGGTTATCTATGTCTGAATAATGTCTCTGCAAGACATGATCGGCCAGCAAAGTAACGGCTTTTTTGTCGTTACGTAAAGAAAAAAACTGAAA
>CALJVD010000158.1 GCA_937974825.1 uncultured Oceanospirillaceae bacterium | reverse complement strand
ACCCCACCCTAGCAGCAGATACCCTTGCTAAAAGTGTAGACGTTATTTTCGATGAGCTGCGTTTTGTACAGACCGATATTGCATCAAAAGTGGGCAAAGTGGCGGGCGAACTTAGAATTGCGGGGGTCAATACAGCTCAGTACGTAATTCCTTACTTATTAAAAGACTTCTTACAACAGTACCCCGATGTAAAATCGAGTATTCGTGTAGTTAACCGCTCCGAAGCCATTAACTGCTTGCAAGATAACAGCGATGATTTAATCATTATGGGTATGGTGCCCGACAACAAACCGCTTACATCCTTGCCGTTTTTAGATAACGAACTCGTTGCCACCCTGCCTGCTAACCACCCCTTACTTACGCAAAACAGCATCAAGCCACAAGATTTCTTAGATGCTGGTATGCTTATCCGAGAGAACGGTTCAGGCAGCCGCTTAGCGCTAGAACAACACTGCCATCAGCAGCGTTTACAGCTCAACCCTATCATGGAGCTGGGTTCTAATGATGCTGTAAAACATGCCGTATTAGCAGGGCTTGGAGTAGCCGTTCTGCCCAAGCTAAGCATCTTATCTGAGTTGGCATTAGGCCGCTTAGCCATTGCACAAGTGTCAGGATTTCCGTTAAGGCGCAGCTGGTGTGTGGTATACCCTGAAGCCAGAAACCCAACACCTGCAATGAAAGCTTTTATTGATTACGTTCAAAGCAACATAAAACACTTTAATGTGAACGCTTTTGAAGGAAAGATTCTTACCACTCCACTCCTTGGTTAAACCTTTCTTTTAGGCAAAAAAAACCGCTCAAGCTTGCGCTATGAGCGGTAAAAATAGCTAGGGTGCTAGCTAATCTTTATTGGCGAATCAAATAATCAAAGGCGCTTAGCGCTGCTGTTGCACCAGCACCCATTGAGATAACAATCTGCTTGTAAGGCACTGTTGTTGCATCCCCAGCAGCAAAGACACCGGGCATACTGGTTTCGCCACGATCATTAATATTGATTTCGCCATGTTTACTTAGTTCGATACTGCCTTTCAAAAACTCAGTATTAGGCACTAAGCCTATCTGCACGAAAATACCGTCCAATTCTAACTTTTTGATTTCATCATTCGTGCGGTCTTTATAGTTTAAGCCAACGACTTTTCCGCCTTCACCTAACACTTCAGTGGTTTGTGCGTTTTTAATGATACGCACATTCGGCATAGACTTAGCTTTCTTAATTAGCACCTCATCGGCACGTAAGCTGTCAGCAAACTCGAGTACGGTAACGTCATTAACGATACCGGCTAAGTCGATGGCCGCTTCAATGCCTGAGTTACCCCCACCAATCACGGCAACGTCTTTGCCTTTAAACAAAGGAGCATCACAGTGCGGGCAGTAAGCAACACCTTTAGTACGGTATTCTTGCTCCCCCGGCACATCCATATTTCTCCAACGTGCACCTGTTGCTAGGATAATGGTTTTACTCTTTAGCACGGCGCCATTAGCCAGCTCAACTTCTTTCATGCCGTTGGTGTCACGTAGAGCAACTACTGTTTGGTTGTCCATAATGTCGACATCGTATTCACGCACATGCTCTTCTAACGCCGAGGCCATTTTTGGACCTTCGGTTTCTTTCACCGAAATAAAGTTCTCAATGCTTAAGGTGTCTAACACCTGACCACCGAAGCGCTCTGACACCACGCCAGTACGAATGCCTTTACGTGCCGCATAAATTGCAGCAGCAGCGCCCGCAGGCCCACCACCTACAACTAATACATCGAAAGGTTCTTTGGCATTTAAGTTAGCAGCAGCTTTTTCATCGGCACCACTATCTACTTTGCTAATAATTTCAGCCAAACTCATGCGACCACCACCTAGCTCTTCACCATTTAGGTAAAGTGTAGGAACAGCCATAATACCTTTGGCTTCCACTTCGTCTGGGTATACACCACCATCAATCATGGTAGCGGTAATGTTTGGGTTTAATGCGGCCATTAGGTTAATGGCTTGTACAACATCAGGGCAGTTATTACAGGACAAAGAAACATACACTTCAAAATCTAACGTTTCAGTTAATTCTTTTGCCTGTTGTTGTAAGGTTTCATCTTCTTTTGAAGGGTGGCTACCGGCTTGTAACAAAGCCAAAACAAGCGATGTAAATTCATGGCCTAGCGGTACACCTGCGAAAAACACACGAGGTTCAGCGCCTTCTTTAGCCACCGCCATAACAGACCAGCGACCGTTAATTTGTTCTTCTGTAATCTCTACAGTTACTTTAGAGCTTAGCTCTGCAATTTGGTTGGCTAGCTGTACTAGCTCTTGTGCTTTTGCACTGTTGTCTGTCGACACGGTTAACTCAATCGGATTACGAAGGAGTTCTAAATAGGTGCCTAACTGTTGCTTCATGGTTGCATCTAGCATTTATGTTCTCCGATTGGTTTAAAATATATTAATAGAAAGCTGGCTTAGTCTTGAAATACTCTTCTAGCTTGGTATTGAGGAATACTGGTGGTGAGCTTTTTCACAACTCGCCGTAAATACGCCCATGTAGGCTCGAGTGCAACATACCTGTTCACATGGTTGTGAAAAACCAAACAGCCTATATTCGACTAATCACACAGCTCGCTGTAAGTTATTGAACCGAGTTTCACCATCCAAAAACGCCGTAAATACATCCATGTAGGCTCCAATTTGCCATCCATGGCAAATAGGTTTTGTCTGATTGCAACTCAGCTCAATAGCGAGTCTTGCATTATTGCGACTACTCGTCGCCTGACACAGACTGT
>CALJVD010000157.1 GCA_937974825.1 uncultured Oceanospirillaceae bacterium | reverse complement strand
TTTTAAAGATGGTTCGTAGTCAGCAGGGTGATTTTAAGCTGGATAACTATGAAGATGGAGCGGCTTACTGGGGGCTTGCTGCTGAGGCTGCACATAAAGAGCGAGTGACAGTAGACTGGCCAGCGGACGACCGAATTGAAGCAATTGGGCAGAATGGCAATGACGGGGCGGTTTATAAGAAATACCGCGACCTTGAGAAGCCTGAGACGTGGAAGCGAGGAGATATCGTTAAGCTTTATGAGGATGTCGCGACTACATACGTTGAGCTTGATTCTGTTTCGACTGACTTAGGGTTACTTTACTGGTTGCTTTACTGGGTTGACCAAAATGATGTAATGAAAGCTTGTAAAATACCGGCACACATTAGAAACGTTCAAAGTGTAGAAGCCCGCAGCTAAGGAGCAACAAATGCACATAATCATCACTGGCAACAAATGCAAGTTTTGCGACATGGCAAAAAACCTTCTAATTAAAGAAGGAATCAAGTTTGACGAGATCAACATCTCAGATCGCGAGACTGCAAAGCGAGTGTTTAAGGCGATGGGTGGAACGACTGTGCCGCGCATCTATGACGAGAAAGGTCAGCTAATCGGCGGCTATACCGAGCTGCCTGAGTACGACTCTGTAAACGAAAAGCTTAGGGCGATGCATATCTTGAGTCGGGAAAAACAGTCTAACTAGCTGCGCTTATAAATAACATCAATAAGTTAGCGCATCTTATCACGCTAACGCACCATAAAGCCCGCCACCGTGCGGGTTTTTTATACCAACCGCGACTTAACCCAGTCAATCATCTTAGCCGTGTTACCGCCAAACCGAGCCACAACCGCCAGCACTACGCTTGCTAAACAGACCAGCAAATAATCCATAATCGCAGCATGTTTCGGCTGAATCGTCACAAGATAAGCAATCATCGACAGATTGAACCCAGCCAGCAAGAATGCCAGCAGCCCTGCGTCCATTCGATAATCACGCCTGCGGCACTTATTCTTATATCGAACAATTAGGATAAAAGCCGCTAAGTGAATGATAATTTGAATACTTGCTAGCATGTTACCGCCTCCAAAGACGCAGTATGAGTTCTAAGATTTCTGGCGTTTTGTTCTGCATTAGACCTGTAACGCCTGTTAAAAGTGCCACAATTAAGGCTGCCACGACTGCTGAGATGAGCATTTGGCTGTCTGCGCCATAGGACGATACCCCAGCGGCATAGCCAAGCCCGTAAGACGACACAGTGAACAAAAAGCGCCTGCCAGTGGTGGTGTCCTGCGGCATCGCCAGAAAGAAACAGCACCCGAACGCAGCGCCCAAAGCGGCATGCCCGTCAATGGTTGCGAGCGCACCTATGATAAATACGAGAAAGTCTTGCCGCATTGCGCGCCCTT
>CALJVD010000156.1 GCA_937974825.1 uncultured Oceanospirillaceae bacterium | reverse complement strand
ACGCCTTTAGCGACTTCATCGGCTAAGCCGTTAATGTGCACGTTACAAGGGGTTACTTGGCTCCAAGTAGAGGCAATGCCAACCTGTGGGCGCTTAAAGTCTTCATCTGTAAATCCTACGGCACGAAGCATAGAGCGTGCTGGAGATTTTTTAATTCCATCGACAAGAATGGCCGAGTACTTGCGGTTAGTGTCATCTGATTTAATCATTCTTCCTCCAGAAGCTCATAATGTATGGGCAAAATAGACCAATGTAACAATTGAATTCACTTATCTTACTACAAAATTAAAATAATCCGACTGATTTACTCAGTTATTGCCGAATTTTTCTATTCTTATTACTATGCCTTCATATTCTAGAACCGGACTTTTAAGGATTAACACCTAAATGAAAGCCAAACCTCCCTTCGCTAACCTGTATTGGTTTCCACTGGCTGCTCTCTATGCAGCCCTCATTTTGCCGCTGTCCGTTGGTGGTCAGTTAGGATGGTTTTCAGTACCTGCCGGTCTACAAACGGCGTGGGGGCACGCACATGAAATGATCTTCGGTTTTGCGTTAGCGGTTATTGCAGGCTACGTTGCCGGCATTCAAAAGAAATCGTACGTATTCAGTATGATCACGCTCTGGTTGCTTGCCAGAATTAGCTTTTGGCTAGACCCAACTAACATCTTCACTACCCTGTTTAACTTAGTCTTTGTCGGTGCTGTGGTTTGGAAATTAGCCCCTATTTTTCTTAGGACAGCTAAGAAGTGGAGAAATAAGTCCGTCGGCTTTATTTTGGTCGGATTAGCAGTATCGGCAATGGGCTTTCATAGCACCTTACAGAATTACGGTACTTATGAGCTACGCTTTAAATTTATAATTGAAGCCGTCTTGCTGCTGAGCGCTATTATGTTTTACATGGGTGGACGTATTATCGCCCCTGCTTTAGCCGGTCACTTTCAACGTCGTAATATCAACCTAAAAGATCGTGTGCAGCCTCGATTCGAAGGCAGTATTTTATTGTTATTGCTTGCAGTTCTGGTGCTGAATTTAACCCAGTTTGACGGAGTTTCCACTCTAAAAGCCGCACTCTTACTGGTTACTGCCCTTCTTTGTACCGTTCGAGTATTACGTTGGCGCCCTTGGCTGTGTTATGACCGAGCAGATTTATTACTCATGCTGCTTGGATACTGCTGGATAATAGTCGGCTGGATATTGATCGCACTCAGCCTCATAAAGCCTGAGTTCTTAATTACACATGCGCTACACGCCATAACCATAGGGGCGCTTGGCACTCTAACCTTTACCGTTATGGCGCGTTCTCGTTCACATAGAGTGTTACGCGACCCTAACGCCAAACCTTGGCTATATTGTGTTCCGCTACTAATCAGCATTGCCACGTTGTTACGCCTTACCGCCATCCAATGGGATTACTCCTCTAGCTTAATGCTGGCAACGGTTTGTTGGAGCATCGCCTACCTTGGATTGTTTATTTGGCTTATCTGGTTAAGAGCGATCGAAAATAAAACAAACCGATTACGTAACCGTGCTGCTTAAAGCTGGTAATCTCTGCATAAAGCCTCTATATTTCCGATAATTCTAATTATTAGTGAAATACTATGCGTAATACTGCTTTAACAACCTCGCCCATTCCCTTAATTGATTCGTTAGAGCATTTAGGGAACCCATTAACGACCTCAAGACGAGTGTTGGCCAACAACCCTGATTTGCCCGATAGCTGTTTTGATGACTTAGTGCACACCTTAAGTTTTTTGGTCAGTTATAACGGCAGTAAGGCGACCTTTAATAGCTATCGTCGTGAGGTTGAAAAGCTCCTTCAGTGGACTTGGATGGTACGCAGCTGCACCTTGGCCGATTTACGTCGCCAAGACCTAGAAGACTACATTCACTTTTGCCAATCACCACCCAAAGCATGGGTTGGTAAAAAGCAGGTAGCACGCTTTAAAAACAAACAAGGTGAGCGTATTCCGAACGAAGAATGGCGTCCGTTTATTACTGATGATTCTGGTTATTTCTCCTTATCTCAGAAGAGCTTACAGGCGTTATTTGCAGTACTTTCTACCTACTTTAATTACCTGCTACAAGAAGATTACCTACGTATTAACCCTGTCGCTCTCATTCGCCAAAAGAGCAAATTCTTACAACGCAGTGCATACCAAGAACCGGTGCGTCGTATATCTAATTTGCAATGGGATTACGTACTAGAGACCGTAGAATTGCTTGCTAAAAACAACCCAGAGCAGCACGAACGTTCCTTATTTGTAATGCGTATTTTGTTTGGTTTGTATTTACGTATTTCAGAGCTGGTGGCCGATGAACGCTCAACCCCTGTAATGGGCGATTTTCACACAGACGCAGATGGCAATTGGTGGTTGCGTGTCGTCGGTAAAGGGAATAAAGCCCGTTTAGTAACCGTGTCAGACGATATGATTCAAGCATTAAGGCGCTACCGCACTCACTTGGGTTTGTCTCCCCTACCCTATGTAGGCGAGCAGTTTCCACTGGTTTCAAAATTGAAAGGACGTGGCCCTGTGACTAGCACCCGGCAAATTCGCTATTTAGTGCAAGGCTGCTTTGATGCCGCCTATGAACGTATGAAGTCCGATGGTTTAGAAGAAGAAGCCCAAGAGCTCAAAGTAGCAACTGTACACTGGCTTAGACATACAGGTATTTCTGAAGACGTTAAGTTTCGTCCTAAAGAGCACGTTCGTGAAGATGCGGGGCATGCAAGCATGGCAACGACCGACCGCTACATTGACGTCGAAATGCGTGAACGACACGCAAGCGCACGCTATAAAAAGTTAAAGCCAGAGCTATAACCTCTGGCACTACTTAACTTAACAAGACAGTCGCATCTATACCCTTTATAATTCGCCCCTTTAATAATTCGCACGAATTACTCAAACATCTAACTGAAGTCAGCCTACCACTATGATTTTTGTAATTAAGTTCTTCCCTGAAATCACCATCAAAACCGAATCTGCGCGCAGACATATGACCAAAATTTTGAGTCAAAACCTGCGAACTTTATTCCGTAAACAGGAAATATCAGCCGACGTGCAAAATCGTTGGAACAACTTAGTGGTAGTCATTAACTCTGACGATGACGTGGTACGCCGTAAGGTAGTACAGATTCTTTCACACACGCCAGGCATTGCGAATGCGTTAGAAATTGACGAATTTCAGTTTGAAACACTAGATGAAGCCTATCAGCACGTGCGTGACTGTTACCGTGAGCGTGTGGCTGGTAAAAGCTTTTGTGTACGCGTTAAGCGCTCAGGCAGCCATGACTTCACCTCTCACCAAGCTGAAATTTATATGGGCGGCGGTATTTTAAAAGAAACCGAAGCGCGCAAGGTCGATCTATCAAACCCTGAAATCGTAGTGCAGGCTGAAATCCGCAACAATAAAGTGCATG
Organism: uncultured Oceanospirillaceae bacterium; assembly: GCA_937974825.1. Classification (GTDB taxonomy): domain Bacteria; phylum Pseudomonadota; class Gammaproteobacteria; order Pseudomonadales; family Oceanobacteraceae; genus Venatoribacter. Next base: position 14,084 of record CALJVD010000156.1, on the reverse strand, counting down.
TGGTTAAAAACAATATCCAAGGCTTAGGCGGCTATCCGCTAGGTAGCCAAGGTGAAGTACTGTCGTTAATTTCAGGCGGTTTCGACTCTACTGTTTCAAGCTATTTAATGAATCGTCGTGGCTTAAAAACCCACTTCTGTTTCTTTAACTTAGGGGGCAGCGCCCATGAAATTGGCGTTAAACAGGTATCTCATTTCTTATGGGAAAAATACGGTTCAAGTCACCGCGTAAAATTTATTACTATTCCGTTTGAAGGGGTTGTCGCTGAAATCATCAAAAACGTTGATAACGCACAAATGGGTGTTGTGTTGAAGCGTATGATGCTACGCGCTGCTTGTGCAGTTGCTGAAAATAACCACATCAGTGCGTTAGTAACAGGCGAAGCGGTTGCGCAAGTGGCAAGCCAAACCATCACCAACTTAAACGTAATTGACCAAGCCGCTGACCGTATAGTGTTGCGCCCGTTAGCGGCCATGGATAAGCAAGATATTATTAATACAGCGCGCCGTATTGGCACCGAGTCGTTCGCCGCTACTATGCCTGAATACTGTGGTGTTATTTCTGTAAACCCTACTATTAAGGGTGAAATGGATAAGGTCGAAGAGTCAGAAGCTAAGTTCGATATGACGGTGTTAGAAGACGCCATTACTAATGCTAAGTATGAACGCATTGATGACGTACTATCGGGTGAAGAAAGCGGCCTAGAAAACCTAGAACTCATTAGTACGCCGGCGGCCACCGATGTTATTGTCGATATTCGTCACCCTGCCGAGGCGGAAGACGCACCATTGGTATTGCCAAGCAATACTATTGTACCCTTGCCTTTTTACGACCTAGAACAAAAAATTAATGGCGTTATTAAAGCAAATCCTGAGAAGCGCATTTTGCTTTACTGCCAAAAAGGCACCATGAGTAAAATCCATGCTCACCATTTAAATCAAAGCAAAGAAGCACAATTTGCCGTCTTTGTTGAGTAATCTAAAAAGGTTAGAACCCAGAAAGCAAAAAGGCTAGAGATCAACCGACCGCTAGCCTTTTTGATACGCATTAATTTTTACGAATTAAAAATCAAACCCTACTTCAAACTTCGCCGTTGTTCCTGGCGCTTGTATATAACCGCTGTCTACGTACTTTTCGTTAAGAATATTTGCGGCCGATAACGCCCAATGCCAGTTGTCGTTGGTCTGTTTTAAACCTAGATCCCACATAAAGTAACCGTCTTGGTTATAGCGCGTTTCGTACTTATACAAAGACGTAATGCTTAATTTAGGCGCCAGTTGATAGGCCATATTCAGTACCGCTTGGTGCTCTAGCTGCGATTTAGAATAACGTGCTTCTGGGTATGAATTAGTAAAGTCTTGCCACAGGCGTGTGTAGCTTAAGGTCGCTTTTTGAACATTGTATTCAGCCAACAAGCCGGTCACATCAAACTCAACATCTAAACCGTTGGTATCGATTGATTCGATATTTCTAGCAGTAAAGGCAGCGTCACTGTTAATTTCAGCTTGGGTACGAGTAAAGTCAATTGCATTCGATGTATCACGATTAAACAACGCAATGCGCATCAGCACTCCCGCCACATTTAAACGCGCGCCCAGCTCAACGCTGTCGGTTTCTTCAGGCTTAATAGCAGGATTTCCGTAATCAGGGTTTCGATCCATGTACATGTCGTTCATGTTGGGCACTCGAACACTGCGCCCTGCATTGGCATAAAGCTGATGCTGCCCTACTGGAATTACCAAACCGAGAACCGGCAAGGTATAGCTGTCACCACTGCCATAGGTTAAGTAAGACAAACTCCCGGCTAATTGCATCGGTCCAAGGTCATAACTTGAATACGCGAAGAAACTATCAAAGTCGCGATCGTGGGTGTTTCCGATAATTTTATTACTGTCTATTTTTTCTTTGTTGTATTCATAACCAATAGAAAAGTGTTGATTCGCATGAAAGCGAACACGCGCTTGGTATGCCTTAGTTTCATGGTCTGAGGGAAGATAGGTTGAGTAGTAGAACTTATCTTTGTGCTCATGGTAGTTCAATGCTAAATCGACTTTTTGCGTGTTATTAAAACGATGCTCATGAGTCAGATAAGTATGAAGTTGTTCTCCTGTCTCATTGGCACGTACATTGGCAGGTCCGTAAAAACCTTGCGCACCAAAGGCTTTGTCCATATATCCTATAGAGAATAACGTGCTGTTTTTATCGCCTTGGTAAGACAGTCGATAGTTACCCTGAGTTGTTTCATTATCAAGCTCATGGCCACTTAAGTAGGTATCAGCACGCTGAAATGAACCATTAGCAAAATGACTTAACTTCCCTTCGATTTTAGCCAAAGACAACATCGCACGCCCATAACCATAACTGCCACCGGCCAGGCTTGCGCGAGCGTTGCGCCCTGTCTCTGTATCCACCGTTTTACGAGTAACTAGGTTAATAACACCAGCATTACCGTTAGGCCCATACTGGGCAGCTCCTGGGCCACGAACTACTTCTATGCGTTCAATGTCTTCCAACACAACAGGGATGTCAAAGTTATGATGCCCTGTTTGTGGATGGTTCAGACGCACACCGTCTAGTAACACTAAGGTTTGTTCATAACCGGCACCACGAATACCAATATCGGCCTGAGTACCAAAGCCACCGCGTTGGCGCACATCCACACCACTCACCCACTCTAACGCATCCATAACGTTCTGAACGGGCAGCAATTCAATATCACTTCTGTCTAATACTTCAACAGCAAAGGCCTGTTCGGCAACCTGTTGAGTAAATAACTGACCACTGACTTGTTGGGTTTCCAATTCAATGGCGGATGCAGAATGAACACATGCTAAAATGGCGGGTAATAAAGCCTTACGGAACATCTTAAAAGCCCCTTAAAATTAATGATGAGCGCACTTTAATAACGACCCGCTCCCTAGTAAACCTTACTCATTAACACGAGTTGCCTATTGTATATATTTCAACCAATACAGACTGACCGTATAGCGCTTACAGAGTTAGGTTATATAGCCGTCTGATAAATGATAAGATGAGGTCTTTTTCAACTTCAGGAAATTAGATAACAGTGACTACTATTATCAGTTTTAATGTTAACGGTGTGCGCGCCCGTCCACACCAGTTAGAAGCCGTTAAAAATACATACCATCCCGATGTTCTTGGTCTACAAGAAATCAAAGTCCAAGACTCTGAGTTCCCATTAGAAAGCGTTGAAGCCTTAGGCTTTCATGTGGAGCACTTTGGCCAAAAAGGCCATTATGGTGTTGCTCTTCTCAGTAAGGTTAAGCCTGAATTTGTTCAGAAAGGCTGGCCTTGGGATGACGAAGACGCTCAAAAACGTATTATTCACTGTCGTTACAACATAGACGGTAAAATCTGGGACGTCTTAAACGGTTATTTTCCACAAGGTGAAAACCGTAAGCATGAAACTAAGTTTCCTGCTAAAGAGAAATTCTATGAAGACTTACAGCGCTACTTAGAAGAAAACTTTACCGCTACCGACCGCGTCGTTCTAATGGGCGATATGAATATCTCACCAGAAGACATCGATATTGGTATAGGTGAAGTAAACCGTAAGCGTTGGTTAAGCTCTGGCAAGTGTAGCTTCTTACCTGAAGAGCGCGAATGGTATCAGCGCCTGCTAGGTTTTGGTCTTAAAGACTGCTACCGCAAGCACTACCCTGAAAGCACCGAGCTATACAGCTGGTTTGATTACCGCTCAAAAGGGTTTGACGACGACCCTAAGCGTGGCCTACGTATTGACCATATTTTGGCTACTGAACCAGTGTATGAAGAGTGCGTTGATTCAGGGGTGGCTTACGATATTCGTGGTATGGAAAAGCCATCGGACCATGCGCCTGTTTGGTCTAAGTTTAAATAGTACAAAAAACCAGGCTATTAGCTATTAGGTTGGCTAATCTTTAGCCGACCTGCTATTTCCACCTTACCACCCTACTGTAGACGAGTTATAAGTTATAACTTTCTTCTAGCGCAGCAATATAATCCAGCCAGTTTTTAGCATTAGACGCGGTGTTTGGATACTGCAAAGCTCGTTGGAAATAACGTCTCGACTCAGCTAAGTCTTTTAACTCATAAGCGTTACTTGCAATCAGCATCAAGGCATTAGATTCGTCTTTATCTTTTAAACCCTTCTGTATGGCTTGCTTGGCGTTATCTGTCGACTGCTGATACTCACCAATTTGCGCCTGCAACTGTGCTGCACGGAAAATAAGCGTGCCTTCGTTCATGTACTTGCTGGCTTCTAATAAAGCCTCTGCCGCTTTTGCATGTTCACGGCTTTGCTGCCAAGCAGCGGCTAACGTTTTCCAGTGTTTATCGCTAAGTTCAATACTATTGTCGGATAAATGCTTTTGCAGGATGCGCCCAGCTCGCTCGGGTATGCCATTGTTGATTAGCAACTGTACCAACTGCAAAATACTGTCGGGCTTTTGAACATAGCCGCCAGCATAGCCTAACTCTAAAGTACGCAGTGCCTTACTGGTTTGCTCTAACATTTGATATAAAGATGCTTGCTGTTGCCAATAGTCTTCTTTGTTCGGATTAATTCGAATAAGCTCGTCTAATACGCTCACACTGTCGGCATATTGTTTCTCTTGATAATGCGCCACCATCAGCATTAACAACCAGTTCTCTTTGGGCTCATCCGTGCGAGCTAACCCTTGCTGTAACCAAGGTATAGACTGCTTGTATTGTTTTTGCAGTTGATTCGCAGTGGCCACCACAATAAAGCTATTGGCTTGAATATACTGAATAGGTTTAGAGTCACTCGCTTGGCTTTTGACACGACTTTTAGATGCGTTACTGTCTTCTTTCTCTAGCTCTAAAATACGAGTTAAGCGAGGCTGCAATACATTGTAAGCTTCTTTAGGACGCTCAAGACTTAACAGTATTTGTGCAGTGGTAGTAGCAATACCTGCTTCTTGGGCTGGCGCTAACACTTCAAGCGCTAGCGCTTTCTGAAAGTAGACTAATCCTTTCTCGGCTTGCTCTTGCATCAGCCACATTTGACCATGCAGTTGGTACACCAACGCCAGTCCAAAACTTGGTTTCAGTTGCTCTTCGAGTTTTACTAAGCGCTTCTCAACCGCTTCATAGTTTTGTTCCGTTAATTGTTCTTGGATTTCATTCAGATTTTTATACAACGCCGGAGACAAACTGGTGTCATACGCCTGCGACATCAGTGGTAATAACAATAGAATTAGCCATGGGAATAAACGCATTAATTGTCTCCCAGTTTAAATTCAATGGTTTGCAGTGCTTGCTGCTCTACCGCTTTACCGTCCTGCATCTTAGGTTTGAACTTATAGCGGTATAAAGCACGCACTGCTTCACGCTCAAAGACACCACGCGGTTCGGCCTCAATAACTTCAACACTGTCGACTGTGCCCTCGGCATTAATCTGTAGTCGTGCCGTTACGTAACCTTCTATCTTTTGACGAATAGCCCGCTGCGGGTACTGAGCGCTCATGCGCACTAAAGGTATAACGTCACTGTCACCAAAGCCCATACCAACGACGGCATCTCCCAGTAAAGATTGCTGTGAAATAGAAAGATCCATATCGACCTGCGGCATATTGACATTCATCTGTGGCGTAGGTAGCGATGATTCGCTGACACTTTGTTTTGGTAACTTCGGCTTTTGTGGTTTAGGTGGCTCGACTTTATGACGCTCTTTACGTTGCGTTTCACTGTCTTGTTTAAGACGAACAAAGTCGATCATGGTAGAGCTTTTATCAAGCTGCTGATCTTGGCTTGGTCCAGCCACCATCTGCTGCATGCCCCAAAATAAACTTAAGGTGAACACAGAAGCGGCTAATAGAAAGCTAAGCGCACGAATCATTAGTTCGCGGCCTCGGCTGAAATAGAGATATTGGTAATGCCTGCCAATCGTACTTGGTCCATTACTTTAACGACCATACCTGCAGGCGAAAATTCATCGGCTTGAATTATCACCGCCCCTTCCGGATTTTCGGCTTTCATACGCTCAATATTTGGACGCACGGCACGCACATCAATGGCGCGGCGATCAATCCAAATTTCACCGTTCGCGCGTATGGCCACTAAAATATTACTGCCTTTCTTTTCTTCGGCGGTCTGGGCGCTCGGACGATTAACTGTTACCCCACTCTCTTTAACAAAAGAGGTAGTTACAATAAAGAAAATAAGCATGATAAAGACGATATCTAACATTGGAGTGATATCAATATCATTGCCTTCGGCTTCTGTGCGTGTTCGACGACGTGCCATGGGTAATTAACCTATGATAAGTTGTTCAGCCAGCTTGCGCTCTGCACGGCTGGATAAACGTTTAAATCGAGTATTGAAATATAAGCCAGTCAGCGCTACTACTAAACCTGCCATAGTCGGTATGGTTGCTTGCGAAATACCATTGGCCATAGCACGAGCGTTACCCGTACCGGTAATGGCCAACACATCAAATACGCTAATCATTCCCGTTACCGTGCCAAGCAACCCCATTAAGGGACAGACTGCTATTAATATGCTGATGGTCGATAAATACTTCTCAGCCGATTGTTTATGCTGACTGAGCCAAGCAGAACGAATCATTTGCGCCGTCCAGCTTTGCTTGTCGTTGCGTGCCTGCCAATTTTCGGTCACTTCTAAGGCGTATTTAGGTAGCTCAAAATAGAAGTAATACAAACGCTCTAAAATCAGGCTCCACAACAATAAGCACACAAGAAGAATACCGTATAAAACCGGACCTCCCTGTGCGATAAAGTCTAACAGCCACTGCATACTACTGGCCCTGCTCTTTGTTTTGTTCAGCGGTTTGTTGCTCTAGTGCTTCTGCAATTAAACCGGCTGACTGCTCATCCAATAATTGCACTAGGCTCTTACTACGAGCCGCCACCCAGTTGTGGGCTAGCAATAATGGAATCGCAACAATCAAACCTTCTACGGTGGTAACCAGTGCTTGTGAAATACCACCGGCCATCAGTTTAGGATCCCCAGTGCCGAAATTAGTAATGGCTTGGAAGGTCGCAATCATACCGGTCACTGTGCCTAGTAAGCCCAGCAATGGTGCAATACCTGCAAATAACTTGATGATGGTTTGCCCCATTTCCAGTGCTGGTAGCTCACGCAGTACGGCTTCGTCCATTTTTGCTTCAAGCACATCAATGTTCACAGGCTTTGGTATTGCGTAATAGCTGTTTAATACACGCCCCAATGGGTTGTTATCTTGTGGCTTGTTTAATTCTTTTTGCTGCTGCTTAACACGCTTATTAATGTTGCCTAATACAATTAAGCGCCAGGCAGCTATTGATAAGCCCACCACACCAATTAGCAAAATAATATAACCCACAAACGCACCTTGCTTCATGCGTTCGAATAAGTCTGGACTAGCCAGTGACATGGTTAACAGTGCCCCACGGCTAGGATCTAACGCAAAGGCTGAAACATCGTTACTGCTGTTTAAATACTGTTTAACTAAACGTGCTTCTTTAGGCTGATGCCCCAGTAATTGTAAGGCTTTGAGTTCATTATCGAAGGTTAAGTACCCTTCATTATTTATGGCGTTAAACACACCAACACGGGTTACCTGTTGTTGTACGGTTTCACCTGTCGGAGTGAGCACATCGGTTGTAAAGGTACTAATAGCACCATTGATAGTCATTTCATGCTGTAAGCTGTACCACAGGTCTTCAAGCTCTTTAATAGTGGGTAACTCTTTGGCTTCAGATAGCTTGTTTAAATCAGCCTTACGCTCTTTTACTTCGATACTGGTTAAGCTGTCTGATAGCACCGTGCTTAGGTCGGTGGCGGTTTGTCTGACCACGCCAAACATTTCACCTAGGTTACCCACGCGTAAGCGTAATTCTTCTGAGCGTTCAGTCAGTGCTTTTTCATTGGCATCAAACTCATCTTTTAATGTATCAGCACGCTGTTGTTCTTTTGCTAACGCTGCCTTCGCTTCGTTTAACAAGCGCTTTTGAGTCGCCAAGTCATTAGCAAAAGCCGCTTCACGGGCTTTCTCAAGAACTTTTTCTTGAGTTTGATATTGGCCAATTCTATTCAGCAACCCTTCTAACGGCGAAGCCGCCGTATCTTCTGCTTGAACCGGTGCAAACGCTAAGGTTAGCCCTAATAGAATAGAGACAGGTAAATACTTCATTATTTGCCTCCCTTAGTGTTCAGTGACGCTTGAGTAGGCAGTGGAATGGTTAACAATTCTGGCGCGGCCGTTTGCTGGGCTACTTTTAAGGCTTTACGCAAATCACGCATATAGCCTGAATCTAAGGCAATCCACTCTTTGTTAGGGTGCCACAACCAGGCTTGCTGGCCATCGTTACTTAAACGGTACAAAGCCAAGCGCCCTACACGTAAAAAATCGTAAGAGATATTGTCTTGTTTAGCACGGTACGCTTCGATATTACGACCGTAATCGACCTCGATTTGGTACGCTTCTAGCACTCGACGAAACTTTTCAGAAACGGTTACATCGGCCTGTAGAAGCAAATCGTTAAGCATAGCAATACGAGTCGCACGTTCTTGTTTTAAAAACGGCGTATCAAGCTCGACAAAGGTTTCTAACGAATCCAGCATACGACTCATTAACGGTAAAATACCGCGCTCTGTACGCTCTATTTCTGAGATTTGCTTAGCAATGGAAATCAGCTCTTGATCTTGGCTTTCAACAATGGCCGTCATTTGACGATTGTAGAGCGCAAGCTGTTCGGTTTCTGCAAGCACTTGACGATATTCAATGAACAGCGCTTGGCTTTGATCATCTAACCCGTCAATTTTGACTTGGCTTTTTTTACCAAACTGATCAGTTTGAGTGATTTTTTGTTGAGACTTAGTTAAGTCGTCAGCATTAACCGCAGCATTACCTGCTAGCAAGCTGAGCGTGATGGCGGTGATAGCAAAAGGTTGCTTTATCATTGCTGGGAGTTTCCATTGGCCTAAAAAGAACTAGGGCATTATGCTGCCCTAAGTAAAACTATTCAATAATCATTCGCAATTAAACCAAGGTTTTTTGCGATATTTTCGCTGCCCCTTGGTGCTACAACGGCTCGACTGCCTTCTTGACCTTGAATGTACTGTTGCGCAACACGCTGAACATCTTTCCAAGTGGTGGCTAATAAGCCTTGGCGGAACTGTTGGCGCATCGCTTGTGTTCTTCCATTACGATCTAAATGGAAGAATTGACGTGCTTCACCGGCAGGTGAACCCGGTCTGTCCATACTACCAATCAATCCTAAAATTGCCTGTTCAACCAAGTCGTCGCCAGAAGATTGCTTTAACACCCAATCTACTGAGCCTCTAAAATCATCGAATGTTCCTTCGACACGCGGGTCACGATACGAAAAGAACTTAAAGCAGCCCATGGCAGAGTCTTGGGTAGCACCGGCTCCGTATGCACCGCCCTTTTCACGAATAGCGGTATGCAAGAAACCATTGCGCAGCACCGCCGACAGTACTGCCAATACTGGAGCATCAGGGTGTTCCATAGTAACGGTAGGTAGAGCCCAAGCACAAAAGTTGACTTGGCTGTCCACTAACCAATAAGTTGGTTTTTCTGACACTTCCCACGAAAACTCACCTTGTTTGGTAGATGTTTTATTGGGCCAAGCAGAAAACAGAGCATCACGTTGTAGCGACGCGCCCTGCTCGTCGTGGATAATCAATGCTTCGGTTGGGTCACTCAATGTTTGAGCGATGCCAGATAAAGACTGACTCAAAATACTGGGATTACTTTCTGCTTGAGCCAACCAGTCTTTTAACTGCTTAATCTGAGGTAAGCCTGCAAGCGCATCCGATGCCGACGCAGCCTTACTTAAAGGTGCTGCAGCCAACGACATTGCTAAGCCATGTCCTTGACCAGTAATGCTTTGTTCACGCTGTGTTTTGATTTGGTTTAGCAGCTCAACCAACCTATCTTCTTCTTTAAAATCAGCAGCTTGCCATGTTTCCTTCACAATCTGAGTGAAGTCATTAGCCTTGTTAGCCAGCGCTTTTCCGCTCATTACTAAGTTGGTTAACAACTGATTGCTGTCATCAACCTTTGGCTTTAATGATACATAAGCACTCAAACTGCCTAAGCTAGCTGTTTGTCTTTGCTGCTGAGTTAAATAGTCGTTGCCGGCTGCCCCTACTTCGGTCCATGCCAGAGTAAAGAAAGGCAATTGATTCAATTGCTCAGCACTTAAAGCTGGCATTTCGCCAATCAATTGCTGGTATATTAAACCGTTTGTACCCACGACATACTCAGTGGCAGTAATGGCATGGTCGTGTTTCGCTGTCGGCGCCACGTAAGCTACTTCAGGCTTGATATCGTCTAGAGTGACTTGAGGTAAGATACCCGCATCGTCAACGCTTGCCTGACGCTCTTCTAATGCTTTTGTACGTTCGACAACGGCTTGTTTTTCTTCTTCAGTAAAGCGTTCTGCCATTGCATCTAAGGTTGCACGCTCCATGTCTTTAACGCGCTGGCTGATTTTGTTGTCTGGACGCAAGGTAAAGCGCACACGGTGCTGATTATCGAGTAATAAGCGCTGTACCGCATCTTGAATGAAATTAGGCGCTTGTGCTTTTTCACGCAAACTTGCTAAAGCAGGCTCTAGGTTTATCAAAGATACAGGATCACCGTAGTGCACAGCCGCCGATAACGCGTTCATCATAAGCTGTAGGCCGTATGGGTAATGATCACCGCCTATCTCACGCTGATGCAGCTCTAGTTGATGCAATGCAGCTTCAATAATACTACTATCAACCCCGTCTTTTACGACATTTTCTAGGGTTGTTAAGATTAACTCTTCAATGGCTAACGCATGTTCGGGCTCACTGCCAGAAACGCCGCATAGAAAGCTCATTTCACGGTTTGAATCTTCTAAACCACATAACGGAGAAGGCGAACCTGCCAGCGGTGTTTTTTCTAAGGCTTTACGCAATGGCGAAGCACTATTATCAAGCAGAATTTGGCTTACTAAATGCGCTTCAAGCTGGGCGTCTAAGTCGGTAGAGTCGCCTAGCAGCCACCCCATTACATGATGGGTCGACTTGCTTAAATCTTCGCCGTCTAAAGCATAGTGCTGTTCAACGGCAATAGGCGCTGGGTAACGCTTCTCAAAAGGAACACTCCAACGCTTATCTTGTTTTTCAAAACGGCTAAGCGCTTGTTCTTCAAACTTTCTTTGAACGTCTTCAACATCCAAATTGCCAAAAGTCATAAAGATGGCATTGGATGGATGATAATGCGTACGATAAAACTCTAATAACTGCTCATAGGTTAAATCGGTAATGCAGTTAGGCTCACCGCCACTGTTATGATGGTAGGTAGTGGTTGGGAATAAATAACTACTAATGCCCTGCCATAACTGGCTAACCGGAGACGACATCGCCCCTTTCATCTCATTAAACACAACCCCTTTGTATTCTAAAGGCGATGAAGTGTTTTCTGCTTCACTAAACTCAACACGATGCCCTTCTTGCGCAAAATCTAGCTCATGCAAACGAGAGAAAAAGACCGCATCTAGGTAGACATCCAGTAGATTGTTAAAGTCTTTATCGTTTTGTGAGGCAAACGGATAAGCCGTCCAGTCACTGCTGGTCATGGCATTCATAAAGGTATTTAGCGAGCGACGTGTCATCATAAAAAATGGATCACGTACGGGATATTTTTCACTGCCACAAAGCGCTGTATGCTCAAGTATATGAGCCACGCCTGTTGAGTCATCAGGCATAGTGCGCACAGCCACCATGAACACTTTTTCTTCGTGGTCGCAGGCTAAGTGATAATGTACAGCACCGGTTTTAATGTGCTCATAGTGCTGAACTTCGATATTCAAAGATTCAATAGGTGTACGATCAATCAGTTTAAAAGACATATAGATGAATATTTCAGAATTGAGTGATTGATACCTGAACCTAGCAAAGTTGATGTAAGGATTCTAGAAGACTTTGCTATGATTCAGGGTGATTTTGCTTTACAGCAAATTACATTGTGTGGGTAGGTCGATCGGACTTTAACGCCCCGGCCAAAATTGTTTCGATTTTATCTCGGGCAATCTGGTTGTCACCGGTAAACTGAACACCAATGCCAGCGGCCTTATTACCTTGAGCGCCTGTAGGCGTTAGCCAAATGACCTTACCTGCTACCGGAATTTTTTCAGGTTCTTCCAATAGCTTTAAAAGAATAAAAACTTCATCACCCAAGTTGTATTGTTTTTGGGTAGGAATGAAAATGCCACCATCACGAATAAAAGGCATATAAGCAGCATATAACACTGCTTTATCTTTGATGGTTAAATTTAAAATACCGCCACGTGGCCCGCTCATGCCTTATCCCCTCGAATTATTTCTTGCCAGTCTAGTAACAAAGACTCGCATAATAACTGTTTATTATAGTTACCTAAGCCCGCTTGTAACTTTGCCAAAATAGATTGTACTTTTGTTTGTAAGGTTAACAGCTTAGACAAGTTCAGGGTAGCACCTGGTTGAAGTTCTTTAAATCGTCCTTGTAAGCTTTGGTGCTCCGATGAAACCTGTAATCCATCTTTTAAACCGTCGAGCAAAACTAAGTACATCCAGTAAATAACATCAATCAGCTCAAGCTTTGCCCACTTCTCTGAAACAGTCTGTAGGTTTATATCACCCGCACTCCATTGCTTCAGTAGATCAAACCACTGTTGTTGCGGCTCACTTTCTTCGCTAATCCAACGCAAAGCTGCTAATGGTGCGCCTTGGTTGATATTCAACGCTAAGGTTGCTTGTTCGGTCGTAATGCCCTGCTGGCTTAAATATTCTAAACCTTGCTCCATGGACGGAGCTGCCACGACAACGCGCTGACAACGACTACGAATAGTAGGCAATACAGAACCATAGCGCTCAGCCTCTAAAATTAAATAGCTGCTGCCCGCTGGCTCTTCTAACGTTTTGAGTAACGCATTAGCGGCGTTTAAGTTCATCACTTCAATGGGACGTATGATAACCACTTGGCTCTTACTAATCTGAGATGTTTGAGCAAGAAAATCATTAACCTTACGAATGCTTTCTACGCGAATCTGTTTGCTGTTGTCCTCTGGCTCGCAAAGCAACATATCTGGATGCGACCCTGCCTTCCATAAGTTGCAACTATGACACGAACCACAAGCTTCATTTAACGTTTTCGCTTGCGCTTGGTCGCACAGCAGCCATTGCGCCAGCTTAAGCGCCAGGTGATGTTTACCAATACCACGAACACCAGAAAACATGATTGCGTGCGGTAGACCACCGTTCACTTGGCGTTTAATCAACCCTTGCCAAACCGGCTCTAGCCATGGCAAATCAGCCATGTGTTAGCTCCTGTAGCACATTAACAATGTCATTTTGTACGGCTTCAAGTGGTTGAGCTGCGTTAATCACACGAATACGCTCGTTGTTTTCCGCCAACCAATGAAACCCTTCATTCACACGCTCAAAAAATGCTTTTTGTTCAGCTTCAAAGCGGTTGATAGGCTCATTACGTTTTTGCACTCGCTCCCAACCGACACTCAAAGGAGCGTCTAAAAGAAAGGTACAGTCGGGCTCTAGATCTTTTTGTACCAAGGTCTTTAACTGTTCGATAACATCTAATGGCAGGTGGCGACCAAAGCCTTGGTAAGCGATGGTTGAGTCGGTAAAACGATCACAAAGTACCCACTTGCCTGCTTCTAGCGCCGGGCGTATGCGTTGTGCTATATGCTGTGCACGGGCTGCGAACATTAATAACAGTTCTGTAAGAGAGTCCATTGCTTCCGGGTGCTTAGCATTTAACAGTTGATCTCGAATCGTTTCTGCCAACAAAGTACCGCCGGGCTCTCGAGTCACGACCACATCGAAGCCTTGCTTAGTTAACCACTGCGCACAAAATGCAATATTGGTACTTTTGCCCACTCCCTCACTGCCTTCGAACGTGATAAAGCGTCCTGTTGTATTCATAATGTCTAATCACCTGCTGGTAATGGTGTTGAACGATAGTTTTTAGCTCGGTTACGTATTTGATATTCCTGTACCGCCTTGTTGTGCTCTTCAAGTGTGGCAGAGAAAACATGGCTGCCGTCGCCTTTAGCAACAAAGAACAG
>CALJVD010000155.1 GCA_937974825.1 uncultured Oceanospirillaceae bacterium | reverse complement strand
TAATTACCATGATGTCGGCATCAGGCGGTTTTGAAAGCGGCTTTTTAAGCTTAATTGCCATTCCTATCGTTATTTCAAACTTACTCACGCCCAACATATTAGGTTATGGCGTGGCTGCTTGGACCACTCTGGCCATCTTATATTCACAGTTCGCCCTCAACGCTAATTTCGATGCGCAAGACATAGCCAATGCGGGTATTTTTGGGTTCTTAGCCTTTGTGTTGGCCTGGGTGGCGCAAAGTTTTTCTAAACGACTTAAAAACTCGCTTTCTATTAACTCTCGCCAAGCGTTGCATATTCGCCGCCTACAAAAAATCAGCCAACAAGCTCTGCTCGACTTACCTCAGGGTATTATTGCATGCAACAGAAGACATAGGGTTTTACTCTACAACCTGCCTGCAAAAACCTGGTTTAATATCGCTGAAGGAACGCAACTGCCCGACTTCTTAATATCGGATAAAAAACAGCTGATTGTGCAACATAACTCGCGTAGCTTTATTGTGACCAAGGTTCGCTTAAAGAATCTAAAGCATGGCGAATACATTTTGAGCATTGAGGACAGTGCACGTATCTCTGCTGAGGCACAGCAAATTAAGTTGGCTTCTCTTGGGCGCTTAACAGCGTCGATTGCGCATGAAATCCGCAACCCCTTAAGTGCGTTAAAACAGGCATCGCAATTACTGGAAGAAACCCCTTATTTAGAAGACAGCGAGCGTTCCTTAACAAAAATCATCGATACACAAGGCTTAAGAATCAATCGTATTATTGAGGATATTCTGCAGCTATCTAAGCCCAAAAAATCCAACATTACCAAAATCAACTTAAACACTTGGTTAACTGAATTCTGCTGTCAGTTTGAAAAGCATCACGCTGATCAAACCTTTAAAATTAGCTACAAATGCGAACCCGACGTCAAAGCCTACTTTGATATGGGCCACTTGCAGCAAGTAATGCATAACCTATGCGCTAATGCGCTTCGTCATGCGCAAAGACACTCGGGCGAGGATGCTAAAATTCATATAGTGGTTAAAGAAGCGTCTGATGAAAATGTGTATTTAGACGTTATAGACAATGGGGGCGGCGTTGATAAAAGCCAGCAGCAACATTTGTTTGAACCTTTTTATACACTGGTACACGACGGCACTGGCTTAGGCTTATATATTTGCCGTGAGCTTTGCGAAGCGAACTTAGCCAATATTGAGTATCATTCCATTGAAAACGGCTCTCGCTTTAGACTTTCACTAAAAAAATAATTGATACGAGTATTTTATGACTGAATATACCGCCTTAATCATTGATGATGAGCCAGATATTCGCACTCTATCCGCCATTACTTTAGAGCGCTTAGGCATACGCTGTTATGTGGCGGCCGACATGCGAGAAGCCTTAAAACTCTTAGCCGAGCGTCGTTACCACTTTTGCATTACCGACATGAAACTGCCTGACGGCAACGGTTTAGAGCTTATTAACCTCTGCCAACAACGCTACCCAGACATGCCCATTGCCATGATTACCGCTTACGGCAATTTAGAGTTGGGCGTCAGTGCATTGAAGGCTGGCGCCTTTGATGTGGTTGCCAAACCTATTGATACCGAGCGCTTACGCGAGCTAACCAGACAAGCCATGCGCTTAACGCAAACACCCACGCAAATAGACACTCTTCCTTCAACCACCGGATTGATCGGTTTGTCTTCTGCCATTACCGACCTTAAAAACAACATCAGTAAAATTGCCCGTACCCAAGCCCCTGTGTTTATTTCTGGCGAGCACGGCAGTGGTAAAGAGCTGATTGCTAAGCTTATTCACTACCAAAGCAGCCGCAAAGACTTCCCTTTTATTAACGTTAATTGCGACAACCGCGACCTTAAGCAGTTGGAGTCTGACTTATTTGGCGAGCGCAGCCTTATACTACAAGCTAACCGCGGCACCTTATTTTTAAACGGCATCGATGCTTTGCCTAAAGAAATGCAAAACAGTTTGCTAAGCATTTTGAACGAGAAAGTATTCACACAAAAATTTACTGGCGAGAAAACCCCTTTAGACTTCCGCGTGCTTTCAGCCAGCACCAAAGACTTAACCCAGATGATTAAAAGCGGTGAATTTAGCCACGACCTGTTCTTTCGTATTCATGTGGTGTCGCTCTCTATCCCGCCACTGCGCGAACGCTTGGAAGACATTCCTATTTTGGTGAATCATTTTATTGAAGAGTTTGCTGACCAATGGGAGCTGCCGCACATGACCATCGAGCCTAAAGCCATGGAAGCACTGCAGGAATACAGCTACCCAGGCAACATTAGCGAATTAAAAACCCTGATACAAAAAGCGGTAACACTGACCGAAGACGACAACATTAGCCTAGAAGACTTACAGTTCGACCCTAACTCTGAGCCGCTAACTGTTAACAACCAAATCATTACCCATGATTTAGAACAGTACCTAGAAGACTTAGAGCGCCAAGCCATTAGCCAAGCACTTGCTAGTACGGGTGGCAACAAAACTGCCGCCGCCGCTAAACTAGGCATTAGTTTTAGAACCTTGCGTTATCGATGTAAGAAGTTAGACATAAGCTAACGTAGACAAAAATACGCTTAGAGGGCGAGTGACTTTGCCCTCTTCTTTTATAAGGTAAAACCATTGCAGCCAAACAAAGGACAGTGCAATGGTTTTACGTCATTCCGGATTTACGCTACTCGAGCTACTGGTTGTCATTAGCATTTCTGCCATTCTTGTGGCGTTAGGCTCTGGTTACATAGACGATACCATTAATCGTATGAGTGCTAAGCAAAAGGTAAGTGAAATCCAACTTCTGCTTTCTAAGGCACGCGCCACGGCGTTGTTTTCTAATACAAAAGTGACACTCTGTCCTCTTACCAACCAACAGCACTGTGGTAACGACTGGAATGAAGAGCTCAGCCTTTTTACAGACCCTAACCACAACCGCATACTAGACTCTAACGAAACCATCTTGCAGCGCTTTCCACCCTCTAAAAACAAACACACCCTTAGGCACTTCAATAATTTGGCGGTGGGATTTGATGGACAAGGGTTTGCAAGCTACAACGCCGGCTCTTTTAGTTATTGCTATAAGAATAAGTCTGCCCTAGGTGCGATTTTTATTATCTCACGCATTGGCAGAGTACGCTTTGCAATGTCTACCGATGCTAATAACTTACCAACCACACCTAATGGCAACCCCATTCCTTGCCCAATCTAGACCGCTTATCTTAGTTTATGTGCCGCTTATCTGTTTTTAGTGGTAGCCAAAATTGAAACGTGCATGATAACTAAACAAGAATTTTTTGAGGCAGGCTATGACATCTGTATCTTCACAACGCGGCTCAGCATTAATTATCAGCTTGGTAATTTTAACCGCCATCACCATTGGCGCGGTGGTTGCCATGCAACGCTCAACCCTTCAAGTAAGAATGGTAGGTAACATGCAACACCAGCAAAACGTGTTTAATGCGGCCTACAGTGATTTAAGTTCACTTATTAACCATTTACGAAATATTGGTACTGCTACCAGCCTACTAAACGAAGCCGTTAAAGCTGAAAACATAGCAACCGGAAGCACTATTGAACCCTTCGTAACGGGCAACCTAACAAGACCCAAGCTACCTAAGAACATTAAAACACCTGACAATAAGTTAAGGGTACTGTCATTGCCGTCGAGCACCCCTAACTCGTTAAAAGCCACCGAAGGCTCTAGCAAAGGGACAGTTGCGCCCTATTACTTTGCTAACAGGGTAGATGTTAAAGATACCAACGATAATGCTCAGTCTGTGCAAGAAGTAGGTTTCTACTTCTTAGCCCCAGCACCATAAA
>CALJVD010000154.1 GCA_937974825.1 uncultured Oceanospirillaceae bacterium | reverse complement strand
TATTACCAGGCAAGATGAAGGTTGGTAGTTCTTACCCTGTTTGCTTGGAAGCTATCCCGGCACTTGCTGAAGATAAGCACATGGACGCGTTAAAGGTAAGCTATCGCGCACTTACGATGGAAAAAAGCTTTACACGCATGGATGATAGCAAGAAGCCAGACTCAATAGAGTATGTTTCTCCGATTGATGCTCCGCAGCTTGAGAATGACGGGAAATCTAAAAAGAAAGACGAAGTAAGCACGCAAATGCGTATGACTTCTGAGTTGATCATTCCAGGTGTTGAGCTTGCTCACGAGATTGATTTAGTCCAAGTATCGGAAGTTGAACTTGGCGCGCTTGTTTCAGCGATGCACCGTTTTGCCCAGATCCCATACATTGGCGGACAGTCCAACCGTGGCCATGGTCGAGTGTCTTATCAAGCAAAAATCGTTGATAGCGAGACGGGAGAGGTTCACGATCTAATCAAAGTTAGCAGTACAGGGCTTCCAAAGCTTTCAGGAATTGCTCAACAAGCTAAAGACTCTTACGATGCACACTTGCAGGCTCAATATGATGCATATCTTGAGCGAAAAGAGTCAGAAATCCGTAACTTACTAGGAGCTCCAGAATGTGGGTCACTGTTTTAAATAGTGCTGATTGTTCACGTTACGAGCTGCATCAGAAGCTGTGGGATTTATTCCCGCAGCATCAGGCAGGTAAATCAGATCGCCCGTTTTGCTACAAAGACACGGGCGACACTGTTTACGTTTTATCGAACACAGAGACAGGCGAGTCTATTAGTGTGGATGTTAAGCAGGGTGGGCGCTATATGTTCACCGTTACTGCTTCTGCACGTAGAGGCACTTATCGTGACGAGAACGGTAAGCGAGTAAGATTGAAGCCGTACACTACATCAAGCGAGTTAAAGCAATGGCTTGCTCGCAGGCTGGATGGCTGCGCTGAGCTAGGTCTTGTTGATGTGACTGTATTACCACCGCGAACAGTAACAAAGCCAAACGGAAACAAAATGGTATTCCCGCAGACCGAGTTTAAAGGTGTGCTTACTATCACTGATGTTGACAAGTTCAAGCGCGTTGTATCGGTAGGCATTGGGCAGGGGTGCGCGTTTGGCTTGGGCGCTATTTTATTGATTGGTGATGAATTATGAAGCCTTTAAAGATAACCGCTCACTTACGCAGTGGCTTTACTTCTAAGTTTGATTGGTCGGTAAGTATTGATGGGATCATTGCTTATCAATTCATGCTTGAAAAACTTGGTATCGATAAATTTATTGAGACTCAGGCGATCACAAGCGAGCAAGAGCCAATCACTGGTTTACCATTAGCTGCTGAACGTTACGGTGACGATTGGTGGTATCAGTGCAGCCGGCCGTTTTTCAAGAGCTTTGACAGTCATATCAAAAACATTCACCGCAGGTTTAACGCGCAAGAAGCAGAACGATACGTTGGCGACAAGACAAAGAAGGT
>CALJVD010000153.1 GCA_937974825.1 uncultured Oceanospirillaceae bacterium | reverse complement strand
TGCCCGATGACTACTGGGCCTAGAGATGTGTAAAGAAGCTTTACCTGTTTTTATATCCAGAATTGAATACACCTAAGAAAAAAGGGTTAATAGAGTCAGCAGGATGCTAAAGGACTACTTATTCTTCTTACGCTAGGGTGCAAATGGAAAGTAAGCAGATGCCAAGGAAGGTTCTATTTTTCAGTGCAGTGGGGTTGTATAGCTATTATATAGAAGCTGCTGTATGTGGCTATCTTACGGGTAGCTAGAAACAGGGTGCAGTAGTTGAGGTGGGGTGCATTATGTTGCGTAAAATACTGGTTGTGTGGGCATGTTTGAGTGTTACAGCTGTGCATGCTGTTCAGGTCTATGTCTGCACTAATAATGAGGGTGAGCAATCGTTTCAGCAATTGCCTTGTGAAAGTGAGGTAGAGTCAGAGGTTCGAGTGATTGAGCCTGTCGAGTTAATTGGCAGTGTTTCGCCGGCATCTAGCCAGTTTTATGAAGAAGCACGCAGTTTTAATGCTCGGGCACAATTGAAGCATGATGTACGTAGGGTTGAGAGCAGGATTTCTCAATACCAAAGAAACATGCAAAAAGAGTTGGATGTGTTGTTGCGTAAGAAGCGTTCGGCGAATAACAATTTGGCTGGAGCGCAGTGGGAAACAAGCATCAGTAACGAGATGCAAGCAACAACATCTAAATATCAAAGTTTAATCAGTATCGAACAAAATCGCTTAAACGCATTACGCGAGCAGTCATCATTAGATAAGTAAATTAACAGTAGTTACTTATCACCCTCTAAGAGCCCCACAACGCATTTTCAACTGTCTAGATTGGCAATAATAGACTATCCTTTGTTTATGTAACATTGTGTAACAAGGCATTGAAGTCATTGCTGTATTTGATGCTAAACCGTATTCAAGGATAGAGAGGGTGCAAATGCCTACCAACTCGCTTATTAAAGTTAAGCTGCTAAGTGCCTGTATTATGCTTGCTGGTGTTGGGCAGTTTGTGCAAGCCGATACCATTCCAGAGCATTATCAAGAGCGTTTGATTCAAGCGAAAGAGCAACTTCACAACGGTGAAAAAGAAGCTGCTTATAATAATCTTTTGGCGCTTGAAGATGAGCTCGCCGGTTATCCCACCTACGATTTAATGTTTGGCCATGCGGCGCTAACAGTGCAAGAAAATACTCGTGCTGTATTGGCCTTTGAACGCTGTTTGGCGGTTAGTCCTAAAATGGGTGACTGTCGCTTAGGGTTGGCTCAAGCACAAATACGTTTAGGTGAAACACAGAGCGCGAAAGAAGAGCTTACTTATATTCAGCAGTCGGCTCCACCCGAAGCGGTTGCCAATATAGTTGAGCAATACTTAGGCGAGTTAAGCGGTCAAAAACGTCGTAGCAGTCAGCTAAAACTATGGGCAGAGCTGGGCTTAGGTTACGACAACAATATTAATGCTGCGCCATCGTCTAGCCGAATTATTTTACCCGGTAGTTCAATTTTTCCTGGATTTTCTTATAACACGTCAAACGACGAAAGCATGTTCGCCGATGCACGCTTAGGTTTGTCTTACAGTGCGCCAGTGAATGATAACTGGGACGTGCTTATGGGTGGACGTATTCAGGGTACTTATAACTTTGATGCAGACGACAACAGCTACTTTGACGAAATCACTCAAGCCAATGCACACCTCGGTACGCAGGCAACGTATGGCAAACAGCGTGTTGGTTTGTTAGCACAACTGCAAAACTATCGTTTGTCGGGCGACAGCTACCGAGACCTTTACGGCTTAACTGGTCAGTACAGCTACCGGTTCACGCCTAATACCCAAGTCAGCACATTTTTACAGTATAGCCGTTTAGATTACGACGCCGACAACATGGATACCGACACAGTCACCGGTGGCGCATCGTTAGCCCATAGCTTAATGCGTAACCGCTTAGTGGTGCACGGTGGGGTGTATGCGGGTATCGAAGACGGTGCAGAAAGCAACGCACCAGAATACACCGATAACGAATACTTTGGCTTACGCGCTGGCGCTACATGGTTTTGGTCTAACGCCTTACAAACCAGTGCTAATTTGATGACAGAACAACGTAAATACGATGGCGACATACTCTTTATTAAAGGTGAAGAGCGTGACGATAACTCGTTGCAGTTTAATTTAAACAGCCAGTATCAACTGACGCCTAAACTGTCTTTCAGTGCCGACTACAACTGGGTTAATAACGACTCTAACCTAAAAACTCGTGATTACGACCGTCAATCGGTTCGCTTAGGAGTACGCTATGACTTCTTATAATGCATATTCACTTAAATGGCTGCAGGCGTGTCTTGTAATGGGCTTGTTGTCATTGATGTTACCTGCACAGGCCGCCACCGAAGCAGCGCTTGTGTTGTTTAGTCATGGCAACGTTGTGTTAACCAATAACAGCGGCAGTTACCCACTAGAAAAAGGCGCCTCGGTGGCGTCGGGCGATACCGTAATTACCGGTGAAGATGGACGCATTCAAATGCGCTTTAGCGATGGCGGTTTGGTGTCGTTAATGCCTAATTCACGTTTTGCGGTCGAAGAATACGAACAACCCAGTGCCACCAACGAAGGGTCGGTGTCGGTTAATTTATTAAAAGGCGGTATGCGCGCACTGTCTGGCAGCATTGGTAAAAACCAACCAGACAATTACAAACTTAAAACCAACGTAGCCACCCTAGGTATTCGTGGTACACAGTTTGTGGTGGTGATGGACGCTGATGTAATGCGTGTACACGTAGGCGAGGGCAGAGTTGCTCTGTTTAACGAGTTTGGTGATCTGTTAGTTGACAGTGGCCAGCACGCAGAAGTCATGCCCGGACAAGCCCCAGCGCTTTCGTTAACGGCACCTATGTTTGTGTC
>CALJVD010000152.1 GCA_937974825.1 uncultured Oceanospirillaceae bacterium | reverse complement strand
CGAAGGTATGCGCTCGTTTATGGAAAGACGCACAGCAGTGTTTAAAGGTAAATAAGCAAGAAGGGGTACGCTAATGGCGTATGAGTTCCTGTATTGCTGAATAAGACTTGTAGTATGGTGGCATAAGGTTGGCGGTCTGTTTAGGCTGCCTTTTTTACCTTAACTACTGAAACAGATGGAGAACCATTATGAAACCTCTACTCAAAGCCGTGCTGTTGTTATCTTTCCTATCCATTGGCTCTATTTCTACTGCCCAGGCCGCCGATAAAAAAGCCGCCGATGATTACATGCCCACTCTTATTACCAAAACACCTTTAGAAGGGCGCATGTTGGCTATTACCATGGTCAGAAAGACTATTGGTACCATTCAAAAAAGCTCTGAAATTAAAAAGACCGTGCGTGAAGAATACCAAGACGACGCTGAGGTACTGATGAAAGCAGCCGAGCTGGTGGCCATTGAATTTAAAACCATCGCCATTGCTAATAACTACTGGCGCTAAGTTCAATACTGTTAAGCCGGCATTTAAAGCCACTTTTATAGCACTCATAGTAAAAGATGGATGTGGGAGTTGTAGAGTGGCTTCTTTAGGCTGGTTGCCTTAGTTTGTCTTTTTTATGGCCTAAACAATAGCCAGTACTGTTAGAAATAAACACCTCAGTAACCTGCCAAAGCTTCCACAAGCTTTGATAAAAGAAACCACTAATCATATGAATAAGTACTGAACCTGATGTTGAGCTTCTCCGGTTATTTGGGGTTATTCTTTGCTGCTTTCGGTGCGGCCACACTTCTGCCTATGCAATCAGAAGCTGTGCTGGTGGGCTTACTGCTAAGCGAGCATTATATTGCATGGGTTCTACTGTTGGTGGCCAGCGCAGGCAATGTGCTGGGCTCAGTGGTGAACTGGCTGTTTGGCCGTTATATAGAACATTACCGTCATAAGCGCTGGTTTCCTGTCAGTGAACAGCAACTACAGAAAGCACAAAATTCTTATCAAAAGTACGGTCGCTGGTCGTTGTTACTCAGTTGGGTGCCCATTATTGGCGACCCATTAACGGTAGTAGCAGGCGTGATGCGTGAACCCTTGTGGAGCTTTGTGCTAATCGTTACCTTTGCTAAGTTCAGTCGTTATCTGGTGTTAGTTGCAATAACGCTTGGCTGGTTGTCTTAAACTGGAATTAGTACACATCTTCACGGTAACGCCCTTGGGCTTTAAGGGTGGCTACGTCCATTCCTAATGGC
>CALJVD010000151.1 GCA_937974825.1 uncultured Oceanospirillaceae bacterium | reverse complement strand
ACAGCGTATTCTTTGCTGTTATCTAAGCATAAGTTAGCCGCCATACTGCCTAGTGTTTCTGCAAACAGCACGTTAGCACCGCCGTGTACCAGGCCAATTGGCTGGAAAGTTCGTTCGTCGGCAGGCATAGTGCCCTTCACCCAGTTATCACCCGTTTCGGTAATCTCTATACCTAAATTGGAACAAGCGGTGTTCTCCATCTGTTTGTTCATGTCTTTAATGTCTGGGGTTGCAAACCAAATACTGCTCATCGTTACTTCCTTCTTTTTTATCATTTAATAGGACTAATGCATTAACTGAGTCTAGGTCGCCTCATAAACAAACTAAAGCAACAGCTGTGCAACAAACTGTCCTGCCAGTGTGAGTCACTCTATAGCCAGACCAAATGCTACTTTAGTCTTCTCTAATCAACTCTTTGTAATAATCATATAAAAAAACAATTGCAAACGATAATGGTTATCATTAACCTTGTTTTAAATGTAACTTACTTGGAATAATTATGCCTGCTGCTACTACATATTCGTACAACCCAGAAGCCATACACCGTCTAAGTGAGTTAGAGTTTAAGATATGCAGTTACCAAGGCTGTGCGTGTCAGGCTAAATGGATAGAAGAATATTTAGACTTAGGGTTAGCGCATGCAAACAGCAGCCCTAATGCCTGGCAGGCCAACTCTATTCAGCGCTTATTTAATACTCTACTCAAAGCTATTCGCAATCCTCAGGCCAGTTCATCATGGCGTTACCAGTGCTTAGACTATTTGTATCAACCTTATTTTGTATTAAAACAGCTGTATCAACAGCAGCCGTTAAGAAAGTGTTACTTGTGTAACCTACTGCGCAGCTATAATGAAGTGCAACCATTCACAAATAAGCTAGACAGGCAGCTACGTAGAATCTAACCTGTACTTTTATTAAGCAAGAATCACTATGACCAGTTACCCAGATATTGAAATTTATATTCTGAATGCCAGTGCTGATGATCTAGCAACTTGGCTCAGCACGGTGTTTGAACAAGTGACACCTTCCAACGATGGTTGGCATTGTCTGTATCAAGGCAAGGCACTCGATGTTCAATTTACCCCCAAAATTCAGAAAAACTTTTCAAGCCTATGGTTTAAACAAAATCACACGCCTTGGCTTACTGACTTAGACTGCGCACGGGCGGCTCATGCTGCGCTTTCTGCAGAAGTACGCTGCCAAGACAGCAGTTGGCAAGAAGAAGAAGGGGAAACTAACGGTGGCTGGATCAAGCTGATCCGTGGCGAAGAAAAATCATTTGAGTGGATCTAAACGATGTCTACTTATGCTATTGGTGACGTACAAGGCTGTTTCGAACCATTACAACGCCTATTAGAGCGTATCGAATTCAATCCTACTGAAGATACATTATGGTTTGCTGGTGACCTAGTTAACCGCGGACCTCAGTCGTTGCATGTCTTACGGTTTATTAAAAGCTTGGGCAGCCAAGCGAAAGTTGTCTTAGGTAACCACGACCTGCACTTATTAGCCGTATATTATGGCGACCACGACGTTCGTAAAAGCGATACCTTTTCCGATCTCCTTGCCGCTGACGATGCACCCGACTTATTAAACTGGCTTAAGCTTCAACCTTTAGTGTATTGCGAAAACAACTGGTGTATGAGCCACGCTGGTATTCCAGCTCAGTGGTCAATAGAGCAAGCGCTAGCGCTGTCTAACGAAGTACAAAGCGCTATGATGGGTGATCAAGCCAAAGCTTTCTTTCAAAAAATCTATGGCAATCAATCTAATCACTGGCACTCAAGTTTAACTGGGATGGATCGCCTGCGTACCATAGTGAATTACTTAACCCGCATGCGCTTTGTTGGCCCTAACGGTGAGCTAGACTTACTCAGCAAAGAAGGCGTAGGGACAGCACCCGACGGTTTCCTTCCCTGGTTCAAGGTTCAACCTCGTACCAGTAACGATCACAAGCTACTCTTCGGCCATTGGGCCGCTTTAAAAGGTAAAACCAATACCGATAATATTTATGCCTTAGACACAGGATGCGTATGGGGCCGTCAACTGTCAGCACTTCGACTAGAAGACCAACACTGGTTTCGAGTGCCAGCACACAAGTGAGATAGACATGAGTTTTAAACGAATTGATTTACAGCAAGCCAAAGAACTGATTGAAGCCCGCAACGCCAACGTCGCTGATATACGCGACGCCTTAAGCTTTCAAGCCGGTCATATTAAAGATTCTACTCGTATAGATAACAGCAACCTAGCGGAGTTCTTAAACGCAACCAACAAAACCCTACCGTTAATTGTTTGTTGCTATCATGGTAACGCTAGCCAAGGGGCGGCACAGTTTCTTGCCGGTGAAGGTTTTAATGAAGTCTACAGCCTAGATGGCGGCTATGAAATGTGGAAACTCGCCTACCCTGAGTTATGCGTGTAAGCGCCTACTACCAAGCCACCACCATATCATCACGCTGAATAGCCAAGCTCGAACCACTAAAGGGCAGTTCAGCAATAATAAATTGTGGCTGCACATGAGTAACCACTACTTCTGTTGCCATGTTAGCCAGCTCTGTGCGTGGTTCTAAATCTAAGTTATAAAAAGTACCGGTACGATACACTTTAAACTTGTCACCAGGTCTGATTCCAGACGTTCCTTTGGCTTCAATATACAGTCGCTCACCTTCTGTTTTAACAATACGTGCCATAAATGGCTGACAACGTAAGGCTTCGTTAACGTCAGCAACAGCA
>CALJVD010000150.1 GCA_937974825.1 uncultured Oceanospirillaceae bacterium | reverse complement strand
GGCGTGCCGGTGGCGGAGGCAAGCCTTTCCGCGTCACCGTGGCACTCACCCACTGCGCTATTTGGTGGTGGGTAGTTGGCGAGGCTCAAAGTAGAGGTCAGTACCAAAAGCCCAATCAGGAATGGTTGCAGGCGTAAGGGTTATTGTTCGGACTAAAGGCACTACGTTGGACTTATCGGGCTGTTTCTTGTTGCTTGATAGGGATATATCAATTCCATACTCTAAAAGCTGCTTACGGTGACGGTAGAAGGTAGGGCGGGAGATAATAGACATAACATCATGACCATCGAACCAGAGCTGGTAAGTAGACCGCACTCCTGAAGGCAGTTTAGACAGGTCGATAAGCTGCAATTCTAATTGATCCACCATCGTTAACCTTTCGTAATAATTATTGAATATCTGTTCACAATCTGCCTGTTCCCAGTTGGCTAAAAGATATAAACCATCTTCAGATTCTCTAAGCTCGTTACTTTTCAGTGTGAGTTCAGCGCGAATAATATCATCTGCATAATCTAATGCGGCTTGTGGTAATTCTATTAAACCAGCTTTATTGTTTCTAGGTAGCGCGAGCTCTTGGCCTTTGGAGTAAAACTTAAATTCCCAGCGTTTAGAGGGCTTATTAAGGTAAACCGTAGAGCCTTTGGTTAGTGCGCCTTTGGAGCGGGTGCGACTGGTTGAACCGATGTGGTAGAGGCATTGCAAGACTTCTTTACGGCTGCCGATGTGGAACTGCTCATTGATATCAACACGGGATAGGGTGGTACACATTAGACGCTGGATATAGCTGGCAGGCTGGATAACACCAAGCATTGAAGATATTTTAAGGATTGTTTCGTAAACGAGGGCTGGGAGGTTGTCAGACCCCCAAAGGTTGTGACCCTGCAAGAATTTGACTGGATTACCTGATAACTCAATAAGGCATGTATCGCCGTTGCTATCGACACCGACAGTTCGGGCAGTCATGGAAGATTCCCAAGACCCAACAAATTGCCTACGTTTAGGAGTTGTAAACTCTATTTCACCATTAACATCAAGGCTAATAAATTGACCGCCAGAGATTATGCCAGGGTAATAAAATGGAGCTTTACAGGTGACCCAGTCGATCATCATAAGTAAAACCTTCTTACAGCTTTTCTGTAAATAGCTGAACAAGCACTTCAGTTAAGAAGGTCGAGAATTTCACAAGACCAACATCATCACCATCTAGTAAAAACTGTGGAACTGGTGGGGATAATTCGCGGCCATGGCCAAGGATAAAGACCTTTAAACCATATAATGAGCATTCACCGTTACCAGCATTTGCAAGGCCAATCATGACACTGATTAAATCAGTCACCTGTCCAGCATTCACGCCATACTCTTCGAAAATTTCAGAATCAAAACCTTGGTCTACTTGGTTGTTAATAAATACATTTATCCAATCGTTCATTTTTATAATCCTTTGATGTATTCAGGGATTTGTTTAACTGGCTTGCTTAACCGTTCTTCGATGTTGCTTAGGGTTTTAAGCGTCTGATCGGTTTTTTCTTGGTTGGCTTCTTTTTTCATTCGTTCAGATAGGTCTATAAGCTCGTTTAAGGCTGGTATAGATGGGCGTAATAGTTCATTGAGCAAGTGAGAGCGACTAGAGCCATTAAGGGCGGCTAATTCGTTAAGAGTGTGCAGAATATCTTCATCTAGCATTACGTTAAGGCGTACGCGCTTTGGCTTGGAGAATAGCATATTAGTGAACCTAAAGGTGTGTAATTGATGTGGAGAGTGTAAGGGCTGGTTTTGTGGTTTGCAAGTGGTTTTGTTATCAAAATGAGACAAAAGGGACGTATCACTAGCCCGTCCCTTAGCATTCAGCAGCAAGCAAGCATACACAAAGGGGTCTTTGTGACTTGCTGGGGGGGGATTCCCCCAGACCCCCCACAGCACCCGCGATCGCGGCAACAAGTTGCCACAATCACAGGCGCTTCGGGTAAATCAGGAGCAATCAGGGGGAAGTCGTATCAGGAAACACAGCAGGGCGTGCCGGTGGCGGAGGCAAGCCTTTCCGCGTCACCGTGGCACTCACCCACTG
>CALJVD010000149.1 GCA_937974825.1 uncultured Oceanospirillaceae bacterium | reverse complement strand
CTTGCTGGAATTAGCGAAGGAAACATGCACCAGCAGTAGGTGAAGCATCAACCAGCCTTTGTTGAAAGCGATCTCTTCTAAGCATGCAATCTTAAGTCCTTGACGATGCTCAACTGTCTGAACAAATATACCCGCCTCTAGAAGGCTTTCATGTGCCCCTGTATCGAGCCAAGCAAACCCGCGCCCCAACAACTCAACATTTAAGTCACCGCGCTCTAAGTACGCTTGATTTACGCTGGTAATTTCTAACTCACCGCACTCAGAAGGTTTTACTGACTTGGCAATTTTTACCACGTCGTTATCATAAAAATATAAACCAGTTACGGCGTAATTAGACTTTGGCTTTTCAGGCTTTTCTTCAATACTTAAAGCTTTGCCATCTGTATCAAAGTTAACCACACCAAAGCGCTGAGGATCAGTTACTTGGTAGCCGAAAACAGTTGCACCAGTAGGCCTACTAACGGCTGAAAGCAGCTGCTTAGAAAAGCTCTGCCCATAAAAAATATTGTCACCAAGCACTAAACACACGTTGCTGTTGCCAATAAATTCTTCGCCAATAATAAAAGCCTGAGCAAGCCCATCAGGTGAAGGTTATTCTGCGTAGATAAGTTTAATACCAAACTCAGAACCATTACCCAATAACTTTTCAAAATTAGGTAAGTCTTCTGGTGTGCAAATAATTAAAACCTCACGTATCCCAGCCAACATCAGCACGGATAGCGAATAGCGGATAGCGGATAGCGGATAGCGGATAGCGGATAGCGGATAGCGGATAGCGGATAGTAAATCATTGGCTCGTCGTAAATTGGAAGCAGCTGTTTAGAAACGCCCTTAGTAATGGGGTGCAGCGTGTTTCTGAACCGCCAGCGAGAATTATCCCTTTCGTTTTATTGCTCATTTTGAAACTCCTAAGCGCTCTCGCTGATAACTGCCACTTTGAACATTTTTACACCACTGTTGATTATCTAAATACCATTGCACTGTTTTACGTATGCCAGTTTCGAAGGTCTCTTTTGGTTCCCAACCAAGCTCTTTGGCTATTTTGCTGGCGTCGATGGCGTAGCGGCGGTCGTGGCCAGGACGGTCGGATACATAGGTAATGAGTGATGAGTAAGAAGTTGTGAGTGAGGTGGAGGCATCTTCACTCTTCGCATTTACCCCTGCACGCGGTGCTAACTCATCAAGTATCTTACAAATTGTTTGTACTACTTCTAGGTTAGTTTTTTCGTTGTGGCCGCCGATGTTGTAGGTTTCGCCTATTTCGCCTTCGGTGACGACTTTGTATAGCGCACGGGCGTGGTCTTCTACATGTAGCCAGTCTCTAATTTGGTCGCCTTTGCCGTAGATGGGTAGGGGTTTGCCTTCCAATGCATTAAGGATAACTAGTGGAATCAACTTCTCGGGGAAGTGATATGGGCCATAGTTGTTTGAGCAGTTAGTAATTAGTGTTGGTAATCCGTAGGTGCGAAGCCAGGCTCGCACTAAGTGATCTGAACTTGCCTTGGAAGCAGAATAAGGGCTGCTGGGAGCATAAGAAGTTTTTTCCGTAAATAGTGGCAAGTCGGTCTTTAGCTCGACACTATCCGCTGGATGCGGTAAATCACCATATACTTCGTCTGTACTTATGTGGTGGAAACGGAAGGCTTGTTTTCTTTCGGCATCTAATTCGCTCCAGTATGCACGGGCGGCTTCTAATAAGTTATATGTGCCTACTATGTTAGTCTGAATAAATTCTGCTGGGCCGTCGATGGAGCGGTCTACGTGGCTTTCTGCTGCCAGGTGCATTACGGCATCGGGCTGGTGCTGTTTGAATACACGGTCTAGCTCTGCACGATTGCAGATGTCTACTTGTTCAAATACGTAGCGCTCGTTATCACTAACTTCTGTTAAAGACTCAAGATTACCCGCGTAAGTAAGCTTGTCTAAATTAACGACATTATCTTGGGTGTTGTTAATGATGTAACGAACAACTGCAGAACCAATAAAGCCTGCCCCACCGGTAACTAAAAGTTTCACTTTCGTCCTGTTTTATTAGGTTTCATGTTATATAAAAGCAATCAATAGTTTTTTCATATCCTATATCTACAACTTTCAAAAAAAAGTTCGAATTTAAACAACCATCTAAAGTTTAGGAATGATGCAGCAATTGGTAACGCAGCAATAGCAATAATGCCTAATAGCTTGAAAGCATCATCCGCGCGCAGTGCTTTACTAATTCACCCACTGCACCACGATTACGCT
>CALJVD010000148.1 GCA_937974825.1 uncultured Oceanospirillaceae bacterium | reverse complement strand
TACTTAACTTCCCGAACCAATTAGATACATGGGTAGGTGAAACCGGCCGTCAACTTTCTGGTGGTCAAGGTCGACGCTTGGCGCTAGCACGCGTTATACTTAAAGATCCAGCCTTGGTTATTTTAGATGAGCCTTTTAGTAACTTAGATAAAGCCACTCAAGCAAGTATTCGCCCTAAGCTGTCTGCTTGGTTAAACGATCGTAGCGCATTATTGCTAGCCCATGATCTAAGCACGTTACCGCAATCTGATCGTCATATTCATCTCAAAAGTATGAACGAATAAACAAATCCCTTGCATTCGTCACGATCAAACTAAGCACAGGGTGAATTCTCGCCAAAAATAGATTAGAGTGTAGACTCTAATTTTTTTTAAGTGGGGCTTTCTATGATTCGTGGTACATGGAACCTGACAGACCCTTTGGTTCCGGTAAATATTCCAGCAACAATGGTTCGTCTTGGTACAGAGCAAGGCATTAACACCGATGTTTTGCTTAAAAATACTGGAATTTCCCCAGAGTTACTAGCTAACCCATCTGCCCGCTTAAGCTATCAGCAAATTATTTTGCTAACAGGCAACCTTGTTAAGCACTACCCTAGCCCTACTTTGGGTTTGGATTTAGGTAAAGCCATTAACATCAATCAGTTTGGTATGCTTGGCTATGCCATTTTGAGCTGTGAAAACATTCGTAGCGCCCTGAACTTAGGTCAAAAATATCATTATTTGGTCGACCCCGCCTTCACCTTTGAGATGGTCGATCAAGGCGACACTACTGCCTTACGTTTTACATCACACCTTCCATCCGATCTGTTTTTCCGTTTGGCATGCGATATTTTTCTGAGCCTATTTGCAACTTTAGGACGCTTTTTAACAGGCAATCCTGAGTTGGATGCAGTTGAAGTGCATTTGAACCATCCACAACCTGATTATATTGATGCTTATAAAGAAATATCGTCGGCGGTTTTTTTGTTTGACCAACCACGCACAGAAATCATTATTGATTCCAAGTTATTAGATACACCTTTGGCGATGGCTGACCAAGCCACCGCTGCTATGGCAGAACAACAATGTGCCGATATTTTAGAACGCATGGGTCCTAAAGAAGGGTTAGTCGCCAAGGTTAGACGGATTTTGCTTAGTAGCCCCGGTAACTTTTTATCGGTCGATGAAGTCGCCAGTCAACTGGCCACCTCAACCCGTACACTAAGCCGTGGACTGCAAGATGTTGGCACTTCTTATCAGCGAATATTAGACGAAGTACGAAAAGAAATGTCGATTGAATATTTACGTAACTCGAACTTACCCATAGAAGAAGTGGCTGCGTTAATTGGCTACTCAGACCCGTCTAACTTTCGTAAAGCGTTTCGCCGTTGGACCTCGCATGCTCCCTCATACTATCGAGAAGAAAGAAATGAAGTCGTTGAATAATTTTACCGAGGAAAAGGCCGCTTTTTTAGAAGCTATTGAGCAACCAGAGCATAGATTTTCGGATACTTTGTCTTTTCTAGATACTTGGTTTGAATACAGCCCAAGTCACTTTGACAATAACGGTTTGTTAAACACAGATTCAGAGAACCATGGCAGCGCTAAAATTTTTGCGTTCGCCAAACATTACACTCTTACTAAGCAGCAAGCTCTAAAATGCTTTGGTGAGCATTTTCGAAATTTAGATAGCTACCCATCAGACAGTCATTTGAATATTCGCCAGCTAATGAAGTTCGACTTAGACGGCATTCACTTTACGCACTTTCCGTTAACCCAAAAAAAAGGCTCTAATTAGAGCCTTTTAAATGATCGCTTTTTTATCGTCTTAGGCATGGTTGCTTAATATTCAAAATCCACGTCATAACCAAACATTTCACGTAGTCTGGCTTTTTCTAAAATTTGTTCAGCACGGCGCTTCTTTTTTTCGAAATCAATGCTGCGACTGCGCTTAGTAGAGACCTTTTCTTCGGCTTCAAAATCTTCGTAGTCGTTATAATCTAGTTGTTGAGCTTCACTCATAAATAACCCTCAATAAACGAGTTAAACCATTACAGCGCGCATATTTCCACTAGAAATTGGTTTCGTAAATTGAAATATTTTATTCATAAGCATAAAAGTTTTTTATCTAACAGAGAGTTCACTTTTTACCCTCTAAACCTGCTATCTCTTTTTCTTTCTAGTATCCCAAATCAGGTCGTAAGCGTTTTGAATTTGCTGTGCTTTTTCTTTAGCCAATTCCATCATATCGTCAGGCAGACCTTTAGAGACTAGCTTGTCAGGGTGATGTTGGTTAATAAGTCTGCGGTAAGCTTTCTTTAGCTCGGCATCAGTCACGTTGGCATCCACCCCTAGCATGTCATAAGCGTTGGCTAATTCTGATTGAGTGTTTGAGCTCTGACCTTGCTCTTGCCTTCTTTGACCATTCATTGCGGCCCAGACTCGCGCTTGAATGATATTAAACTGCAGCTTGCTTATCCCTAATATTTGGCAGGCATCATCAAATAAACGGCTTTCTTCTGCTGACAGATTACCATCCGCAAAGGCCACGCTAAGCTGGATTTCAAAGAAGACTTGGCTGAGCTCTGGGTGAAGCATAAAAACCGTTCGCAATTGATGCAGATCTGCCTCTAAATTGCCGACCGCATCTTTGCCTTCTGTAAAGTATGAAATAGCTACTTTGCGGCGCTCTCCTTGTAAGCCCATACGAGCCATGACAGCTTCTGCAACGCTAATCTCATTTTCGCACACGCGCCCGTCGGCTTTTGCTAATCGCCCCATAAAACGAAAAGTAGCGCTAAAGAACAGCTCTTTGGCGCGAGTTGAATCCATGGTTTTTCCAGCAACTTTTTTGGCTATGAATTTATCAAACATATGGCCAACAATGAGACCAAACACAAAGCCAACAAAACCACCGCGCATCAATCCGATAAACGCACCTATTATTTTACCTATCCACATAACTATTTTTCGCTTTGTATTTGTGCTTCAAGTTGCTGTAAGCGCTCGGGGGTGCCCACATCAACCCAACGTGAAGATATTAATGTACCGCCGACACGGTTAGCCGCCATCGCCGTTCGTAATAAGGGAGTCAATTTAAAAAAGCCTGGTTGACAGTCTTTAAGTAATTCAGGATGGATTATACTGATACCGCTAAAGGTGTAGCGCAGCGAGTCTTCACTTTCTGGCGCCAAAACCTGCTGGTGTTTAAGTATAAAATCACCATTGGGATGATGCTCTGGATTTTCTACCAACCATAGCCAGGCTAAGTTACCAGCCAATGTTTGCTTAAGCGCCTGACGATAGTCCCAGTCTGTCCAAACATCGCCATTAATCAGCATAAAAGGTTCACTGCCTAATAAGGGTAAGGCTTGGTAAATGCCTCCACCGGTTTCTAGCCCACCCTCAGGCTCTGGTGAGTATTGAATACGAGCACCATAACGTTGACCATCCCCTAACTCACTCTCTATTTTATGCCCTAGCCAAGCATGGTTAATCACTATTTCTGTAATACCCGCTGCTACGAGCTTTTCAATATGATGAACAATTAGGGGCTTGCCCGCTAACGGCAGTAATGGCTTAGGGCAAGTGTCAGTTAAAGGCGCCATACGGGTACCGCGACCGGCCGCCAGAATCATCGCCTTCATTAGCTGCCTTCTTGTGTTTCTAGGGTATGAAGCTTAGGCATAAATACGCTTTGCAACCAAGAGTGCAGCTGAGCAAGCTCTTGGTATTTCGCACTAATATCTAGAATGTACTGACAGGTATTAGGGATATCGCTTAAGTAGCCTGGTTTTCCATCTCTAATATTTAAACGCGCAAAAATACCTGCTGCTTTGAGATGTCGTTGTATCCCCATAAGATCAAAGTCTTTCTGAAAGTTGCTCCAATCGTCTAGGTATAAGCCCAAAGGACGTGCTTTCTCCCAATAATAGGCCATTAGCTCTTGTACTTTTTCATCTGGCCAACGCACATAACAGTCACGCAAGAGCGACACTAAATCATAGGTGACAGGGCCTTCAACCGCGTCTTGAAAATCAATCACTCCTAAGCTTTTATCTTCTTTTACCATAAGGTTGCGTGAATGATAGTCTCTATGAACAGTCGCTTGTGGCTGCTTAAGTGCTTGCTCGGCTAGCAGCTCAAAGCAGTCTGCGAACATCTGCTTTT
Organism: uncultured Oceanospirillaceae bacterium; assembly: GCA_937974825.1. Classification (GTDB taxonomy): domain Bacteria; phylum Pseudomonadota; class Gammaproteobacteria; order Pseudomonadales; family Oceanobacteraceae; genus Venatoribacter. Next base: position 6,254 of record CALJVD010000148.1, on the reverse strand, counting down.
CTTTAGTCTTAAGTTTGATGCCAAGTTGTTTTTCACACAACCAATCAGTAAACAGCTGCATTTCATTCAACAATAATGTTTTATCGTAGGCCGGTAAGTGGCTGCTATCGAGCGGTTGAATTTGCAGTAATAGGTCAATGGCTTGTCGGTATAAACCACCCAACTGTTGTTGGCTTACTCCTTCTGCGTGCAGGGGCTCCCACAGCAAAGTACTGCCAAAGTCTTCTAACAGCATAAAACCTTGTTCAAAATCATACGCAATAACTTTAGGAACGCTGATGCCTTGTTGATACCAAGCCTGAGCAATTTTAACGAATTTAGGGTTGTCTTCTTTGTCGGCAGGCGCATCAACTGCAATCCAGCTTCTGCCTAAATAATGTAAGCGGAAATAGCGACGAAAACTGGCATCGCCCGATACAGATGTCATTTTGCCAGTTATACTTTGCTCTTCTATCTGATGTATTGTTGCTATTGCCCAGTGTTCAAGTGCAACTCGTCGGTCATCCATACTAGCCTCTTAGGGTAAGTCGCTTTAGAATTAACATTTTTTAATGTGATGCAACTATGTCATCATTATCTATTCATAGTTCATATGTTAGATATTACACCGATTATCGAAAGGCGCTATACCCCTATATGATCAAAAATTCTTCTGTAAATCAGCGCCTTATGCTTTCAGCTTTATGCATTTCGCTTGCTGGGGGAATAATCCCTAGCATTAGCCGTGCGTCTGATTCAGTCGAGTCTGGTTTTTTAAACTGGTACCCAAAAGCCGACTTAACCGCTGAAGAACGAGAAGGGCTGATGGAGTTTTGCCGCGGCGCTTACCGCGTTCCTGAAGTTACCCCGTTATCGGATAACCGTATTGAAGCAGAGGCAGACCAAACGCAAATTAACTCTGCTGGTGAAGCTATCTTTACAGGCTCAGTGGTTATGCGTCAGCAAGATCAAGTGCTGCACAGCGATATGGCTAAGTGGAACAACAACACTAACCAAGGTGAACTTAGCGGCAACGTCACCTTAACTAGCCCTGACATCGTACTATACGGCGATAGTGCAATGGTCGATGAAGCTCAAGGGGTAGCAGAGTTTAATAGTGCTGAATACTCTATGCCGGCCAAGCACCTACGTGGCACCGCTTCCCATATTCAATCTTTAGATGCTGGCTACTTAAAACTTGAAAACGCTACCTTTACCTTTTGTGAGCCGGGCAGCAATGACTGGGATTTAGCCACCAGCAAACTGACCTTAGATCAAAATAAACAAATGGGTAGCGCTTGGCACACCCGCTTGCGCGTTGGGCAAGTACCTATTTTTTACTTTCCATACTATTACTTCCCCATTGGTGATCAGCGCATGACCGGGTTTTTAGACCCTAGCCTATCTTTTACTGGTGACCTACAAGCAAAAGACATTCAACTTCCATTTTATTGGAATATTGCCCCTAACTACGATGCCACCTTTACCCCTCACTATGTTCGTGAGCACGGGCTCGCCTTAGAAAACCAATTTAGGCACAAAACTCGATTATTGGGTGAGGGTGAGTTTAATTACCACATCCTCAATAAAGATGAGACCACGGATGAAAAGCGCTGGCTGATCAATTACAAACATGAGGATAAACTCGCACATGGTTGGCAACACCGTTGGGTATACAACCAAGTCAGTGACGACGATTATATAAACGACTTAAGCCCTAGTGATGCCACTGACCGTACCACTCACCTTCCCAGACGCGGTGAAATTTTATGGAACATGAACGATTGGCATTTCGATATTACCGCAGAATCCTTTCAAACCATTGATTCAACCATTGCGCTGAAAAGTCGCCCATACGGTCGTTTGCCGCAGGTTAACTTAAGCTATCAACCGCAAGTGTATAACCAATGGCAGTTCCAGCAACAAATACAAGCAACACGCTTTAGCCGTAAAGATGAATTATTTATTAACGACAGTCTGCAAACACTCACGGATTTCCAAGCCTTAAATGGTGACCGCTTACTGTCGGATACCAGTATTTCTTATCCGATGGAATGGCCTTTTGGCTTCTTAAAGCCCGAAGTTGAATACCGCATTCGTAGCTATACCTTACGTGATGATGACAGTGGCTATTTATCTCAGCCTAACGCTCCTGAAGAAAGCATCACTATCAGTAGCCCTCGGTACAGTTTAGATGCGGGCTTGTATTTCGATCGTGAGTTTGAGTGGCTGAACAGTGAGTACACACAAACCCTAGAGCCTAGACTGTACTGGGTAAACAGCCCGTTCGAGGACGGACAAAACGACATCCCGAACTTTGATAGCGGCGAATTAACGGTCACCCACTCGAGTCTGTTCTTTGGCGACCGTTTTACTGGCGGTGACCGACTAGCCGACCTCGACCAAGTCAGTGCAGGCTTAACGAGTCGCTTTATCCGTGAAGATGGCTTGGAACAATTTCGAGTAAGTGTCGGTCAAATCTTTTACAATGATGACCGTATTGTGCAGTTAACAAGACAGGCTGTTGGCGCGCCGCTACCGACTAAAGATACTGACTCGCGCTCGGGTATCATTTTTGAAGCCGAATGGAATCCTAATGAGCGTTGGTCGACCATGGCTACCTTAGAGTGGGATGAGTATCAGCACTATGCTCGCCAACAACGTCTAGGGGTGCGTTATGAAAGCCCAAACAACCAAATGTTCAGCATTGCCCGTAATACCGTTAGATCATTTAACGATACTAAGGATGAAGTGAAAGTAGATACAGACCAAGCCGATGCTGGCTTTTTTTGGTCACTTACCGATCGCTGGGCACTATACGCACGCGGGTTAGTCGACCTGCGTGACTACGAAGAGACAGAAAAAAAACCCGTTAGCTCCGTGTTAGAGTCATTAGCAGGCATTGAATATCAAACTTGTTGCTGGCGCTTTCAACTCTCCTATCGCGAAACCTCTGATATTCAAAGAGACACTAGCCAAGAGCACACCACTAAAAAAGACTACGGTGTTCTCTTTAGCATCCAGCTTAAAGGCTTTGGAAATATTGGTAAAAGCATAGACAAATTAATGGATGAAGATATCCAAGGTTACTCAAGACGTACTTATCATGATTTTTAGAATTTTATTACTCAGTTTATTTGCCCTAACGTCACTTTCTAGCGTAGCGAAACCTGTTCTTTTAGATCAGGTTGTTGCCATTGTAGATGATGAAGTGATTATGGAAAGCAGCCTTAAACAACGCATTCAGCAAATCAAAAACCAGAATACCAATAACCAACTGCCTAACGAGGCAGCCTTACGTAAACAAGTACTGGAAAGCATGATTATTGAAAGCATCCAGCTACAAATGGCTGATCGCGGCAATATTATTATTAGTGACGCCCAACTTAACGAAACCTTTATTCGCATTGCTGAACAAAACGGCATGACGCTCAGCCAGTTCCGTCAAACCATGGAAGCAGAAGGAACTCCTTTTGCGATTGCGCGCGAACAAATTTTAAATGAAATGCGTATCTCTCGTGTGCAGCGCTCAATGGTAGGCGAACGTATTCAAATTACCGACCAAGACATCGATTATTTCCTTGCGTCTGAAATTGGTAAAATGGCTTCTGCAGCTGAATACCATTTAGGCCACATCTTAATTGCTACCCCCGCCAATGCGACCCCTGCAGATATCAATGCCGCCGAGAAAAAGGCCAATGAGATTGTTAAGAAGCTGCGCCAAGGTGCCGATTTCAGACAAATGGCGATGGCTGAGTCTAATAGCCGCACCGCCCTTGAAGGCGGTGACTTAGGCTGGCGTAAAGAGGCTCAACTGCCCAGTCTTTTTGCTAACACTGTTCCTAATATGCAGCTTGATGCTGTTTCAGACGCTATCAGTAGTAGCAGTGGCTTCCACATTATTAAATTATTAGGCAAGCGTGGCGGCAATACTAAATTAGTCACCCAATACAAAGCGCGTCATATTTTAATTAGCCCGAACGAGCTGCGCACCGATAAAGACAGAGAAGTATTAATCAATGAACTCTATCACCGTCTAAAAGCCGGTGAAGACTTCTCTATTCTAGCCCGTGAATACAGTGACGACCCGGGCAGCGCTGCTTCAGGTGGCGACTTAGGCTGGGTCAATATTGGTGATATGGTGCCCGAATTCAACAACACCATGCTCGAAACTCCGGTAGGCCGTATTAGCGCTCCGTTCGAGAGCCAATTTGGCTGGCATATCTTGGAAGTACAAGACACCAGAGAGACTGACGTTGGGGTTGAAAACCAGCGCAATCAAGTACGTAACCTGCTATATGGCCGTCGTTTTGAAGAAGAGTTGCCTATTTGGTTAAGAAAAATCCGTGCTGAGTCTTATGTAGAAATTAAGGAACTGGATTAAATGAGTATTCGCTTAGCCATTACTTCCGGTGAACCCGCTGGCATAGGTCCAGACTTATGCTTACAGATTAGCCAGCAAGACCATGGCTGTGAATTAGTCGTAATCGCCGATCCCGATCTTTTAAAGGCGCGTGCTCAGCAGCTTGGTCTTGAAGTAAGCATTCGCTTATTCGATAAAACAGCGAGCGTACAGCCTTCTAAAGCCGGTGAGATTTGTGTTTACCCTGTTGCTCTGGCTGAACCCGTTATTGCCGGTGAACTCAACAAAAACAACAGCGCTTACGTATTAGAAACTCTACGCATTGCCGCTCAAGGCGCATTAGATAAAAAGTGGCATGGAATTGTCACTGCACCGATTCATAAAGGGATTATCAACGAAGCGGGTACTCACTTTACAGGACACACTGAATACTTCCGTGATTACTGCGGCGTAAAAGAAGTTGTGATGATGCTTGCAACCAACGACTTACGGGTCGCGTTGGTAACAACTCACTTACCTTTAAGAGACGTAGCAGACGCTATTACACCCGATTTACTAACGCGTATAATTACTATCTTAAATCACGACTTAATTACGTTCTTTGGTGTTGAAAAACCTCGCATTCTTGTTGCTGGACTAAACCCGCACGCCGGCGAAGACGGTCACTTAGGACACGAAGAAATTGATGTAATTAGCCCTACCTTAGAGGTGCTACGCAAGCAAGGCATCGATCTTATTGGACCACTACCCGCCGATACGCTTTATACACCTAAATACTTAAAAGATGCAGACGCAACCTTAGCCATGTATCACGACCAAGGCTTGCCCGTACTCAAGTATCATGGCTTTGGCCGTGCCGCTAATATTACGCTAGGCTTACCTATTATTCGCACCTCTGTTGACCATGGCACCGCGTTAGATTTAGCCGGTACCAATAAGGCCGATTGCGGCAGTTTACTTACCGCCATTGAGGTGGCACTAGAAATGGCAAAACACCATGGCAAATAAATATATTCCTACAGCACAAGGTCATAAAGCACGTAAGCGCTTTGGTCAGAATTTTCTGCACGACCAATACGTTATCGATAAAATCGTGCGTGCGGTTAACCCTAAAGCAACCGATGCCTTAGTCGAAATTGGCCCAGGTATGGGAGCCATTACCGAGCCTATCTTAGAAGCCTGCGGCAAATTACACGTCGTTGAACTCGACCGCGATTTAATTCCAATTTTGCGCACTAAGTTTTTTAACTTTCCAGACTTTCATATTCATGAGGGCGATGCGCTAAAGTTTGATTTCAATACGATTTTAGAGCCGGGTCAGCAGTTACGTATTATTGGTAACTTGCCCTACAACATCTCTACCCCGCTTATTTTTCACTTTTTGGCGCACCATAAAATCGTACTAGACATGCATTTTATGCTGCAAAAAGAAGTAGTGGAGCGTTTAGCTTCGAGCCCTAATACATCTGCTTATGGTCGCTTAGGTATTATGGCGCAGTATTACTGCAAGGTAGAGCCGTTGTTTATTGTTAAACCTGGTTCATTTAACCCACCGCCCAAAGTCGACTCAGCTATTGTGCGCCTGCGTCCGTACGATGAACTTCCCCACCCTGCCAAAGACGTAAAGATGTTTGAACGTGTTGTGCGCGAAGCCTTTAATATGCGCCGCAAAACCATTCGTAACACCTTGAAAAACTTAGCAACGGCAGAACAATTAGAAGGCATTGGTATTGATACAGGCTTACGTCCAGAAAATATCAGCCTGCCTGATTACGTAAAAATTGCTAATTACTTAACCGACTTAGAAAAGTCGGGGGTCTAATGCCTAGAGTCAGGAGCAAACCACGATAGACTCTCGACTCTCGACTCTCGACTCTCGACTCTCGACTCTCGACTCTCGACTCTCGACTCT
>CALJVD010000147.1 GCA_937974825.1 uncultured Oceanospirillaceae bacterium | reverse complement strand
TTAAGTTCTACTTCCCCACCTAGAATGGTCTTTTCAAGTGGTTCATCGTTAGCCTCATCGCTGTCATCCAAATGCAATGCCCCCGATACGCCAAAGCGCTTATTGTTTTTTTCTTTAGGGACAAAGAAATTAGGATAACTTGAGTAATAAGTCGGTTTTTCCCATTCATAGAGTTCCCAATCGTCAGGTAAAGAAAGGTTTAACTCTGTCTTTTCTTTGGTCGACGTGGGTGCCTGTATCACTGACAGTTCTTCTTTCTCTGGAACGCTTTGTTTAAGTAACTCTGTTTCTTTTTCACTTTGATCAGTCAGTATTTTGGGTAACTGAAAGGGCTTGGTTGGCAGCTGTTTATGTAATTTCTCTAAATAACCATCGCCCGTACTATTAGGGGTTAAGTACCCTCGGATTTTATCAATACTGGCCCTTAAGATAGGCTGGCGGTCTGGCCGACTATCGTAAGAAATGATTATCAATGCAGAGATAACAAGCAAAAATATTATAAAGCGTGGATTTACTTTCATATCAATCAATAACACTAAGCACTAGTGTGCTAAATAGCCTAGCACTAATCCATTAACGTCCTCTATTTGCTCAGCCTGAGCAATACCTATAATAGACACTAAATGATCATTCTGCAGAAGTACTGGCCAACTGTCACGCAAGGCCGTAGGTATATCGGCTTCCTGTAAAAAGGCTTTCACCGTCTTAGGCGGTCTGTCTTTAGCTTGAAGGCGCTGCCCTCTTACCTTACCTGCACTAGTAAGCGTATATTCTCCGGCTTTCATTCCAAACTGAGCCGCTGCAACGGTAATAACGCCACCCGACCATGCAATAACCTGCTCTTGGCTTAAGAATATACTTTGTTCGGTTTCCACTGCATGTGGTTTAAAAACAAACAGCTTTTGTTTATGACGCTGCACTTGCCAGTCGGCAAGACTTAATACTGGCTGAGCATCGACTCGCGCTTGTATAACATCCTGCTGCAACTGAACTAACCACTGCTGTGATGGTTGCATGAGTCCATTTTTACCTAGCCAACCACGCACCACATAAGGCTTATAATGCTCTGGTAACGCATTGAGCTGTTGAATATCTAAGCCAACGGGAAAACAACTGGGCCAGCGCCATTCAATACACGCTTGGTTAATGATGGGGGTAAGTAACTCGTCTAATAGCTGTTGGTCTTGTTGAAGCTGCTCAATACTGCGAAGCACCGCTTTTTTACGCTGCGGAAACTTTCGCCACAAGACGGGCAGTATTTCATTACGCCACCAGTTTCGTTCAAAACGGCTATCTGAATTTGACTCATCTTCTACCCAGTTTAATTGATGCTGCTGAACGTACTGCTCAAGCTCCGCTCGGCTAACAGATAACAATGGACGCAGTAGTTGAACGTTATCAGAAAACTGGCGCTCTGCTGCTATGGCCGTGAGTCCATGTAAGCCTGCGCCACGCAATAAGCGCATAAAAAACGTTTCTAGCTGATCATCTGCGTGCTGCGCCAAAAGCAAGGAATCACCACTCTGACAGTACTGTTTATACACCCCATAACGGGCGGCACGAGCCGCTTGCTCGACGCCATCAGCTAGGTCATTTAACTGTACTTTTTCGGAGTAAAAAGGAACCTGCCAATGTTCACATTGTTGTTGGCAATGCGACAACCACGCATCGGCATTGGCGGATAATCCATGATGCACATGCACAGCGTTAATGCGTGCTTTTAAATGCGGCTGTTGAATTAACAGATGCAGTAAAACCGTTGAATCTAAGCCACCGCTAAACCCCACCCATATCACGCCATTAGGCGTCAGTGTCTTTAGAGATTTAGCCAAGTGTTTATTAAGATCCATGGTCAATTTGCTTCTATTTCTTTATAGCTCTATGCGATTCATCATTAAAGTGAAACGTGTGTTTTTAGCATTTCTATAGGCTGTTTTAAGCAGTTTGAGTGTGACTGTATCTAACTTATCAGCATAGCCTAAAGAAGTCGTATAGTTTCGCTCATAATGCTCTGCTGGCGCTACGGCTAAACGTAACTCTACTCTGCCTTCAGTGGGAATAGAATTAAACTGATAACGAATTTCTATACTTTGATTGGGTGCTAAACGTGTATCAAAGGCTTCGTTTGCTAAGCTTTCGTCCACCTGCCAACCTATGACTTTTTCGGCGAGCACCTCTTCTGTATTTTGTACTATTAACACTAGCTGCACATACACCTTAGGCACCATATAGGTAGGAAAAAAGTGCCCTACACCACTGTTAGTCACTTGCCCTTGCAATAAGCCATCGGCAAGTTGTAAGTCGGTAGTCACCGCCTGTTTTACCATTTCGGGTGAATGTATCCCCTGCCATTGATGTTGGCGATCTGGCATATGACAATTTTGACACTGCACACCCTGCTCGGCATAACCACTGGCTAACCATTCTTGATAGGTGTTCTCGCGCAACTTACCTGCTGTACGGGGACCATCATCGGCAAACTGATGACAACTTGCACAAAACTCACTCTGGCTAAACTCTGGTTTAATTAAAAATCCATTATGCGCGTCTCCACCGACTACTGTGGTGGTAGGTAGTGGCTCGGGTCCTAAACGTTTATGGTTACGCACATGACAAGCCGCGCAGACTAAGCCTTGATTCGCCAGATCGGGGCTAACATAACTAGGCAACTCTCCCTTAGGTGCATTAGGCCAACCACGCTCCATAGCCACCAATGCTTTTTGTTCGGCCAGTGGTGCATGGCAGTCTAAACACATATTGGCATCATTTTGTGGCATTAGGCGCAACTGCCACAGAATCCCTTCGGTCATGGTTTTACTGTGTAAACTTTGCTGCCAATCAGCAAATTGCTGTTGGTGACACTGCCCACAAGAGTCAGGGCTTAACGAGGCTTCTAACTCACTAAAATGCGCTGGCGGAGTGCCCTGCGGTGCCAAAGGCTTTTCCCAGTGTTTCTTTAGAAAAGGGGTTTGATACTGCTCGTATTGCTGAATACCAATATAAGCTAGAGCCAAAACAACAACGGCCGCGAGTGCGGCCGATATTACAAACGAAGTTGATTTCATTCGTGCTTATGCCTTACGGATTTTCCAAGTGAAAGTACCTGCACTTTCTGTATCTTGTAAAATCTCATCGCCATTATTAGCGCACAAATAACGAATAGACTCGCCAGAAGATGGGTTATCGAACACTATAGTGATTTCGTCACCCGAACCAATCTTCTTCAATGCTTTTTCCGCATAAATTTGTACGTGTGGGCATACGTAGCTACGCACATCTAACTGAAACTTACCGTCTTCTAGTTTTTCAAACTTAACGGTTTCTTTAATCTTAATAGCCATAATATACCTTCTTAAAAATCAAACTCTTCTTTCGATAAGCGCCAGTCAATCCATGCTTTTAATGCCTTAACAGATAAGTAACCACCAAGGGCCATACCTATTAAGAAGATCCAACCACTAATATCACCGTTAGTCACAGTGGCGAAAAAAGCACCAATGTTACAGCCCATACCAATACGAGCACCAAAGCCCATTAGTATACCACCAGCAATTGCTAAAATGGCGGTTTCAGTGTTAGGTAATTTCCATTTAAATTCTTTACGAGCAATAGCAATCACTGCGGCACCCACAATAATTCCAACAGACATCATGCCTGGTGCATTTAACAATGGACTAGGTAAGCCATTTTCTAAACCAAAAAACAGATTACCGCTTACATCCATGCCGGCTTTATCCATCGCCCAACCTGCCCACTGAGCTTCTTGAGTAGTGATATACCAGTAACCCGGATCAAACACTGTATCTTGAATGGATAACCCATTGGTGTAACCCATTTCAGCCAGCAACTCACCAAAGTTAAAGATCTCATAGTATTCACGTAGCTCACCAGTAACAAACATTTGTAGACCAGCAAACACGCCTAAGCCTAACCCCGCAATAGCGGTGTTTTTAGACTGTATAATCATCGACCACACGCCCTTTAACTCATACGCTATCGAGTGATTGTCAGCTGGGTGCTGACGCAAGTACATTTTGCGATAGTTATAGATGTACAGCAGGGCTATTAGAATCAGTGTTGGAACCACTGCAACAACAAAAGTGTTGCCCAATAAGTAACCGAACAAGTTTGCCGGCAGGCCTAAATAATCTTGCGCTGTCGTACCACTTAACTGCCACAAGTAGCCCGCTGTGAACTGATCAAACCAGCCGGGCGACTCTGTTACCAAACTAAGCGTATCGGCTTCTGCAGCAGCGGTTTCAGCCCAAGACTGAGGAATCCAGTTACTGAACCAATCGGTACTGACCAACCAAGCCTGGGAGAAGGAAATAGAAAACAGAACTAAAATACTGCCCAGGTTACCTTCACCGGTTTTATACAGGGTACTAGAAGCACAACCACCAGCAACCACCATACCCAAACCAAATAAGGTACCACCAATTAGAATATGCCAGCCTAAAGGATGAGGGTTAAAGGTATTCACCCCTGCTTCTTGTACAAACGCAGAGATCACTGCATAAATAATCACAGCAATAAGAACACCGACTGCCATACGGGGGACACCGACAGCAAACAAATCACGCACAGCAGAGGCCATACAAAAACGACCGTACTGTAAAAATATACCGTAAATAACACCGAACCAGCCGTATACCAATAGGTAGACAAAGCGAGTATCTAAAGACAAATAGATTACAGAAACGATGGCCGTTAACAGCAATAAAAAAACAGGCTTTTTCCACGCCAAAGGGCTGCCATCGGCAGCCCTAAATGCGCGAGAGGAATTACTCTCAGTCATTATGCTCTCTTAATGTTCGTTATAGGATAAATTGGAAACCAAGGGTGAATTGGTTGTAGTCCTGCAGAGCTGGATTACTAGGATCTTCATTCTTAAAGTCTACGTTCTGATATTCAGCCGTAAGCTTTAGACGCTGTCCATTAATGTAATAGTTTGCACCTACACTGGTTAATTTACGATCTAAAGCACCACTATCTAGGTTGTAATCGTTGCCATCATGACGAGCAAACACCTGCAAACGACCAACACCTACTGGCTTTGGATACAAATAACCCGCTTTAACATAAAACCCTTCTAGCTCAGTGTTAGTTGGTAGTGATGGATCTGGATTTTGGTTAATAGCGTTGCCAATTCCGTAATCAAAGTAGGCTGCAGATAAAGTATAAGTACCGCTTTTAAATGGATATTCAAAAAAGCCATCTACTGTCCATGCCTTATAATCTTTCTTATCAGACAGATTGGTATAATCGGCATAAGCGACATCGGCTTGATAATCGTAAGATGCACCTAACGTAAAGATACGACGAGTCCCTAAATAAGTACCACGGTAGCCGTAATCGTATTCAGGGTCTAAGGCACTCCAGTGAAAACGTGTGGTAATACGTGGTAGCTTTTTAGCCACATCATCGCCTTCACGCCCATCGGCAACCATGACTCGGTATTGGAAAGCGGCCGTATCGCCTAAGTTACCCCACATTACGGCACCGGTATCACGCGTGCCACCAAAGGGAGAGTAAGACGCATCAGCACGGTCAAGCGTTAGTGGCTCTAAACAAGCTTCTAAGTTTTCACGCGTAAAGGTATTTTTAAAGCGACCTAAAATAAAACGACGAGCGTCTGAGAAGTCTAATGTAATATACGCATCACGGTATGACACGGCTTTGTCATCGTTTCCGGCACGGCTATCGCCACCGGCTTCTAACTGTGCGTAAAAACCGACTATGTCACTTTGCTGTCCCATTAGGGTAATACGGTTACGACGCAAGAAAATATCGTTGCCCGCACCGTCGTGGTTAGCAGAGGTATAGTCACGGTACTGTGACCATAACTGCATTGAGTAGTTAAGTTCTAAGAAACCTTGCTCACCAAATTCAATATAGGGGCCGGCCACACTGGCACTGCTTGCTGCCAGTAATGTCGCGGCAGCGATTGTATTCTTAACTAATTTCACAGTGCTACCTCTTTACCTAAACGTGGGTGTTTATCTAAATAGATTTTCGCTTTAGCCGCAGCTTCGTCACCATGACAGCTAGCACAAGTTTGCTCTGGTTCAGCCACTGGGTTAACGATTAAGTCTTTATGCGCAATCGCTTGTTTTAGAATACGAGGGTTACCCTTGTGGCAACCTGCACATGAATAGTTCACCGTGTCGTGTTCAACATGCCAGGGTGAGTTTTCATCTTTACCCGGTGCTTCTGCACGACGGCCATTATGACAACGGAAACAGCTCGAAGCACCTAAACCACAAGCGTTTGCCAAAGGAATAGGAGATACTTTTTGTAGTCCTTCACTCACTTCTGCTAACACTTCACTGCCCCAAGCATCGGCTTGTTCTGTTTGATTTGTGAAGTTAAACAATAAAACGGAGACTGCAAAAAATGCCGCCGCGACTGCCAATGTTTTACCGAATAAATGTTTCATAAAAGTACCTCTAACTCTCTTTCTGCTGCTTAATAAGTTGTTGCTCTAAAATATCTTTTTCACTTAAACCATCGGCGCACAAACAAGTGGGGCCTCTGTCTTTAAATTTTAAACGTGATTTTCTGGGCGATGACTGCGCGCTATTCGATGAGTTATTCATCTTTAACTTCAGCGTAATAGTGCCGTCGTCGTCACTGGTGCTGGGCTCAGCGTTGGCTGAAAACCCAAACACAGATAACGCAATAATGACTAAAACTTTCTTCATAAAATTACCTATTAACC
>CALJVD010000146.1 GCA_937974825.1 uncultured Oceanospirillaceae bacterium | reverse complement strand
AACATGGCGTTTAGCTCATCGGGCGTGAATGGCTCAGCTTCTGCTGTACCCTGAATTTCAACAAAGCCACCATTTTCAGTCATGATCACGTTTAAGTCAGTGTCGGCATTAGAATCTTCGTCATAGTCTAAGTCCAATACTGCTTCACCGTTATACATTCCCACAGAAACCGCAGCGATCATTTGCTTTAATGGGTTTTTCTTAATCTTTCCGTTTTCTAGCAACCAATTAATACCATCAACCATAGCTACGCAAGCACCGGTAATGGCTGCTGTACGTGTGCCACCGTCGGCCTGAATAACATCACAGTCAATTAAAATACTGTTTTCACCCAGCTCTTTTAAATCGACAGCGGCACGTAAACTACGTCCAATTAAACGAGAAATCTCGACCGTACGACCCTGCTGTTTACCACGTGCGGCTTCACGCTGCATACGCGAACCTGTTGAGCGTGGTAACATACCGTATTCGGCCGTGACCCAACCTTGGCCTTTACCACGTAAAAATGGTGGCACACTGGTATCGACAGAAGCGGTACAAATCACTTTGGTATTGCCAAACTCCACCAACACAGAGCCTTCTGCATGCATAGTGTAATTACGGGTAATACGAATTTCGCGCATTTGATTTGCTGAACGTCCGCTAGGTCTCATAAATACTTCCTCAAACTCTTAAAATTTAGCGTGGAGTATAACGGCTTAAAGCCTTGCTGTAATGGTCGGGTTTAATTAGTACAATTTAATATTCAGATTAGGAGAGCATTATGGTTCACAGCATGACGGCATTTGCCCGCAGCACATCAGAAACAGAACATGGTCACTTCACTTGGGAAATTCGTTCTGTAAACAGTCGCTACCTAGAAGTCCATTTCCGCTTACCCGATGCTTTCCGTGACCTAGAACCTGCCCTACGCGAACAACTTAAAACCAGTTTAAGTCGCGGTAAAATTGAATGCTCACTTCGTTTTCAGGCCAACACCCAACAGCAATGCTTAAAAGTAAACGAGCAACTCGTTAAACAACTAGTGAGTGCAACCGATCAAATTCAGCATATTATTGGCCCAGGCCAAGCACTCGACCCCTTAGAACTTTTACAATGGCCAGGTGTGCTTGCACCGGAAGAAGTCGACAGCAAAGCGCTACAACAAAGCGCATTGGCTGCCTTCAAAGAGTGTTTACAACAAAGTTTGGCGCACCGTGCAAAAGAAGGCGAAGAACTTGCGAAAGTTATCATCCAACGCTTAGACAAAATGCATGGCTTAGTGGAATACGTACAAGAAAACATGCCCGCAGCGTTAGCAGCACAAAAAGCCAATATAGTAGAACGCCTTGGTGAACTGCAACAAAGCCTAGACCCCAACCGCTTAGAAGCAGAAATGGTACTACTGGCCAACAAAGCCGATGTGGCCGAAGAAATCGACCGACTTAACACCCACATCCTAGCCGTAAAAGACATCCTAAAGAAAAACGAACCCATCGGCCGTCATTTAGACTTCATGATGCAAGAACTCAACCGTGAAGCGAACACACTGTCATCAAAATCACTGACCAGCGGCATTACCCAAGCGGCAGTGGATTTAAAAGTACTTATTGAACAAGCACGGGAGCAGGTCCAAAACATCGAATAGTTTTTTTACCCGTCTAAATCGGTTTGCAGAGGTCCGTTACCATAAGCTAAAAGGCGTTGAGGGTATCTACGACCGCCACGATTACTTTGAAGAGCGCCGTATTGCCCATCAAACCGTGGGCAGATGGGACAATGGGGCAACACTTGATATACAAGCTTTAGAAGATGAACAAAAGTAATTTGAGCCG
>CALJVD010000145.1 GCA_937974825.1 uncultured Oceanospirillaceae bacterium | reverse complement strand
CCGTGTAAACGTGCATGCTCATTTTGTCGTTAACTGCTGCTCATTAATTATTTATAGACATCTTTAACTTGTTGTTTTAGTTATCTATTTTTAATTTAACACTAAGTATCTAGGCAATCTTAAATTACCAAACGTGCAATTTTATCAATTCGGTCCAAATTAACTGTATGTATAACCAGAATTAGTGTGCACTATGACTAAGCGTCCTTTTCTATTAAGTATTAGCCAAGATATGCGGCAAAAGGGTTATGTTCGGCAACATCGTTTAAATCATTCAGAGCTGGAGGTTTCTATATTACTTCAGCCATTTAGCCATTTTCTCTTTTGCTTCTTGATTCGAGAATACAAGCCTATTGTTAACAGCTTGTTCAGCGCATGCAATACCTTCAAGAATTGCCATTCGCTGCTGCATGAATTCGTAATCGTCAACATCAATAAGGTAAGCAGAAGGCTGCCCGTGTTCAGTAATTAAAATAGGCTCTTTTGAGGTGCGAAGTTCCGCTAATATTTTGGTATATTGGCGCTTAAGGGGCGTAACAAGTTCAACTTTCATAATCATTCCTATTTATAGCTTCTGTTCTTCCTTGAACAAGCTTTAAAGAGTACCTTTCTTAAACTTCAGGCACCCTCACCCAGCCTTCCATTATGACTCGTGCGCTGCGGCTCATGACGGCTTTTTCAGCACGCCATTCACCGTTGGTTTCTGTTGCAGCTGCCCCTACTCTTAAGGTGCCTGATGCATGGCCAAAGGTGACGGCTTCTCGTGCGCCACCACCGGCAGCTAGGTTTACTAAGGTGCCTGGTACGGCCGCTGCAGTGGCTATAGCAACCGATGCTGTGCCCATCATGGCGTGGTGTAGTTTACCCATAGACAACGCGCGTACACAGAGGTCGATGTCTTTGGCTTCAAGCACTTTACCACTGGAGGTAGTGTAACCCTTAGACGGTGCAACGAAGGCGATTTTAGGCGTATGCTGACGCTCTTTGGCTTCATCGATGTGTTTGATTAAGCCCATTTTTACTGCGCCGTAAGCGCGTATTTTTTCAAACCAAGCCAGTTTTTCTGGATTGCCGTTAATGTCTTTTTGAAGCTCCGTGCCTGTGTAACCAATGTCATCTGCATTTAAGAAGATGGTAGGAATACCGGCGTTAATAAAGGTGGCTTTAAAGGTGCCAATGTCGGGTACTTCGAGCTCATCGACTAAGTTACCTGTAGGAAACATAGAGCCTTCGCCATCGGCTGGGTCTAGAAATTCGACCACGACTTCGGCGGCTGGAAAGGTCACGCCGTCTAATTCAAAGTCGCCAGTTTCTTGTACTTCACCATTCGTCATAGGAATATGAGCAATGATGGTTTTTTGAATGTTTTTCTGCCAAATCTTAACGGTACAGATACCGTTTTCGGGGATTTTAGCAGCATCAATTAAGCCATTTGTAATAGCAAACGCACCGACGGCGGCGGTTAGGTTGCCGCAGTTACCGGACCAATCGATAAAAGGCTTATCAATGGCAACTTGGCCAAACAGATAGTCGACATCATGACCTTCTTTGCTGCTTTTATCTAAAATAACGGTTTTAGAGGTACTGGAAGTCGCCCCACCC
>CALJVD010000144.1 GCA_937974825.1 uncultured Oceanospirillaceae bacterium | reverse complement strand
TAGTTATTACTATACAAGAACCACAAATACCAAAAACCAAACGACAAAACCCAGCGCTAGGCTGGGTTCTAAATTTTAAACTTTGGTTTTTGGTGGCTGCTGCCGTTTTTCTTGCTGTAAGCCCCGTGGTTACTGGCTTTGAGCAGATACCAAACTTTGGTTTTTGCTTGGTATCTGTCGGTTGCTGTGCCACTTGGTTATGGGGCTAACTATAAATGCTTGCCCTATGTTGTGGCAAGTTAAATGCGGATAATAAACTCGCATGGACGATTGTTTGCTGACACACCCTCAGTGACTTGGATTTTTCCAAACTTCTCAAGATCGGCAATGTAGCTACTCACTTCCGCGGCAGTGGAGCATCGCATGATTCTATTTACTTGACCGCGTGTCACTGGTGTATCGTAAGAAAGCTTACTCAACAACTTAACCAGCTTGGCGCTGCCGCGAATATCTGAGTCAATGGCGTCCTCGTTCATGGAGCTATAGGCGTACTCGATCTTAAGCTCTGTGTCAGCCTTGGCGAATGCGAAGCCATACAACACATGCTCAGCAGTGCGCACACCACCATCAGCCATAGCGAGTATTAAACTAACTTTTGCCGCGATCTCATACGACCGCCTGGTGATACCCTCAAGCCCTGACTTGTCTTTTTCACGCTCACCCATCAGCCAAAAGTAGTCAGCAGCTTCATTCAGCAGTGCGTCAGCGTCTTGGTCAGTGGTGATAGACTTAATCCCGCCACGCGACCGCACACGCTCGTCACCATGCTCGATGGTCTCGCCGCCGTTATACAGCTGAGCCAAACGCATAGCCATGGTGCTGGGCAGCTCCACAGGCTTAAAATTACGTTTTGCGCGCGGGTTGGTCTCAGTCTCACGGATAATGATAGAGCGCGCTATAAAGCCGTTTTGAGCGGTCTCAGCGTCAATGGATTCATCGAACGTCTGCGGCGTGGTGCTACCAAACAAGCAAAAGTAAGGATTTTTAATACCCTCGTCGACTTCATGCAGCGACTCAATAAGCCGCTCAACCTGCTTCTCTAAGCTGATACGCAATCCATCGTCTAAGTGGCTATCCAATTGTTTGTTAATGCGTGCCAGCTCAGATTTAAGCGCGTCCTTGAGCGCTTCCTTATCGTCACCAGTGATAGGCAGCACACCGTCAGCTTTTGAGTAAACCGACATAATAAAACCGATAATAGCCACTAGATAGGAAGCCCCGCCGGACTTTGCAGCGTTTTTAATCTTACGCAGCTCGATACCAATCTCGTCCACTGAATAAAACGCAGCTTGGTGACGGGTAAGGTTACGCATAATCTCTTGCTCGGATTTAAACTTACCGTGCTGCGCTGCAACCACGCCTGCGCGCATCATTAGCTCAGTTACCGACTGCCCGATGGATTCTTTGCCCGTGCCCGTTCCCGCTACGTTAAACACCATGATGTTAAGTGGCATACCGTCACGCTCATCAACGTGTCGCATTCCTCCAATGCAACTTAACGCATACAAGGCAGCGCCCACGGCAAGGTTTTCACGCGGATAGCGCGAACGTTGATTGATCCATTCTGCAATAACTCCCGCATAACCAGGCAGCTTTCGCAGATCGATACTTTCAGCGCGCTTAATAATGCTTAGGCTTTGGGCTTTCTGGTCTACTTCCTCGGGTGTAGCGTCCTGCAAAAACTCAGCAAACTCATCGCCCGCATCAAACGTCACGCTTTCAACGTAGCCATTACTGCGCGCATGGTGGATAAGCGTTCCCAGCGTCACATTGACCGCGCTCTTGCCGAACGTGTGCCACTTCCGATGGCATTCCCCGCTTACATAACGCTCAGGGTCAGTGGTGGACGATATATGGTCCCACAGCTCAAGCCCTAGGTCTCCACCGCCAGTGGTGTGGTGTAAAGCCATGCCGACTTCTGTCCAGCCGTGGTAGTCCATACCCTTAACTGAAATAAAGCTAGCGATGTTGCGTAGCTCGCTGTCCGTTACTTCTGTTAGCACGCCATTGGTTACGCCCGTATACGTTCCTTTGTGCTCCAGCATATCGACAAGCTTTGCAGGTGGCTCGCCAATATCTTCTGGGAAGCCTTTCTCCCGCTCATACTCTAAACCTGAGACGTGAGGCGAACCCCATCCAACAACAAAACCTGACGACTTAAAATCAATGCCAGGGTACTTTGGCAGCGATTGATAAAGCTTCTTACCGATAATGGCGTCAGTCTTAAAATAGAAGTGGCATGACTTACCGCCACTGCCAGAGCGCACGATAAAATTAGCCACTGAATAAAGGTCTATACCCTCTTCTTTTTTGAGGCGTTCGACCGATTCATGGCCGCCATTACGCTCATCACAATCAACTACCAGTAAACCGTTGTCGACCAGCACGCCATAAGCTGGGTACAGCTGCCCCATGAATTCGCGCATGGTGGCAACCTGCTCATCGCTCCACATGGGAGTTGATTGCCAGTTGCTAGTGACTGGGTGCTTGCCAGTTGTTTTGCACTCAGGATCACCACAGCCGCAAGAGCCATTGTTATTGATCTTGTTTATCGCAATAACCTTAATACCAGCTTCCATGCACTGGCGGTAAGGAAGCTCCCAGTCATCTTCTACACTAATAAAGTCAGTCACTTTACTTCTCCCATTTTAACTAGCGCGTCTGATACTTTTTTAACCGTTGCCAGCGTAAACCCCTCAAGTGAGTCGCTGGCGCGCATCTTATAAAGGCTGTTTGCTGAGACCCCGCTAAACTCAGCAAACGCTTGAATTTGAATAAGTTTTAGGCGTTTGATTATCTCTTTTTCGTCGATCATTTTTACTGCTCTCTTGCGTGATTTGTGATTTAATTTGCTTTTGATGTTGACACGTTAACATATTGGCATTAAATTAGGCAACAGAAACAAACGAGCAACACTAAACAGGAGATGCAAAAATGAGTTTTCTAGCACAAGCTAAGAAGCCGAAAAGCAGCCC